>CAZNDN010000090.1:0-16952 GCA_964571815.1 uncultured Fibrobacterota bacterium | reverse complement strand
GACTACGTGACCGAGGAAGACCTGAAGCGGCGGGAGACTCAGTTCGAGCGCGAGGTCGAACAGTTCCGTCCCACGGGAGAGCGTATCAAGAAGAATGCGCTTCGTCGACCGACCAACCGCACGATCGAGGAGCGGGCGGAGCTGAAGTCGGCCTATGATGAGTTCGCGCGGGAGAACGAAGAGTTTTTCGAGTACACGCTTCTGGCCAAGTCGCACAAGAAGTTTCTGCGGCGGAAGAGTCAGGTACTCGAGGATGCGGAATATGCGCTTGCGAAGGTTGCGAGCATGGAGCAGATGCAAAAGCAGGAGCAGGTGCTTGAGAAGACCAGGGAAGAGAGCGAAGAGATCGATGAGGAGATGGAGAAGATCAGAGAGCAGCTTGAGGAGATTCAGGAGTAGCTTTTTCGGGGTCGTGGAGGCTGAGGAGAGGGACGGGTCGGCAAAGATGACTCAAGGACTTGCGCGCGCCGAAGCTCTCGTTTATATTTAATAAAAGGTCGCTCGGGGGAAGCTTGGGAACAATTACTCGGCCAAAGCGGAAGCAGGCAGGAACGGTTTGCGGTCAAACGATGGGAGTAAGGATCTCAGGAGAGCAGGATTAAGCGAATAAATAGGGGTGTAAGAATCTCTACAGGGGAAGAGGACACATGACCAAGCGCACCATTCAGCACGTACTATGTTTGACATTGGTGGCATTCTGTGCGCAGCTCGCAATGCCGCCGGCGATTTCGGCGGACAGCAAGGCGGAGCGAAAGAAAAAGGCTCTTCAGGAGAAACTGCGCAAGTTGCAGGAAAAGAAGCTCCAACTCCAGAAGAGGTCGCAGCAGAGCACAACCGTGGACAGGAGCCGGGAGCGCCTCCCGCAGGTCATCCAGCGCTACGAAAAGCTGCTTGCCGGCTGTGAGGGAAAGAAAAGCGATCGGTGCTCCGATATCATGTTCACGCTTGCCAAGCTGTACTACGATGCCGATGCGGATAATTACATCAAGCGGCGTGAAGAGTACGAACGTAAGATGGATGCATGGGAGCGCAACCCGGTTGGTCCGGAGCCCGTGAACCCGGTCCCGGATTACACCAGGTCGTTGGACATGTATCGCCGCCTCGTGCGGGAGTATCCCGACTTTGAGCGTTATGATGAGTGCCAGTATCAGATAGGAAACATTCTTCTGCTTGCCGGAGAGATCGACAAGTCCGAGGAAGCTTTCAAGGATCTTCTTGAAAACAATCCCACGAGTGTGCGCGCTTCAGCGGCTCATTTTCGCCTGGGCGATTTCGCGTACATGAAGGGACACGTGTCGAGGGCGCTGAAGCACTTCGATGCGGTCAAGCGTGAAGAAGTGAATATCGAAGTATGGGAAATGAGCCACTACCGAAGGGCGGAGCTTTACTACAACCGCGCGGAATTCGACAAGGCGGTTGAACTGTTCTTCGAATATGTCGAGAAGTGCGACGCCGGCGAGTATGTCAAGAGAGAGTTCCGTGATGAGGCGCTGGAGTTTATGGCGATTTCCTTCTCGGATATGCCCGGCGGCGCAACGACGGCGATGAAGTTCTTTGACCGTCACGGCCACAAGCCCTACGAAGATTACGTCATTTACACGATCGGCAAGAAGAATCGTGAACATGGGCAGTTCGACGATGCGATTGTTGCTCTTCGCGCGGCGCTGGAGAATTACCCGTTTTACAAAGACGCTCCAATCGCTCAGCATATGCTGGTGGAATGCCTGGTGGTCAAGAAGAAGCACGAGAAGGCCAACGAAGAGCGCGAGAAGCTCGTGGACAACTACTGGAAGGGAAGCGAGTGGTATCAGAAGAACACGAGCGAGCGGGCGATTATTGACCAGGCGAAGGAGTATGTGAAGCGTGCGCTGAGCAACGTCTGCATCTACTATCACGCCGAAGCTCAGCGGAAGAAGGACAGGGCAGCTTACCAGAAAGCGCTCGATCGGTATCTTGAGTTTTTCGAGAAGTTCCCCGACGACAAGTGGAAGACGTATGAATTCAAGTACAACTGTGCCGAGGTTTACAACGATCTCGGGGAATACGACAAGGCAGTCGATTTCTACTGGTACGTTGCCATGGAGGACCTGGACAAGTATCCTGAGTACACGATCGACGTAGACAGCCTGCTGTACGATGATCCCAAGGAGTACGAGAAAGCCAGGCAGAAGGCCCAGAAGGGCGGTGCCATGGCCATTTCGCAGGAAGATGCCGGCTACAATGCGATCGTTGCTCTCGACAAGGCCCGAAAGAAGAAGATCGCCGAAGGGGGGCTGGAAGAACAGCAGACCTACGAGCTTCCCGAAACCCGGGGAATGCTTAACAAGATTGTAGCCTACCGAAAGCGATTCCCCACAAGCCCCGCCACCGCCGAGCTCATCTACCTGGCCGGAAATCTTCATTATCTGGCCCGGGCGTATGACCGTGCAATCGACGAATTCAAAGCAATCGTGGATAACCATCCTCAGACGAAGATTGCTCCGAAGGCGTTTCGTATGCTCGCGAAGAGTTACTCCAGCGCGGGCCAACACGAGAAGGCTGTTTCCAAGTACAAAGAGCTGCTTACGCGCACCGATCCGAAGACGGAGGAATACCAGGAAGTGGTGGATCTGGCGGCGGCGGCTATCTACAGTAAGGCCGACAAGATGCGGGAGGCGGGGAATTATCTTGGAGCGGCCGACGTGTTCAAGGACGTTTTCAATCAGTTCCCCAAGAGCAAGGTAGCGGCGCCGGCGTGGTTTGAGGCCGGGGTGTGCTATGAGGAAGCCGACAGTCCGCAGTTGGCGGCGGCTACGTTCGAGGGGTTGCCGACGAAGTTCGCGCAGTCGGACCTTCGCGAAAAGGCGTTCCTTCGGGCGGCGGAGAACTACAAGAAGATCGAGAAGTGGGAAATGGCGGCCAATGTCTATGCGAAGGCCGCCGCCACGATCACCAAGGCGGATTTCGCCATTCCGAGTTTGTCCTCCGCGGCGGAGACCTATCAGAAGGTGAACAACTACGACAAGGCCGGGCAGATGTTCGAGTTGGTTTTCCAGCGGTACGCGGATGACTCGCGCACACCCCAGGCACTTTACAATGGTGGCCTCATCCTGGAAAAGGGTAAGCTCTACGAGCGTGCGATAAAGAGCTACCGGATTCTGGCCGAGAAGTATCCACGGTCGGAATACGCCGAGGAGGCCAGTTATTCAATCGGCCATTGTTACAAGGAAATGGGCCGGCAGGAGGAGGCGGCCGAGGCTTTCGAAGAGTTTGCAAAGAAGTTCGAGAACAAGGCGAAGCAGGTTGAAGCTCTGATTGCGGCGGGCGATGCTTACTACAAGCTGAAGAAATACAAGGATGGCGAGAACAACTATCTGAGCGCCGCAACGTTGTACGACAAGTTCAAGAAGAAGGTTGAGTTCAATATTGCCAGTGTTGCCAAGGCGGCTTTCCGGCTGGGTCGGATTTATCACAAGGAGTACGACGCGATCAAGCTGACCGGTCGACGTGAGCGGGACGTGAGGAAAGCGCTGAAGGAAAAAACCAGGGCTCTCGAAAAGGTGCTCAAGCAATACGCATTGGCCATCGAAACCGGGGTCCAGGACTGGGTTCTCAGGGCAACGTACGAAATCGGCGAGAGCTTCGTCAGTATGGCCGACGCCGAGAGAAATCAGAAGCTTTTCGGCAGTAAGGATCAGCGAATTGCTTCGAAAATCAATATAATCCTGAAGCTGGAGAAGTATTATATTAAGGCTCAGGAAAAGTACTACTGGAATATCCAGAAGGCGCACGACGACAATATTGAAGATGCCTACGTTGATAGTTCCATTTCCGCCTTCATGGAAATGGGATACCGGATCGGCAGGCTCTTCGAGGAAGTAGGGGAGATTCTGGCAAGTGCGCCGGCGCCGTCCGGATTGTCAAAGGAAGAGCTTCAGGCGTACAAGGAGATTCTCGAGGAGAAGAAGCTTGAAGCGATGGACAAGGCCTTGCCCAAGTATGAAGAAGCGGTGAAGGCCGCTCAGGATCTCGGAATAGCTCGAAGCCAATGGCTGGACAGTTGCAAGGCGCGCATTCGTGTTATCAATCCTACGTCCCAGTGGTTGACCGTTGATATTACGCCGTGGACGCCCGGGCAGAGCCGGACGGCCGATGCCGGGGGGCAGCAGGCGGGAGGCGAAGAAGGGGCGGGGAATGATGGAGGAGCCGGTGCGGGCAATGATCAGGCTCTGCAGGGACAGGAAGTTGATTCCGGTGAGCAGGAGCAGGAAGAGAAGAACGAAGCTGAAGGAAGGAAAAAGCGAAAGAAGAGAGGGAAGAGATAGACTGTCGACAGGCGTGAGCGAAGTGATCATCCGGTGCAACCGAGTTGGAGAAAGGAGAAGAAGGAAGGCGAACAAGATGCAGAGGAGGGAGGAGTGTTGTTCCTGTTGGATCATGTAACGAATGTAATCCCTGAGTCGTTTTATTTTCAGAAAGGAGTGGGGGAGTATGCAGCTTCTTAATTTCATCGTCTCCGGTTTCAAGACCTCTGGTGCCTTCGTGATGTGGATTATCCTGATCATGGCATTCGCGATCGCGGCGTTGGTGATCGAGCGAGCCTGGTATCTTTTCGTGAAGTGCGGAGCCGGAAGTGGAACATTCATGTCGGGCATTGCAAAGTATTTGAAGGCGGGAGACTACGACAAGGCTATCAAGTATGCTTCATCGGTAAGAACTCCGCTGGCAAAAGGTGTCACTACGGTGCTGGAGAATCGGGGAAAGAGTTCAAAGGCGGTGCAGAAGGCGCTGGACGAGGTCTTTCTGACGGAGACGCCGAAGATAAACCGGTTCATCCCGATGCTGAATACGCTGGCCAACCTCGCGACGTTGCTGGGTCTTACGGGGACGATTTACGGACTGATGGTGGCATTCGACGCAGTGGCGAACGTCCCGGCCGCGCAGCGTGCACAGGCGCTGGCAACAGGTATCTCCATTGCCATGTCGACCACGCTCTTCGGGCTTATCGTTGCCGTTCCCACCATGCTGGCACACGGTGTTATCAGCGCCAAGTCCGACAAGGTGGTGGAGGAGCTGGACGAGAAGACGGCGAAGTTGGTGAACCTTGTTGAAGAGTAGTTGATGACGAAAGGGGAGACGGTCCTCGAACAAAGGAAGTGATTGATGGCTTTGAAGAATTTCAAGAAGGCTACGGCCACGGTGAAGGATCTGGACTTGACACCGTTTATGTGTCTGATGGTTGTTCTTGTCCCGATTCTGCTTCTGCAGGCCGAGTTTGCCCAGATCGCGATTATCGACATCAATCTACCCGAAGGGCGGGGGTCTCAGACCAAGCAAACGGTGAAGCAACGGCCGGAGGAGGAGGAGAACAAGCTTCTGCTTACGGCCATTATCACCGATTCGGTATTGACGTTGGGTGCGAAGGGCGGGTTCCTTCCGAGTCTGTTCTACCAGGAGTTCCACAAGTACATCACCAAAGATGACGGCAAGGAACTTACGGTGAAATATGACCCGAAGAATCCGGAGCCGCCCAAGCATCCGGTGACCGGACGGCCGCTGGAAATCTACGAACGGTACGATATCTACCTGTATTCGTGCGATCAGGATTATGAAGAGATCAACAAATGTCTCTACACGAAATACGGGGAAATGCTTACCGATGTTGATGGAGTTCCGGTGCAGAAGGTTGAACCTGGAGATACCGTTTATGCTCTGAGCAATCCTCGTAGGATGAGCGTTGTGAGCGATCCCTCGGAGTTTCAGCTCCAGCCCATGTCGGTGTACGATGAGTTGAAGAATCGCCTGATGAAAGTGAAGGAGCGGTTCAAGGATGCCGATGATGCCGAGAACATTATCATTGCAGCGGAGAACGAGGTGCTGTATGATAAGATCGTGCAGATCATGGATGCGGCACGGCAGGCGGAATTCCCCAACATATCTATTGCGAAATTGAGAGGTTAGCATGGCCAAGAAGCGTGGAAGAGCGCCGAAAAAGAACCGTCGGGAAGGGCTTCAAATCACCTCAATGATGGATATGTTTACTATACTTGTGGTGTTCCTTCTCAAGCAGTTCGCGGCCGAGGGTGCCATTCTCACCAATGCCGACAACCTTGTGCTTCCTAACTCCGTTTCCAAGAAGAAACCGAAGGAAGTGAACCTGCAAATAGCCGTTACCCACGACATGGTGCTGGTCGACAATCTTCCGGTTGTCCCGACGGAGGATATCAGGAATATTCCTCATGACAATCCCGACCCGTCGAACCCGAAGCTCGAAGAGAGGCTCCGTTCGCATTACGCGCAGGAGGAGGAGATGGTGCGGCTGGGCGCTTTGAATGAGGTTGAAGGGAAGGTCATCGTTCAGGTAGACAAGAACATGGACTTTGACGTTCTCTACAAAATCATGAATACGTGTGGGAAGGTCGGTTACAACAATATGAACTTTGCAGTCATGGAAAGGGAAAGCTAACGGTGAGATACAAGGTCACAATCAAACGATGCGAAGACGCCGAACGCGCAGCCCGGATTGCAGAGGAGATTGCAAAGTGGTCCGGAAGCACGCCGGCGGTAGTCAGCGCCGCCCTGGTACAGAAATCGGTCTGTATCAAGAAAGAGGCGGAAGAGGAGGAGGCTCGGAGGCTCGCCGCGCAGTTCAAGGCGGCGGGCGCCGACGTAGTTGTTGAAGAGGTGGAGCCTGCCGTTGTTGATATGGACAGCTTCGGAGCTGCTGCTTCACCGAAACCGCCATCGTCGGAACCGAAAGCGAAGCCGGCACGGCCGGTCTCGGCGGACAACGATGAGCTTGACGAGGATGAAGAGCCCGGCAGGGTTCTTTCGGACCAGGAATATACCGAGCAGCTTCGCCGGCGGGGCGACATTTTCCATGTCGAAAAGGATCCCAAACTGCGTAACCTCGAACTGGTCGCGATGGTGCTTGCTTTGCTGGCGGGACTGTGGCTGAGCACGGTGGAGATTGTCAAGGTCGCAACCGACTTCTTCGAGAAGATCCCCGAGGAGCGTTCCGCGAAGCTGGTCGAGGAACTGCCCGAAACGCTTGTCAAGGACAAGGGGAAAGAAGAGGAAGAGATCAAGTCGGACAAGAAGAAGCTGAAAAAGACAAAAAAGAAGGGCGCCGGCGGCCGTACCGGGGGCGGTGGAGATCCTCGTGCGCGAGTCACCAAGAAAGGCGTTCTTGGTATCATTTCCGGCCAGATCAAAGGGAAAACGGTTGCGTCGGCCGATGTCTTCGGCAAAGGCGGATTCGCGTCGGGCATTGACGCGATTCTGCAGGGTGTCGGAGGTCTGAAGGCCGGGGGCAGCGGTGGTGTGGGCAGGAAAGGCGCGGCCGGTATCGGGTACGGCGCCGGCTATGGAAGCGGATTCGGGGGAGGCGGAGGAGGTATTGACGACCTGGTCGGAAGCCTGATGGGTGGTGACGCCGGCTCGTCGCTGGGCCTGAAAAAACGTGGCTCGCTCAAGGTTTCCGCACCAAAGACCGTAAGCGGTGGCGCTCTGACCGGTGGTCGAAGCATGGCCAGCATCAGGCGTGTTGTCATGCAGAACCTCGCCGCGCTCCGGTATGCCTACAACAAGCGACTGCGGGAGAAACCCGGACTCAGGGGGAAAATTACCGTAAAGTTCGCGATCGACGAGTTCGGGAAGGTGATCCATTGTAACGTCGTTTCCTCCACAATCAAGGACTCGGAACTCGAGGCAACGGTCGTTTCGAAAATCAAGCGGTGGGCATTCGGCAAGATCGACAAGCCGGGCGACGTGACCGAGGTGGTATACCCATTTGTGTTCTCGCAGTAGATAGTAGTATATTCTGGAGGTGGCATACAAAAGGCACTGTATCCCTTCCACATGGAGGAGTTAGATGAAGAGATTCTTCGCGTGCATGGCGGTAGTCGGGTGGGTAGTTGCAGGGTATGCGACCGATTCAAGAATCGCTGCTCTGGGCGGGCACGATGCGTTCTTTATGGATGATTACAGCATCTACCGCAATCCAGCCAACGTCAACATCTATCCCAACCTGCTTATTGCTTCGTCGGGGCTGTATGTGCAGACGAAGGCCGAGAAGCACGACAGTCTTGCCGCATTGCGAAAGGCGAATCGAGATCCGATACGGCCGTACGGAGGGGGTATTCTTTCGTATTCATTCAACGAGGGAAACGAGGCCGGCAGCCAGTATCCAATGTTCTCGCTGGGTATGACTATGAACCGGCACGACGAAATGCTCGACTACGTGACATGGGGCGAACCGGAGTTCGACACGGCCTTCGCCGGCTCAGCCGGCGATATCGACATGTACCCCGATCCGGTAGGAAAGTTTGATCTTCTGCTCGGCTATGCGTTCCCGGGTGGCGGGATGATAGGGCTTGGCTCCTATGTTGCCTTTCAGCAGGAGGGCGCTGATCAGGAGGCGTCGCTCTATCGGTTCAATCTGGGTATGAATCTGCCCGTTGCACGAACCACGGACCTGGAGGGATCGGTAGGGATCGGTCTCGTGAGCGCGGCGGGTCTGGATACTGCGACCGGCGAAAGCGTGCCGCTGGCGAGCTTCGCGGACAATGGAGATTTCGCGGCGAAGTTCGACCTTCGGTTGTTTTCGGCGCTTACGGTGATCAACGGAGATTTCGTCCCTCACGTGAGCGTGGACCTGCTGAATTTCAAGAAATATTCGCTTTTTTCCGTTGCTGGTGGGCTTGGGGTGAACATCAACATCGATCGGGGTTTCACCTGGGGCGGGCTTGAGTTCCTCTACGAGACCAGGGAGCCTGAGGTGGATGAGGCGAGTTCCGGCCTCGGCGGAAGGCTCAGTCTCGGGCTTGAGCGCAACCTGGTGTGGGATTGGTTCCTGCTTCGGGGCGGCCTCAAGAAGGAGCTTCTCTTTGTCACGACCGGTGATACGGAAGACGGTCGATGGGAGCAGAACCCGGAGGCGGATGGAACCGAGGATGACTTTGCGAACGTGGGCATCGGGCTGAATTTTGAGAACAGACTGAGGGTCGACTGGGTCTTGGGAATGGATTTCCTGCACACGGGCGGGAACCTGATCAGTGGACCGCAGCATCACCTGTTTTCTCGGATGACCTTCACGTACAGTTTCTGACGATCAGTTCATGGGCACTTTTCCCATGGCGGGAAATAGGGAGGCGAAGGCCGAAAGGCGTTCGCCTTCTTTTATATCAAGCCGGGGTGCGAGGCGCCGACGGTCGAGGTCTTGTCCGGCGCCCCTGGGTTGCCGGCGAACGGGGGGATGACTCCGGTAGTGCATGGAAGCAGGCAGCGTGCCGCGAGGCGATTCGTGCTTTTGTGGAGGATGACTATGCGTAGAACAAGGCTGATCGGACTGATCGGGTTGGCGGCCTCGTTTGTCTGGTGCGGCGGGAGCGGCGGGAAGGTGGAACTCGGCATTCTTCTGCGAATGATGCCGGCTCAGGAACGATTCCTCCGGGAGGAGATCATTCCCGAATTTGAGCGGGAGCATGACTGCCGGGTCAAGGTCTCGGTCTTTGAGAAACAATGGGATATCGATCGAGTACTGAAGCTTGAGCGGAGCAAGCGTCGTCCCGAAATCGACCTGGTGAAGACTCCCTTTGAGATGACGAGGGTACTGGTGTCGCACGGCTATATGGAGGAGCTGACAAACGTAAGGGACTCATCGGAAGTGGTGAAGGATTTTGAGCGCTATCATCAGCTCGCCTCGGGATTGGGGTTCGTGGAGGGGAAACCCTACTACGTACCGCGCAAGCTGGAGACCAGAATACTGTTTTACCGAAAATCGATGGTGGCCGATGCTGTTGAGAAGTTTGAAGGGTACCGGACGGATATTGAAGAAGCCCTGGAAAAGGTCAACGGTTACGGGCTTCCTTCGGACTATGTGCTGGAGAATGAGCCGGGGCAGTGGGATCTGTACGACGTATACGTTGTCGGGTTTGTGTGGGCCCATGAGGAGTATCAGGGCGTAAGGATGGGCCGGCTGGCTCACCGGGGTGCGCGTTACGGGGGTACGGCACTGTTTCTGGTGGATCGCGCCATCCAACTGGGTGCCTCGCCGAATGAGGTACTTGATATCTCATGTGACGCCTCCGCTGAGACCTTTCTGTGGGAAAAAGCTCTGGTGGACGGTGGACTGTATCATTCGGGAATGTGGCAGGATGCGTGGAAAGGTGCGGGAATCTACAACGGGATCAAGGACGGCAAGGTTTTTCTGGCGTACCTGCAGCAGATCGATTGCTTCAATGTACATGGATGGTCCGATGATCCGGGGATGCCGGGCTATCTCCCGGACAGGGACGATATGGGTCTGAGTATCGTGCCTCGGGCCGTTTCCCTTGGGTTGGACTCAAGCGGAAAACCGCGTCGGGCCGGTGGGAGAAGTATCTCGACCGGAGGCTGGTGGTGGGGCATTCCAAAAACCGCCGTGGAAAAGGATCTCGCCTACGAGTTCGCCCGGTTCATGACGAGCAGGGAGGTGCAGGTCAGGGAATCCTCGAAGTTCGGGTTGATCCCGGTTCGGAGAGATGTGCTGACCACACTGCCGAATGTGTTTGACGAGGGCTGGGTGGGAGACATCTTTCTGACTTCGGTCGACCAGATCAGGATTAACGGCCTTACCACGGTGCCTCCGGTTCCGGAGTATTCGCAGGCGTCACGGCTGTATGTCGACGCCTGGTACGCGATCTGTCTGGAACCCGGCGAAACGAAGGAGGACAATCTCGAATTCGCCGACATGAAAAGGCGGCTGGCAACCGAGTTCCCCCAGCGGCGCCAGGCCATCCTTGGGGAGGAAACCGAAGACCGGTAGGGATCCGAACCTCCGCAGGGGAGGGATGTGTGGGCATTCGGCGCGCGGGACGGGATCTGTGGCCTTTGGTGCCCGCGACCCTCTATCTGAGCGGGTTCTTGATTGTTGTCCTCTGCTACCTTGTGGGGCTGGCATTTTCCGCACCGGTCGGTGACGGAGCGGCCTTTCCGACGCTTCATACGGTGAGTACGGTGATTTCTTCGGAACGGTTCCGGGCCGCTCTCACCAACACGATTTTATTCTGCCTGATCGGTACGCCGCTTGAGCTTCTCACGGGAGCGGCACTGGCTTTTTTGCTTTTCCGACGGTTTGTCTTGCGTTCGACGGTTCGCAGTCTGTTCCTTTTGCCGCTTGCAGTTCCCGCACTGGTAACGGCCATTGTGCTTCTGATCCTGTTCGACTACCCCGGCGGTCACGTGAACCATTTGCTCATGGGAAAGTATTCCGGTGTTCCGGCATTGCTGAGTCACCCGATCAACTGGCGTGGCAGTGGCGTTTTTGCACTCGGGGTTTCGCTGATCGGCAAGGTGTGGCGGGACATGCCGATATCGATGCTGATCATTCTCTCCGGCCTCAATGCCATGGACACGACCTTGCTTGAGGCAGCAACGACCATGGGTGCGGGGTGGCGGGCGCAGTTCAGGTATATCGTGATACCCCTGCTTATCCCGGCCGTTTCGGCGGTCCTTCTTCTTCGTTCCATCGAAATGTGGAAGGAGTTTATCTTCCCGTTTGTTCTTGCGGGCCGTCATGAGCTTCTGGGAACGCTGATTGAGTCGCTTTACAATCAATGGGGTGCGCCGCATGAGGCTGCCGTTGTGGCACTGGTGATGGTTACGGGTATCGTTGCAACGGTCTTTGTGCTCCGCGGCGCCACGGGGCTGCTGCGACGACTTGGCGCGGGGGTACGATGAAAGCGGGATTGAAGGCCGCAACCTCGAGAACGCCGGGAGATACGTATCGCCGCGGCGTTTGGCTCTTCGGCCTTTTCCTCGCCGTACTGATGGTGGTGCTTCCGCTGTACATCCTTTTCAAGTACAGCATCAGCGACGCCTCAAGCATCAATACCGGAGGGGAGCCTATTCCTTTGTGGCCTTACGCGCCTACCTTTCGCAATTATCTTTACCTCTTCTCGGACAAACGATTTTTCGGTGTGGTGGCCAACAGCCTTGTGATTGCACTCTGCACGGTTGCTCTGTCCATGATTCTCGGCACTCCGGCCTCATACGTGCTGGGGCGCTACCGGGTGCCCTGGAAAAGGCCGCTTCTGGTCGCTCTGATTTCCGTCAGGTTGTTTCCCGATATCGTCTCGGCAGTACCCGTCACTGAGCTTTTCATTCGCTTCGAGGGACACAACACTTACTGGGGCGTAGTGCTCGCTCACACCCTCCTGGCGCTTCCTTACGTTATATTCATCGGTACGAGCGCGTTTGAACCCATCCCCGTGGATCTGGAGGAGCAGGCGCGCGTGCTGGGTGCGGGAAGGGGCACCGTGTTCTTCGGCATTCTTCTTCCCCTGGCAACGCCCGGCCTGGCGGCGGGAGCGATTTACACGTTTTTGCTTTCGTGGGACGAGTTCATTTTTGCATACTTTCTTCTCGGGTTGGGAAACATCTCCACCCTTACCTTGTATCTGAAACAGAAGTTGGCGTTTGCCCCTCCACACAGCGTCCTTGCGGCCGTTTCGGTATGCCTGAGCCTGCCCGTGATTATTTTTTCTATGGTGTTTCAGAGGTATATGACGGCGGGGATTACATCCGGGGCGGTCAAGCAATAAGCGGTTACATCCCATGGCGGAACTCGTACTCAAAGGCCTGTACAAGGGGTACTCCGGTCATTCCGTAATTAGAAATTTGGACTTACGGATAGGAAACGGTGAATTCGTGACCCTCCTTGGCCCTTCGGGATGCGGAAAGACGACATTGCTGAGAATGATTGCCGGGTTGACCGCCATTGACCGCGGCGAGCTTGAGATCGGCGGCATTCGGTGCACGGACATGCCCGCTCAGAGACGCGGCGTGGCGATGGTCTTTCAGAGTTATGCATTGTTTCCCCACATGAGCGTTCGGGGCAACATCCAGTTCGGACTGAGGATGATGAAGGCATCGCGGGAACTCAGGGAGCGGCGTCTTGGCTGGGTCATCGATATGCTGGGACTGGGGGGGCTGGAATCACGACTTCCGCGGGAACTCTCGGGAGGGCAGCGCCAGCGTGTGGCCCTGGCCAGAGCACTTGTGCTTGATCCGGCTGTGTTGCTGCTTGATGAGCCGCTGAGCAATCTTGATGCCGCCCTTCGGGACATGGCCATGGAGGAACTGAAACGCGTTCACCGTAAGGTTGGAACGACCGTGGTCTATGTCACCCATAACCAGAGCGAAGCGATGAGCATGAGTGATAGAATAGCTCTCTTGAATGAGGGTTCGATGGAGCAATGCGGGCCCCCGCAGGAGGTGTACGACGCACCTGCAACGGTATTTGCGGCCCGCTTCATCGGAGCTCCAACCATGAACTTTTTCAAAGGAACCATTGCGCGGCACGACGGCGGGGCGGGTGTCAGAACGCCGATAGGGTTCCTCATTCTCGACAGGGAGCGGTTCGCGAAGGTCCCGGCAATGGAGGGAAGGGACGTAACGGTAGCGGTTCGGCCTCAGCATGTATCCTTATCGGAGCATCGAAGGGCACGGCGCTATTCCGACACGCCGCTGAATGTGGCTGTCGAGCTGGTGCAATCGATGGGGGACAGGTGTTTGATTGTCGGCCGGGCGGCAGAGGGGACCGCAGTGCGTTTTCTGATTACGCGGGAGGCCGAATTTCCGCCCGACAGTAGTGTCTCCGTGTTCGTGGACGGTCGGAGGGTTCATCTTTTTGATCCGGCCTCGGGGCGCAGTTTGTTGAAAAGCCGAGTCCGGCATGAGCGGGAGCCTGTTGGGGCCCGGGAAACGATGGGGTAAACCATGAATGTGAGCGGGAAACGGTCGATTGTCAGGATATTCGTGGTGGTGTTGGCCGTGGCTGCATGCCTGTGCGAGTCTGACCGCACGGTGAAAAAGAAACTGGAGGTCATTCTGGAAGACGACCTCGAAGCGATCGTCGAGGGTGTGGCGCCTGGAGGAGTGCTGGACACACCGTACTATGAGATTGTATCGTATAAGACATATCCTGAAGGAAAGTTCACGGCAAGGGCTGAAGTGGATTTCTACTTTTTGAAGGATGTTCCGAAGAAGATCTTCAGGGCGTACCGGTACTACCGGATTACCGGACAATGGGATCGGTACCGTAATGAATACCGTGCAATCCGCGAAAAGGGCGGCCGGTCGCAACAATGACAATGCCGTCGTTACTTCTGGTGGCCCTCACGGTTTCAAACGCGGCGGTCCAGCCCCTGCCCGTCGAGATTGACCAGGCGGCTCGCCGGTGTATCGATTACCTTTACCGGGACGATTTCCAGCAGGCTACGAAAGAAGCCAGAACAATAATCAGGACGTATCCGGATCGACCCGCCGGTTACTTCTTCTATGCCGTTGTTCTGGATTCATGGATGGCCTTTTTTCAGTCGGATTCCAAGGAAGATGAGTTCTACCACTACTGCGACCTGGCTATCGAAAAAGGAGAGGCTTTTGCGGACGCGAACTCAGAGGCGCTGTGGCCGCGGTTCTTTGTCGGTGGCGCCCACGGGTACAAGGGAACCTACGAAAGCAGGTACGGGCGCTGGATAACCGCTTTTCGCCACGGCTGGAAAGGTGTGTCGGTACTTCTTGAACTGCGCAAGGAGTATCCCCGGTTCAAGGATGTCTATTTTGGGATTGCCACGTACGATTACTGGCGGAGTGCGATGACCAGGGTGATGGTGTGGATGCCCGGCGTCGAAGACAAGCGAGAGTCGGCTATCAATATGCTCCAGGTCGCGAAGGCCGAAGGGACGTACACGAGAATGTTCGCGGCCGACCATCTCCTCGACATTCTTGCCAATGAGCAACGGTACGAAGAGATGCTGGAGCTTGCCGAGGAACTCCTGAAGCAGTATCCCACCTGCCTTGCGTTTCATCGCCGAAAGGGCAAGGCGCTGTACCATTTGAAACGATACGACGAAGCGGAGAAGACATTCCGGTACGTGCTCGGGAGGGTTGAGGCCGAAGCGTTTGACAACCATTACAACGGCGCTCTGTGCCATCTCTGGCTGGCGAGAATTGCACTGCGGAAGAAGCAGTATACACGTGCCGTCGCCGAGTGCAATAGAATGCATTACTATTCCTTCGGTCGCGAAGTCAAGAAACGTCTTGCGGAGTACTTCAAGGAGGCGGAGCATATCAAGAAGCAGGCCACGGCGGCACGGCTGAAGGGCACGCAGCCGGAGCGTCTTCCCTGAGCGAGCGACCGGCGAAGTGCCGCATCGCCGGCAGTCCGAAGAGCGGAAACACGCACCGTAGTATCCGGCGTTCGATGGCGGGATCTCTTGGCATTGTTCGGGACAGAACGTATTTTATACTCCACGTGCCGCTGTAGCTCAGTTGGTAGAGCACCTCATTCGTAATGAGGCTGTCGAAGGTTCGAGTCCTTTCAGCGGCTCGTTTCAATTTCCCTCCCTGCGTTGATTTCCCTTTCGTACTCTCCACAATGCCGTGAAACCGACCCGTGCGGTCCTGTGAGCAGGGGTGTGGCTGTTTCGGTTCGGTAGCTCAACCCTCCCTTCCGAACATCACTTGCTTCGTTGCTTCATACCCTTCTTCCTCGAAGCTCCGCCCGTTCGTGTATGGAGAGTGGAGACCCCGACCCGTCGGCAGTGGCTGTATATCGGGCACCGGTCACATCGTGGATTGCGGGGCGTGCAGAGGTGCTGGCCGAACGACACCAGATAGGAATTGATGGTGATCCAGTAGCGACGCGCCAGTTTCTTTCTCAGCTCCGTTTCTGTCTCGTACGGCGTGCGGGTCTGAACATACCCCAGCCGGTTGCAGATACGATGTACGTGGACATCGACACAGACGGCGGGCTTGCGAAATCCGACGGCGACCACGAGGTTGGCGGTTTTTCGACCCACGCCCGGCAGTTCCACGAGTTCCTCAACCGTCTCCGGCAGTCTCCCGCCGAACCGCCGGTCGAGTACGTGCGGCAGTTTTTTCAGAGCCAGAGCTTTCTGCCGATAGAATCCGACCGGGAAAATCAGCTTTCGGAGTTCTTCCAGGGAGAGGCCGACAAGGTCCCGCGGGCCGGATATCCGTGAGAAGAGCCGCTGACACACTTCGGTTGTCGTCCGGTCCCGGGTCCGTGCGCTCAGGATAGTTGAAAGGAGCACCTTGAAGGGGTCGTGCGTATGTGTTTCGATCAGATCGACCACGGGCATACGGTGTTTTTCGAATTCCCGCTTGAGGATACGGTGCACCTTCCCGATGTCGGGAGAATCCCGATCAGCGCGTGACATCGCGCGGCTCCTGATCGTGTTCTTCGTCGGGGGCATCAATGGATTCCGCTGAAGACGCGTCCGGGTCGGCTTGAGGAGGCTGCTTCCCGCGCAGCAGGTGGAAGGAGAGGCTCAGACGGTGGGCGGTGAACGCGAGAGCTTCGCGAGGCCGTTCCGACTTCGGGTTGATATCGCCGCGCGTGATTCTCCCACCGGAATCGTAGTGCATCCCAATCCATCGTCCGGTATATGAGACTCCTATTTCCAGACCTCCCGAAGGCGACAGCGTGCGAATCGCCGAAAACCCGGTGTGCCAGCTTATGCCCGTGCCGCGGGAGGTCATGTCGCGAAAGGCTCGCGTGACGTCTCGCTTCAGAGAGCGAAAGAGGCCGGTATCGGTATTGTCGGAGGTGACGCTGGTGGTAAGATGAATCAGGCTCAGGGGATGGACCGACAGTCCCAGTTGGAAACCGCTGAGATCGGCACCGGCGATGGAGAAATATTCCCCGGAGACGGCCTGATGAACTGCCGCTCCGAGAGACAGGGTAACGAAGCGCATGCTGCTCCGAATGTGGATGCTGTGTGCGGCCGAGTCATCTTCGATCCGGGAGACAAACGATTTGGTCATGAAGAGCAGCTCCGCGCCCAGCTTCCACCGCCGGGCGCCGCGGGAGCCGGGAACGAATGCGACCGACAACGGAAAGCCGACATGGTAGGCATTCGGGCGTTCCCGAATCTCGAATTCTATGTCTACCGAATCGGAATCGC
>CAZNDN010000089.1:9907-17381 GCA_964571815.1 uncultured Fibrobacterota bacterium | reverse complement strand
GAGCCTTGTCCAGACGATTCTTCACCGCGGTCATCATGAACGCGTAGTTCTGTGACTTGTAAAATCTGTGTGCTCTACTGAGAAGCGCTTCGGCCTCTTCGGGATTGGTCTGAAGAATATGATCGGTGAGAGTGATTTTCAACTCCTGCGACACCAGAAGCATGCCCTCTTGTGATGCCCGGTCGAGAGCCCGTCTGATCAATCTGATCCCACGATTTCTCAGGCCCAGTCTATAGAGAACCTCGCCGGTCGTGCACAGCGTCTGGGGGGAAAAGATCTTGACACCCAGGAAGCAGTTTCCCCAGGAAATCAGGAGCAGCGGGATCGCTTTCAACGGGCTCCCGCTTCGGACGTACGCCTGGGCAAGCAGCGCCGTTGGGTAGGTGCACGCCGAGGCCCGGTGAAGACGAACCAGTGATATCTTGACTGCCGGTTTCAACAACCGGATGGCTTTCCGGTAGTCCTCTTCGAAGATACACGCTTCGGCGGGCCACATCAGGCCGTAGAGACAGTCGATGCTCTTACTTCCAACCTTGATCTGCCTTTCCGTCGATTCCATGACACGAGCGGAGATTTCCCGGTACTTGTTCAGGTCTCCCTGCATCAGCGTGTGTCGCGCTGCCGACGCAACGACCGTTGCCTCAACGCCGATCTTGCGCTGAAAGGCAAGGAGTTCGTCAAGTACGCTTTGAATCTGGCTGATCCCCTTGCCGAAGCAATGGTACTGGGCAAGGAGAAGAAGGGACAGGATTCGCCAGAAGCTTTCTCCAATGCCGCTGGTGAGCGCATGGACTTCTTCAAGGGCTCGTTTCGCTTCGTCCAGACGCGCGGCCGGGAGATCACATAAGGCTGCTTCCGTGAACAGGCAGAATGCCTTGCGAACCTGCTGCTTGTTGATGTCGAAATATGAATATGCCTTTTTGAACAATCGCTGTGGAACCTTTCGAAGGCCGAACGCGCTGAGGACGATGGCCCAGTACATGAGGTACACGTAGTGGTAATCCGAAGTCCGGTAGCGCAGAAGTCGCCCCGTGGATGTTATCAGGTTGACGAAGGTGACTATCGGGTCTTCGAAATAGTACGGAATCTGCACGGCGCAACGGATATCCCATCGGGCCCTGTCGATTTCCGCGGCTATCTCGGCTTTCCTGCGTCTGAACACTTTGGACGCCAGCGCTCCGGCGCCGAGCCGCAGAAGCGCCGGCACAATCGAAATCCATGCAAGAAGACGTGAAGTAACCCACGGCTCTTTCAGTTCCTTGAGGCCCTTCAAACCTGCGCGGATCGAGTGGGTGTAGTCAAACAGAAAGAGATAGTTTTCGCACAGCCTGGCGTAGATCCGCGACCGGTGAAACGAGTCGTTGACAAGGTCGACGACGCTTTCATACTCGCTGATCGCCTCTTTCAGGCTCTCCGAGAGTGCAAGCGCGTCCCCATACAGCTCATGTACTTTGACCCATTCGTCCATCGCCGACTGCTCCGTCAGGGTATCGGGATTGTCGGCAACGAGCTCACTTGCCGTGGAGATGTACTCTCGTGCTTTGCGAAAATTGAAGATCAGCATCGCCCGCTCGGTCGCAAGAACCAGAATCCGTTTGGAGGAGTCTACGGACGATTCAGGACGGCCGTTCATGACGTGGAAGGCCGCCTCGAAGATATCTTTGGACTCGACCTCCTCGGAATCGAGTATACCGCGGGCGAGTACCTCGCCGTAGAGGAGATGAATCTCTTTCTTCTCTTCAACACATGTCAGCTTCAACGCCGCATCTCGTATCCTGTCGTGGAAGAAGCGCAGCACGCCGGGCTCATCGATTATCAGATGGTTGCGCATCAGCTCGTCGGTGGATACACGCAGAATCGAATCCGCGCTCATGGGCTCGCGCCCCTCTTCCTCGAAGCGCTCCGGGGT
The DNA here is from genome assembly GCA_964571815.1 of uncultured Fibrobacterota bacterium. Taxonomy (GTDB): domain Bacteria; phylum Fibrobacterota; class Chitinivibrionia; order Chitinivibrionales; family WJKA01; genus CAZNDN01. The sequence goes on along the minus strand of CAZNDN010000089.1, from coordinate 15,472 downwards.
CCGGTCAATCAACGCCACAAGGTTCTCGTGCGATACCATTGTGCCCGCAACAGCCGCCGTCTTCAGCAGTTCCAGCGATACCGGCGAGAGCCCCTCTATCCGCCTGACCACCAGATTGTCGACTCCCAGGACCAGGTCCGACGACTGCCCGAGTTCTTCGTTGAAGACCCACTTGAAATCGGGATTGCGGTAGTAGAGTCCGGTGGCGATGGATGCTTTCAGGACCTCATAGACGAAAAACGGGATTCCCTCGGTGAGGCGATAGACATACTCCTTGAGCCGGTCGACCTGCTCTCCCTGCTCATCGAGCAGCCTCTCAACCAGCTCCCCGGTTTCCTCTTCACTCAGTGCCGAAAGCAGGAGGTATTCCTCCCTGCCGACATAGTCAAGCACTTGTATCGACAAGGGGCTCGTCTCACCGACTTCTTCGGAACGAAATGCGCCGATCACAAGCGTCCGGCGCAGCCCCTGTTCCCGTGCCAGAAGCACCACGTGCTGCAGCAGATCGATGCTTGTCTTGTCGGCCCACTGCAGATCGTCGAGGAAGATCACATTTGCCTTGTCTTCGTTGGGCTCCAACATGGTGAGGAACCGCGCGAAGGTCTCCAGAAACAACGGCTCTTCAGTATCCTTCGGCATCTTCTCGACAGGCGGGAAAGACGGAAGCAGGCCTTCGTAGAACTGAAGCCGGGGCGTGAGGAGACTGCCGTTCTTGCCCAGTTCGGAGAGGAGCCGCCGCTGCCAGCGCGCAAGGACTTCCGGCGAGACGGTGCGAAGCGTCTTGGCATGGTTATTCAGCATGCGGTTCGGTGCCGAGAGAGGCACGTTTCGTTCAAAACGCGAAAACTTGCTCTCCAGGATCCCCAGCCCTTTGACCCCGGCTACCTGAAGCGCCTCGACCGCCAGGCGGCTCTTGCCGGTCCCCGACGGCGCGGCAATGAACCTCACCGTCCCCTGATTCCCCTGCGCCTGTTCGATAACCTTCCGCAGTTGATTGATCTCCCTGCCGCGACCGACCATCCGGATGTTGTAATTCAAATCCCGTACCGAATCCCCGCGGCCAAGTGCAAAAACCTCGTTCGTCTTACCCCCGCGAACCAGGTCCAGACAGGTCTTCAGGTCCTCGTGCACCCCCTTGGCGGTCTGATATCGATCCCGAGGCGACTTCCTGAGCAACTTCAGGATGACTTCGTCCACGTACCGCGGAACCGTCCCGTTTTTCTCAGTCAGGCTCCGGGGAAGCGTCCGATAGAGGTTCTTGACAATCTCGCTGAGCGACGAGCCCTTGATCGGAAGCTCTCCCGAGATCAACTGATACAAAGTTGCCCCCAGCGAATACAGATCAAGACAGGCGGGTTTGTGAATCTTCAAGTAGCCCGCACGCTCCGGGGCCATATATTGGAAGGTCATTGCCGGATGCTTGCCGAGCGCACTTTGGTCGCGCCGGTAATCATTCACGGTGAACCGTGAGTTGCCGAAGTCCACGAGAACGGTGTCGAGGCTGCCTCTGTCTCTGAACATGATGTTCGACGGCTTGAGATCGAGGTGATAGATTCCGCGGGAGTTCGTCTCCTGAAGGGCCTCGGTGACGTTCATGCCGAGCGTGAGGACTTCCTCGAGCGTAAAACCCTTCCCCCCGGGGCGAAATCGATCTCTCATGAGAGTTGCCAGGTCACCGCCCTCAAGGTATTCCTGAACGATGAACGGTGTGTTCTCGCTGAAATTGAGCTCGAAAATCCTGAGTACTCCCCGGTGGTCAACCTTTTCCAGTTGTCCGCATTCATTGACAAAGGTGGAATACTGATCCATCGAGTTCTTGATCGTCTGCTTGAAGAATTTCAAGGCAACATTGGCGCCCGTATGCCGTTCGCGGGCCAGGTACACCTCGGCAAAGGAGCCGGCACCCACGAGGTTGACGACCGAGTAGCGGTCCTTGATGACGGTCCCGGTGGCTATCATTAAGCAGTACCCTCTATCGCGTCGAACCAGCGTCGGAGATTGGCGACTTCATCCACAAGGCAAAACAAACTCTCGCCTCGCCGGAAACCACCTCCTCGCCGTGCCCGACGGTATAGCCGTGAAGCAAGCCGTTTCCTTCCCATTCTGCCATGCAATGCGATTCTTGTCAAGTATGGAAGATTATGTACCGGACTAATTTTATTACTTTATCGGCCGACTGCGCCGGCCGACCCGGATGAGACGTCCCGCGTGTTCGGAGCAATGTAAGACGTTGCAAAAAGACCGGTTACGCGCCGTCGCGTGTTTCCACGGCAGAATCCCGGAGATTGGTTCTGCAATTGGATTGCCTGCCCGTGAGCCGGTGCGCGGATTCATGTGTCTCCGAAGGGCTCCCACCGGCTTTCTTACAGTGCGTTTACCGCAGTGGTATGCCTGCGCATGCTTCAATGGGTTGCACGGGCTTCCGCCTGTCGCCCCGTGTGACCTTAAACAGAAGAGATGTGTCGCAGCAGCAGCAATTGCCTGCATGTTTAGAGCAGCATTGCTATCAACCCCTCATAGCACGCTGCTGGAGGGGTTGCCTCGAATTTTCGATAAAGTAATAAAATTAGTCCGGTACAGTTCTCTGTGCCGCCCGCTTATTTATATTGATTCAGGTGCCCACGGGCGAGAAACTCTTCTCCAATTGCAATTGTACCATGGACCGACACGACCACCTCAGCCTTCTCTGCGATATCGGTGAGCTGGACTGGATCTTCCACGACACCGACAGCATCGGCGCTTTTCTTGGGCAGATTGTCGAGCTGGTTGCCCGGCATCTGGCCACTGATGTCTGCTCGGTGTATCTGTTCAACGATGAAGACCGGAAGCTGGTGCTCAAGGCAACCCGTGGTTTGAATCCTTCGCTGGTGGGCAAGGTGCGGCTGGACTACGGTGAAGGTATCACGGGTGCGGCGGTCAAGGAGATGCGCACGATCCTTGACAATCACGCGCCCGCTAATCCGCATTACAAGTTTTTCCACGGGCTGCGGGAAGAGATGTACGACGCATTCTGCGTCGCACCGATTCTGCGGGGAATCCGGCGAATCGGCGCGCTCGTGGTCCAGCGTGAACGCCGGCGCCCGTTCACCGATGAGGATCGGGTGGCCGTGCAGGCTGTCGCCGGACAACTGGCGAATATCATCGAAAGCACCCGGCTGCTTTCCTCACTTGACAAGCGCCCCGACCGCGAACCGGATGAGGATACGGAGCCCCTGCCGACCATGATCAAGGGACGGACCGCCGGAGCGGGATTTGCCGTGGGACCCATCCACCTGTTTCGACGATCCCTGAGCCTGGAGGAGTTGGCCGCGACCGGAAAGTACTCCGCGGCGGGCCTCGAGGTGTTCGATCATGCGCTTCGTGAAACCACGCACCGGCTTGAGCAACTCCAACAGCGTGTCGAGGAACGCCTGGCCGACAGCGCCTCGCTGATCTTCACCGCCCATCTTCTCCTGCTCAAGGATGAGCAGTTTACGGGACGAATGCGTGCACTGGTGCGCGACGGTGCGGCGCCCGCAAAAGCAATTGCCGGCGTTGCCCGTCAGTTGATTCAGACAATGAAGTCGGGCGACAACGACTATCTCAGCCAACGCGCCGACGACATCAAGGACCTGGCGATGCGCCTGATTGCTCAGTGTTGCTCCGATGAGTCGCGGGAGCTGAACCTGCACGGCTGTATCGTGGTGTCGCACGAAGTGCTGCCTTCGGACGTGCTGATAATGGCCGCGGAGGATGTGGCCGGAATCGTCACGGTCGGCGGCGGCGTGACTTCGCATGCCGCTATCCTCGCCCGGTCGCTCGGCATCCCGATGATTATCACCGATGAGCGGCGGATGCTGGGGCTGCCCGGGGAAACGGTGCTGCTGCTCGACGGTGACACCGGAAATATCCTGGTCAATCCCACTACTGCGATGGCGCGGCCGTACCGGGAGCGGGAGGAAGCGCGGCGCGCCGGGAAGGATCACGGGGTCGTACTTCCCGGGCGCCCGGCAACCAGGGACGGCACCGATCTGCGAGTCCTTGCTAATGTCAACCTTCTCTCCGATGCCGAGGTGGCCGAGTCGCTCGCGTTCCAGGGAATCGGCCTGTACCGGACCGAATTCCCCTTTCTGATCCGGAGCGACTTCCCCACCGAAGAAGAGCAGGTGGTGGTGTATGGGAAACTCGTGGAGCGCATGCCCCACAAGCAGATAACCTTCCGCACCCTGGATATCGGCGGGGACAAGGTGCTGTCGTATTTTCATTCGGGCCGTGAGGCCAACCCGTTTCTGGGCATGCGCTCCATCCGCTTTGCCCTGCACAACGTCGAGATATTCCGCGGGCAGATACGCGCCGTTCTCAGGGCGGGACACCGATCGCCCGTGGGGATCATGTTTCCGATGATTTGTTCGGTGGAAGAGTTCACAACGGCACGGCGCCTGGTCGACGAGTGTGTGGCGGAGCTTGACAAAGCGGGAGTTGCGCACAATTCCATGCCGCGCGTGGGTGTAATGATCGAGCTTCCCGCGACCGTGCATATCGCCGACGAACTCGCGCGGCATGCCGACTTTTTCTCAATCGGCACGAACGATCTTGTTCAATACATGCTCGGCGTCGACCGGACCAACGAGAAGGTCGCTCATCTGTACGTCCCTCATCATCCCGCGGTGCTCAGGGCGCTGGCCCGGATTGTCGAGGCAGCCGGCGCCGCCGGTATTCCGGTTTCAGTATGCGGAGACATGGGTCAGGACACGCGGTATCTTCCGTTTCTGATCGGCGTGGGAGTGCGGTGTTTCAGTATCGACCCCGTCGCGCTGAAAACCATGCTGCCGGCGCTGCAGTCGGTGGATGCGAAAGAGGCCGAGACACTTGCCCGCACGTGCCTCGCCGCCGAGACTTCGGCTGAGATCGGGCGTTTGTTGAAAGGGAACCGGCAGTAGGTAGGCACGGAACAAATCCGCCGATTTGTACCATTCAGGCCTTTCAAGCAAAGGCCGCCTGACCATACCAACCATGAGGGGCCGGCCGCTTCACGAGGGCGGCGGCACATAGTATCATTATAGTACTACGCCAGGGAAGATCCGCGAGCTGATTCGTGATCTGAAGAGGGCGGGATTCATTGACCGGGGCGGGAAGGGGAGTCACAGAAATTTCAAGCATCCCGGCGGCGTCCGAATCACAATCAGTGGGAAGGGCGGTGATGATGCACGAAAGTATTAGGAGAGGGACGTAGCGTCCGCTCTTGCGGAAGCGAAGAAATGAAAGCGCGTGACCGTTATCTGAAAATCGTTGAGTGGTCGGAGGAAGACCAGTGCTATGTCGGTACATGCCCGGGCCTGATGGTGGGCGGCGTGCACGGGGACGATGAGACGGAAGTCTATCGAGAGCTGTGTGAAGTCGTTGACGAATGGATAGAAACCCTCCGGAAGGACGGGGATCCTCTGCCTCCCGCAACAGCTCAAAAGGAATACTCGGGGAGATTCGTTGTGAGAGTGGGCAGGGAGCTTCACAAAGAACCGGCTATCGACGCGCTCCCGACGGCCGCCGGGCAATCACATCGAACCAATCACCCTCACCCATGATCCT
>CAZNDN010000089.1:0-9807 GCA_964571815.1 uncultured Fibrobacterota bacterium | reverse complement strand
CTCCCGACGGCCGCCGGGCAATCACATCGAACCAATCACCCTCACCCATGATCCTCGCCGTGTCTGGATCGCGCTCAAGGCCCCACGACAAAATCCCAGTGTCCTTCGACGGTCGCCCCCACCACGGTTCCCGTCTCACGCTCACGTGAAAACAGCGGCGTGTAGAACGGTTTGAGTCCGACAAACCAGCCCTGGTCCGAGGCGTTGCGCCGGCCCAGGCCTCCAAGGAGAGCAAAGAAGGGCCCGGCGGCAAAGAATCGCTCGGGATTTTCGGCGTCCGAATCGGCGGTGTAGTCGGGGCCGTAGTGAAAGCTCGCTCCGAGCGCCGGCTCGAGCACAAGGTCAAGCTTGTCGCTGATGGGCGTGCGGTACTGAAAGGTCACTTCCGGCTCGAATTGAAGCATGTCAAAGGCAAGGCCGAAAAGAATGGGGCGCATGACGGGCAGTTTCAGCCCCACAGCCGTTTCATCGGTGAGCCCGTAATGAATACTGAGCTGAATATCCGCAATCGGCCCTCCTTTCGTACCCGCCGGACTTCCCACACACATCCGCAGGTTGTCGTACCGCCCACCGGCCATGACCTGGATCCCGGCCGCAATGCGGCCCTGTTCCGCCGTCGAAACCGTCGCGATCGCGGTACAGAGAAACAGTAACGTCGCACGAATCGATATTTTCATGGCTATCTCCCTTTCAGTGCAAGGCGTCGAACCCCTCGACCAATCACTCACACCACAATCTCTACGGTTACAATCCTCCCGCGGGGCACCTGCAGGCGCACTCCCGAGCTTGAGACGGAAAGAGCCTTCCCGCGCTTCTCGTTCAGATTGGTCTCCCAGGCTCTCTTGATCTTCCGGTGGAATTTCAAGACCCCTCGCTGTGTGGTACCGGTGGGGTTGTACAAGCGTGCGATCCAGGAGTTGCGATCCTCGGCCTTCTTCAGGGTGGAGAGGACCAGGTTGGCATTGGAAACCGAGTAGAAACTCAAGCCGGCGGGAAGGTCCCCGCGGGCATGGGCCGATGTCTGGTAGACCACGGGAGGAACGGTGTACGGCTCGGCGCGACGGTAGACGTCGCCGCCCACCCAGTCGCCGGTGTGGGGGTACAGGCCGTATTCGAAGGTCATGGTACGAAGGCTGTGGCTGCCTTTCTGCATGGGAAACGACCCGGTCGAGCGACCTTCGGTGCAGATGCGGTTGTCCACACTGCGAAACAGCGTGATTGCCAGAGTGTGGTCCTCGTCCCGGAGTGCTTCGAATTCGGTAAAGCAATTGTTCACTACCGCAAACCCCCGTTTTCCGTCGGACACATCCACGAACCTCTGCATGGGCACGGTCTGGGTATCCGGCCAGAACGTGCCGTCGGGGTTACGCACGGGCTGTAAGGGTCGGCGGTCGACCGTAAAATGCCCGGCGGCATCGGAGTGCGTGGCGGCAATGCCCGTGGGAAGCATCAGGCGCAGCCGGTGATTCTGAGCATTGTTATCCACCACCGTACGCACATCCAGCACGGGCGAGCCGCGCTTGAGTGTGAAGATCGAGCTGATATGCAGCTCCACGGTATCGCGGCTCCGGCGGCTTTCGCCGCGAATACCCGCTTCGGGCCTGAAACCGGATGCCGGTATGCTCATGGTGATATCCACCCGCATGGTTGCGGCAAGATCGCCGTTTTCGATACGGGAGATCCGGACCGTGTCGGTGGTGCTGAGCTGAATTCGATTATCATACGGCGGGTAGTACGCCCAGTAGTCCCCCACATCGCCGCTGTCTTCGAAATAGTGCAGCCCCGGCATTTCGACATCATTGATCTTGTCAACCAGCGTAAGCGTGCCGTCGGGGTTGACCGTCACTTTCAGAAACTCGTTTTCCATGGTCGCAGGCGCCCGGCTGAGTTCCCGGCCGGTGCCGGCACGCATGGGCGGCCACCACTCGGCAAGGCGGTTGTTGGTGCGGCCCGTGGTTGCCTTGAGCACCTTGTAGCCGCCGGCGGGAATTTCACCGGGATCGATATACGTCATGAAACGGTCGAAATAGAACGGCCAGGGCCGGGCCGCCATGTCGTTAATCGGGCAAGTCTTCTCTTCACGGGAGAGAATCTGTACGTCGCGGGGCTTCCCCCCGTGGTCGGTGAACGTGAAATCCCACACGCCGAACTCTTGAGGGAAATCCACGGCAGCCTTGACCACGCCGCTCATCGGGTGGGCCGACGTGTTGACAAAGACAAGAAGAACGTCGTTTTCATCGTAGCCCGAAAGATCCAGACGCGACACCAGCTCACCCACCGATTTCTCCCGCAGGACCTGACCGATCTCGATCACCTGCGTCAGCCGGTTGACCACATCGTCGGCCGTCTTGTCCTGCGTGACCCCGTTGATCGAGTCGTGAGGGTGGGACTGAAGGAAGTACTCCCAGCAGGTGTGCAGGAGAGCGGAGGGATACTCACAGCCTTCCATGGCCATCACACTTGCCAGGGGCTCCGTCGACCTGATCACCGTACTTTCCGCCTGCTTGTTGAGCATCTTGATATAAATTCTCACGGCCAGGGCGCCTGAGGACAACTGGCACGCCTGCCCGTCACGGAGTTCGCCGCGTACGACCTTCAGCTTACTGCGATCGACACGCTTCTCGAACTCACGGAAATAGTCTTCGAACCGTGCGTTGACAAAATCGATATCCTCAAACCGCTCGCGGGCATCGGCAAGCAGCTTCGGCAACTCGGGCTGAAATCCCGTGAAATCACTGCCGTCCATGATAAGCCGTCGCTCCGGCACCAGGGTTTCATCGAGCGTGCTCCACGCCTTGCGAAACCCGGGCTCGATCCTCTCGGGGTAATACTCGCGGGGATACGAAAGCCGGAAGTAGTCTTCGTGGCATTTCTCGGGTGAGGCGTTGTGGATAATCACCCCGGTCTTGTTCCACGGAAGACGGTACTCGTCGGTGCCGTACTCCATGCCGAAACGGATGGCCAGGGAAGCGTGGAAGTAGAGGTTGGCGCGGGCCACGGGACCCAGCCGCGTGGTGATCAACCGGGTGCCGTCGGGCGCCTCCCACAAGAATTCGCAGTCGGGGGCGCGTTCGTGTGAAACCTTCTTCGCCGCGATGATATAATTAATATCAAACCCGTGGTAGATCTGTGGAAACTGAGCGGTCTGGCCCCACCCGAAGGTATTGTACCCCACGGTCAGATGGCCGCCGTAGCGCGCCGAAACCCGGGTGCCTTTCAGGAGGTTGCGTACCAGGCACTCACCGTCGAGGGGGTAGAGGTCCGGAAGCGTATACCAGGGGCCGATCGAAAGCCGTCCGGCCTTGACCTGCCTGGTGAGCCGCTCGGCATTCTGCGGGCGCACCGCCAGGTAGTCCTCAATCAATATCACCTGCCCGTCGGTGACAAAGCAGCGATACTCCGGCTCCTTCTCCAGCGTCTCCAGCATCTCGTCGAGCACTTCGACAAGCAGCAGACGGTTCTTCCACAGCGGATACCGCCACTCGCGATCCCAGTGCGTGTGCGGCACCACGTAGCCGACGGCTTTCTGCGCGCTTTTCTTCTTTTTACTCGGCATGCGTATTGACTCCCTCGGATAGATGTTCTGCTATGCCTCTCGACGGCGAAGCCGCAGCGGAGCCGGGAAACAGGCGGGAAGCACACTCCCCTGACAACCCACGACTCCCACAAGCCCCTTTTCTCCAATCCGCCTTCCGCAACCGGCCTTCCGTCATCCCCCTGTTACTGAATCACCTCGCTGACCTCCTCGAACGTCTCACAGTAATGCATGCACAGGGCCCGCGTGCCGCTGTCGTTGATATTGCCGCCGCCGAAACCTATCACCGGGAAACCGGCCAGCCGAATCGATGCCACGCCCGCCCCGCTGTCTTCGATGCCTACCACGTGGTCGCGCTCACTCTCGTCCATGCCCAGCCCCACCCGTGCCACTTCGGCGTAGAGCCACGGATGCGGCTTGGGCGACAGCTCCCCCAGGGTGCCGGTCGTGCCCTTGCGCAGCGGATATCCCGCGGTAATGATTGCATCGTAGAATTCACACGGGTCCCCCATGTCGAGGGTGCGAAATGCCGAGAGGATCTCCGGATAGGCTTTCTCGTAAAGACCCGAGGTCACCAGTCCGATCTTGATCCCCTTCCGCTTCAGACCGAGGAGGAACTCTTTGAGTCCGGGGCTCGGCGTGAATGCTCCCTCCTTGCCTTTCCCCTGCAGGATAGCCTCCATCTCGCGGTGCGTGTGCTCGAAATAGTATTTCCGTGCTTCTTCGACGGTCTTGCCGGGACAGTATTTCTTTATACAGTACTGAAGGTGCTCCGAGACACTGTGGCCCGACACATACGGCTCGTCTTCGGGGACAAGCTCGAACGACGGGTCCTTGAGAAGGCTTGCGGTCGTCTGCTGAATAATCCAGATCCAGAAATGCTCGCTGCGCACCGAAGTGCCGTCCAGATCCATCAGCACGGCTTTGATCGGTCTTTTCATTTCCACCGGTGACACCGGATAGTATGCCGGGGAGCCCATGCTGGATCGTACGTAGGCCAGCGTGTGGTCCGCAAAGGCGATAAACTCCACCCTTCGGTCTCCGGTGGAGACAATCGCTTTTACACCGTCGACGCCCACCCGGAAATTGCCGTCGCTGCACCGCTGGAGGGCCTGCAGGCCCGTGGGATTGTCAAGACGACCCAGGCCCGGTAGTTGGGAGGGGAGTTCCACGAACAGTTCTCCTTTCACAAAGATACGTGTAGCCCGGACGCCCGCCGGAGCCGGAACAAACGAGGTAAAATACAAAACCACGCCGGGGAGGGGCCGCAACGAGGCCTCGAAGTGCTCGACGGAGGACGGTGAAGGGTCTCATGTATGAGTGCGCATGCCTGCTCAGCGGGGCCGGATCATGAGCCGGTCGCAGGCTTCTTCGGAGGCCGCTTCCGTCTCGATGGTCTCCCGGGTGCCCCGGTGCCGCACCTCCACGGCTACAGTCTGTCCCGGTCGGGGCCGGCAGTAACGTGCAAGGAGCGAGCAGGCCCCTGAAACATCACCGGGCGACGCCTCCTCCCCGCGGCCCACAGCCTCGGGCCCCTTCGCGGCAACAGGCCTCAGCACGTAATCGCTGTCGCGCGCGAGGTCGGTCAGAAGCCGGTTCTCCTGTTCGTTGCGTCCCATGACCAGCTTACATGAGGGGCTCAACCGGAAATGACGTCCGTACGCAAGCAGTTTGAAATCGGTGAGATCGAAATCGGGTGTGTGGGTTCGGAGATCTTCGAATCGAGCGCCCGTAACCGGCTGCGTGAGAATGCACCCACCGCCGGGAGCCGAGAAGTGAAGGCCGTGGACGCGCGCGTATTCGAGCTGGTCCCTGCGTCCCCGGCCCGTGATACCCAGGAGGCGATCTCTGTCCACCCAGCCTTGCTCCTCGGGGATGGTCGGTTTCAACACCTTCGCGCTCAGTGGCCTGAGCAGAAGACCTTTGAGTCCGCTACGCTTCGCCACCGCATCCATCGCATCTCTTCGCTGAGACATGGGCCGCTGTCCCACGACCTCGCCCGTAGCTATGAACCGCGCACCGGTCTCCCGCATGACATCGCCCGCTTTCCGTACCCGGCTGATTCTGCAGTCCACGCAGGGATTGGCGTTCTTGCCATAGCCGAAATGAGGGTCTTTGACGACCGAAAGGAATTCTTCGCCTTCCTCCCGGACTATCAGCGGAAGGTCCAGGCGTGCGGCGTAATCTCTCACGGTGGCGTGCGACCGTCCCATCCCCGACTCAAACGGAAGCACGAAATGCAGCAGTCGAACATCGAGCCCCCGGCTGCTGAGCAGATGTGCGGCAATGGTGCTGTCGAGCCCCCCGGAGAACATCACCACGCATCTCACCGGCTCATCGGGCCGAACGGATGAAATCGGATCAATGGTCATGGCGGAAAAATATGTCGAGTGTCACGACTGCCCTCGTGGGAGAGCATGAATTCGACCCGCATGGGTTATTTTCCCTCCCCGGCTCGGGAGTTGACGGATCCCGAACGGCGCCTCCCCGTGTGACTCGGAGGTTCCATCTCACGGAGGCCACGGACACAAGGAAAGACGGATCGGGATCCTTCCTGTGGATTGTTCGAGTGGTGGTGCCGGCCGTGCCGAATGTCCTCGCGTTGTGTTCTCTGACGGACACACAGAGGACACGGAGGGGGGAAGAGGGTTCTTTCTTCCGAGCCCGTCGAAGGGGGATGTCCTGAGCCTGCCCAAGGGCTCGGTACAAACCTCGAGATCAGGTTGAGTATCAGGATAGCTACCGCATCGGAAAGGTAAAACCCGTGGAGAACTTTCATCTTGTGTGCAACGCTCACCTTGATCCCGTGTGGCTCTGGGAGTGGGAGGAAGGCGCGGCGGAGGCAGTGGCCACGTTTCGCACGGCCGCGGATTTGTGCGAGGAGTACGATGGGTTCGTGTTCAACCACAACGAAGCGATCCTGTATCAGTGGGTAGAGACCTTCGACCCGGACCTCTTCGAGCGCATCCGTGGCCTTGTGCGCCGAAAAAAATGGCATATCATGGGCGGCTGGTATCTTCAGCCCGACTGCAACATGCCGGCCGGTGAATCGCTCGTGCGCCAGATACTTCTGGGACGGAGGTATTTCGAAGAAAAATTCTGCGTGTCGCCCCGCGCGGCCATCAACTTCGACCCCTTCGGACACTGCCGCGGGCTGGTTCAGGTGCTCGTGAAATCGGGATACCGGGGCTATCTGGTGTGTCGGCCGCCTTCCGAAGATCTCCCCCTGGAGGACGACCGTTTCGTATGGGAGGGCTATGACGGCTCACGGATCCTTGCCACCAGGGCCGAAGGGATGTACAACTCTCCTCCAGGCCGGGCACGCACCAAGGCCGAGCGTATCATGCGCTCTCAGGAGGGACGGAGTGCGACCGTCATACTGTGGGGAGTGGGCAATCACGGCGGCGGTCCTTCCCGAAGAGACCTCCGGGATCTGGCACCCCTTCTGACCTCAACGAGGTCCCGACGCGTTGTGCACTCCACACCGGAGAACTACTTTGCCGAGCTTGCCCGTGAGCAGCACAGCCTGCCGGTGTTCCGCGACTCGCTCAATCCGTGGGGCGTGGGATGTTACACGTCACAGGTTCGTATCAAACAGACACATCGCCGGCTCGAGAATGAGCTCTACGGCACCGAGAAGATCTGCGCCCATGCATGGCTTCTGGGTCTGGCGGACTACCCCGGCGAAAAACTCCGGCGGGTTGAAGAAACCCTGGCCACCGGTCAGTTCCACGACATACTCCCCGGCTCGGGTATCCAGCCGGTCGAAGACTACTCGCTGCGACTCATGCATTCGGGTCTGGAGCAGCTCTCCCGGATCAGACTCAAGGCGTTTTTCGACCTCGCTCGTTCCCTGAAGCCCGCCCGCGGTAATTCACTGCCGGTCCTGGTATATAACCCACATCCCTTCCCGGTCACCACTACCGTCGAATGCGAGCTGCAGCTTTCCGACTGGAACCTTCGTCCCGACCGTTGCACCGTCTACGATGTACGCCGGGGCAGCACCCTCCAGGCGTCGCAGATCGAAAAGGAACTGAGCAACATTTCCGTTGACTGGCGCAAACGGGTGATATTCCGCGCAACCCTTCCGGCCTCGAACATGACCCGGTTCGACTGCACCCCGCGCATGGAGCCGTCAGTTCCCGAATCGGTACGCGCCGTGTCCGGCAAGGAATACCGATTCACGACAAGCGAGGTTGATATCGTGATCAATCCGCGCACCGGGCTGCTGGACCGTTACCGTGTTCGCGGCACCGACATGCTTGGTACGGGTGCCGGCAGATGCATGGTCATGCGGGACAACGAAGATCCCTGGGGCATGAGAGTCCGGAAGTTTCGCGCGCGCGAAGGTTCGTTTCGACTTCTCGATCCGCGGAAAGCCGCTCGATTCTCAGGCGTCAACGGCCCAGGCCTTCCCCCGGTGAGGATAATCGAGGAAGGCACAGTGCGGACCGTGGTAGAAGCGATATTCGGCTACGGCGATTCGTTTCTGTGCCGGCGGTACAAACTGCCCGCGGAGGGAACGGCCCTCGAAATAGAAAACATTCTCTACTGGAACGAAAAGGACCGTATGCTGAAGCTTTCCTTTCCGGCCTTCGGCAGGGGCGTATCGGCCCTTCGGCAGACCGCGTTCGGCAGGGAAAATGTGCCCGACACCGGCGAAGAAACGGTTATGCAGCAATGGGCGGCGATGATGTCGCCTGATGGGAAGCATGCGGTGAGCTTTCTCAACGACGGTATCTACGGGGTGGATTTTCGGAGCGATGAAATTCGGTTTTCCCTTCTCCGTTCCCCTGCCTACTCGGGCAGCCCGGTCATGGACCGGCCGATCGTGCGCAACGATCGGTTTTCTCCGCGGATCGATCAGGGCGAGCGGCGGTTCGTGCTCTGGATTGACGGCGGTGATGCCGCGAGAATGCTGCGGGAGGTAGACCGGGAGGCATCGGTTCGCAACCAGAAGCCGTATGTGCTGCCCATGGCTCCCCGCGGAGGACACGCTCGGACCGAGTCGCTTGTGCATATCAACAACCCGGCCGTTCGCCTCAGTGCGGCCAAACAGTCGGTGGACCGCGCCGACCTTGTTCTTCGGCTGTACGAGTCCACGGGCTCCGCGCGCCGGGCCACGGTGACCGTCGGCGCCCTTGATACCCGCAAAGAACTGTCGTTCGATCCGTTTGAGATTCGAACGTTTCGTATCAGTCCCGAGACCGGCAGGTGGTCCGAGACCGACATGCTGGAGCGCGTTGAAGGAAAGCGGGGTGAGCGGTGAGTCGAACTCCGCGGTTCGGGCATGTTCTGGAATATGCTTTGCTGAGAGGGGCGCAGGGGGCGTTGCGACTGCTGCCCCGTCGGGTTGCCCTGATACTCGGCGCCGCATCGGGGCGTATACTTTATCACCTTCGGCTGCGCAGGCACGTGGTTGAAGTCAATCTGGCGCACGTGGGGAAATGGGACGGGCCGACCATGAGACGCATCGCGCGCCGGGTCTATGAGCAGAGCGGGAGGTACGCGGTTGATTTTCTTCGCGGCGGCACGCGACAACCTCCGGTGAGGATTGTCAACGAAGAAGTCGTTGCGGAGCTGCTTTCGCGCGGCAAGGGTATCATCGCCATTGTGGCCCATTTCGGCAACTGGGAGCTTCTGGCCCGCGTATTCGGACCCCGGCTTCCGGAGCTTGCCGTGGTGGGCAGGCGCATGAAAAACCCCCTCTTCCACCGCTGGCTGTTTCACCGTCGCCGCGGCGCGCAGGTTCAGGTAATAAACAGCAATCGTGCCGTGCGTCCCTGTCTCCGTGTGCTGGGACGCAACGGTGCGGTGGCGCTGCTGATCGATCAATACAGCGGACGAAACGGTAATGCGATACCGTTTCTGGGGAAGCCGGCAAATACCTTGCGCGCCGTCGCGGGGCTTCATCTGCACACGGGGTGCGCCCTGCTGCCGGTGTATGCGATCATGCAAAGTGACGGAACCTATGAGGCGGTGCTGCGAGAGTTGCCCCCGCCTTCGGTGAAGGGACGCTCCCGCGAGGAAGCTGTTCCGGCAATTCAGGAAGCGCACAACCGGGCCGTCTCGGAGTGGATTCTGAAATACCCCGAGCACTATTTCGGATGGTTTCACAAACGATACAAGAGGAAAGCGCCGTACTGATAGTGGATCTGGAACATCTGATTGCAGATTGCCGATTATTCGTCCCGCAAAGCGGGACTCACCCAGTCTTCGCCCCGCCCTGCGGGATAGCGCCACTTCGGCGCGATGGCGGCCGACCTCCGGCC
>CAZNDN010000088.1:0-17848 GCA_964571815.1 uncultured Fibrobacterota bacterium | reverse complement strand
TGACGGCAGTGCTTACGTTTATATCACCCCCGGCCCACCATCCCACGTCTGGATCGAACAACTCACCAACGATCCGGTCACCAGTCTCAACGAACCCGACACGGTTGCCCGGATATCCTTGAGCCCGGCTGAAGACTCCGCGCGCGCGTATGCCGTGCTGCGTGACTTGTTCGGCAACTACGTAGGCTTTGCCCGCAAGGCTCAATGGCATTCGGACTCTCCCGGTGCCATTGCTGTCAGCCCACGTGAGGGATCAAACTGGGTCGGGATCATCACGCGAGGGGATGCTCCCAACGAGATCGATTCGACTGTCATTACCGCATCGCAGGAGGGCCTCGATTCGGACCAGGTGCGGGTTGTCGCGGAGGGTTCGCTTCAAGCTGCCCACCCCCGGTTCTTTTCCGCCGCCGACCCCGGCAGCGGTGAACTGCGGATGTACGACCTCAAGGGCCGCGTGGTTCTCCGAAAAGTTGTTCCGGGTGAGGGAAGCGCGAGCTTTCATTCACTGAATATCGTTCGGCCGCCCACAATACCGGGAGGAGTCTATTGTGTCGGGAGTGCCGGCGGGAAAGGGCCGTTGATACGGAGAGTCATAGCTGCAGAGTAGCGCGCGATTGGTAATTATTCGTCCCCGGCATTTCGGGACTACCCTTGTGTTTCCTGCGTGCTGTGCCTCTGAATCCCTGACCCCTGGTGGAGCCGCATGCATTGGAGGGGAAATTGAAGTAGTGGTAGATACACCCGCTCAAATCAGGAGGTGGTTAATGAGTCGCACCGGACTGCAACGGGTAATAGTGATTGCCTGCATTCCGAGTTCCGTGGCGGTTGCCGGGGCACAGAGACTGCCGGATACCTTGTGGATTCCAATGATTTTCTACGATTTTCATCCGGACGGCTCCAATCCCAATTTCCAGATATACGCCGGGGGACATGTGATGCCGGGGATGGTGCAGGACACGTTGGACAGCTACCGCAAGCCCGTTCTGCGTGAAAGCCTGTTCTGGAACGACCGGATTCCGGAGTGGTACCGACCGAGTGCAGCGGGAGGGTCCGATCCTGATGCCGAATTTGTGGTTGACCCCGAAGACTCCACCTGGAAATGGACCAATCTTGTGCCCCGCGAAGGGGGCACAGCCGGGGAATTCGTGAGCCCGAGCTTTGACCCCGCGTATGAGATGGCTAATGTGGTGATCTACGATTCATTGCCGTTTCTGCGCAGGGACGATCTGGGAAGCGGGACTTGTTAATTCAGTCGAAGCGGAGAGGGTGGTGAACCGGAGTTTTTCTGGATCGACGGACGGGGGTTCGGCACCGGGGGACCGGCAACGGTGGGGGCCATGATGGCAGGGCATCGTCTCTAAATGTAATAAATATACCCCCGTCCCCAAAACAAAAACCTGCACGGCTGAGAGAATTGTGCTATATTGTATTCAGGCGGGTTAGTGAGATACACCCGGGAGAGAGACCTTCTGCGAGTCATTTTCCTCGAATACGGCCCGCCTGCCATGACTATCTTCGCGGTGTGAACGTCACGGACGAAACCTGTCGGATGTAGTGCCGCCGGCGGATTCGGTGGGAGAGTAGTTTCGTATTCAATGCAAAACGAGAGGAAAAACGTGTGAAGGCCATTTCGGCGATTGTGTATACGACAGCGGTCTGCGAAGCATTGTGTGGCTCTGTTTCCGCCGATAACGCGGACCTGGAGTTCTTCCTCTGTCTCGACAGTGTCAATGTGGCTCGTGCGCCGGGAAAACGGCATGTATACACGTACATTGATGGTGAGAAGACCGCATGCATGCCAAAGGCGGAACTGCTGCAACGGTACGGAAACGCACCGGGCGCCAACACGGCCCGGCGGGCGGAGATGGCCCGGAAGATCCGTATGGTGGATTCCATGAAAGCCTGCAACCGGGACAAGGGGGCGTGGGATTACCGGGACTGCATGCTCAAGAACTACGATTTCAAGGACCGTGATCTTCGGAACGCCTCGTTTCAAGGCGCGAACCTCCGAAGTGCCGATTTTCGCGGGGCCGACCTTCGTAGTGCCGATTTTCGCAGCGCCAACCTCTGCGCCGCCTTCCTCAAAGGAGCCGACCTCCGCGGCGCGGATTTCACCGGCGCGGCTCTCAACGGCTGCTATCTCAACGACGCCGATCTCAGGGGAATCAAGGGGTTTTCGCTGGAAGCGGTAAGGGCGGTCCGTACACTGCATCAGGCGCGCATGGACACTGTGTTCGTCGAGGAAATCAAGTATTGTTGCCCCGACAAACTGAAGGATCCCGGCTGGTACTGGCACGAAAACGAATGGGCCGACTGGCGTGCGAAAAAGCGGAAATCCCGCGAGTGACCGCTCGGGTGAGTCTCACGGCCCGGACCAGCCCTGGTGACGGCTGAAGTACCTCTGAACACGTCCCTGTCGCCGGCGGCATTCTTCAATGCGTTTCGGTGCGCACAGAACCTTGACAAAACCTATCCCCGCCACAAACCCGCCTACGTGGGCCCAGAACGCCACGCCTCCGGAGGAACTCCCGATTGACGGCAGACCGCCGATAAGCTGCAGCAGAAACCAGTAGCCCAGCATAAACACGGCGGGAACCACCACCCGCGTGATGTAGAAACCGAAAAAGACCAGCAGGTGCACCGGCGCGCGGGGAAAAAGCACTGCGTAGGCGCCCATCACGCCGCCGATCGCACCGGAGGCGCCGACCATGGGCACGGCGCTGGACGGACTGGTGAAAATCTGTGCCGCGGCCGCCGCAAGCCCGCACAGAAGGTAAAACATCACAAACCGCCCCCGCCCCATGACATCCTCGACATTGTCGCCGAATACCACCAGAAACCACATGTTCCCGATCAGATGAAACCATCCTCCGTGCATGAACATCGATGTCACCAGCGAGTAAAAGTTGCTTCCTTCCTGCGTGACACAGGCCATACCTCTTCCCAGGGGCACCTGCGTTCCCGGCGGAATCCGCCCCAGGAGTTCACCCGGGATCAGGCCGAACGTGCACACCGACCGTGCGAGGGCCGGGTGAGTACCCAGGCCCTGAATAAGTATCCAGACGGCAACGTTGATGCCGATAATCGCAAACGTAACCACCGATCGCCGTGTCGTCGGGTTATCATCGCGTATGGGAAACATCACACACCTTTCTTCCCGGTAAGACCCCTGATTTCTTTACGCACACCCGCACGTCCCCCGATCCGGCAACCCCCGGTTTTCGCCCCGCTCACCCTGAGCCTTTCGACAGGTGCACCGTACTTATCGACCGCCCCAGGCCCACGGGGTCGGATACCGAGAGAAGAAAATACACTTCCGCCGTCTAACCTCCGCCCTCCTCGACAAGCACCGTCGGCTCCGTGTGCGCGTATTCCCCCTGCAAGCCGTGGTGACGTCACATCACATTGTCCGTGCCGATTCTCTGCAGTGGTTGTACAATTAGAGGAATCGGGGCCGGTCGTTGCAGGGGGGGCGTCCGCGCCTCCGTGCATACAGTCTATGCCTTCTCCAACGGGGGACGCGTGCGGGAGAGTGCATCAGCGATGGAGAGTCCGCTGCGTCAGAAGTGCCGGCGCAATGCCGAGATATTCGCGCATTACAACCGCTGGCGCATCGAATGCCTCCACAAGGGTCTGTCGGAGCGCAGCCTCGAGGTTCTGGAGCTGATCCCTCTTCTTCTTCATGAATCGGGGTATGAACTTGACGGGGAGGGGGCGGGGGAGAATGCACCCTGCGGCATCACCTGCTTCTCCTATACTTCCTATCGCGCGCAACTGGCGAAGAAATACTTCCCGGGGTTCAGCCTCCAGCGGCGGGTCAAGCCGCGGCCGGCAATCCAGTTCCTGGCCCTTATCGGCTCGGCCGGTACCGTGGCATTCACCTGGGAGAGCGACATGGACTTCTGGGTGGGTATCGACACCAGGTGCGTGGAGGGCTACGCCCTGGAGCTGCTTCAGGAGAAATTCCGCTCCATCGAACACTGGGCCCGTCGGGTCGCCGAAATGGAGCTTCATTTCTTTGCGGCCGATCCCGAGAAGATCCGCAACGGTGACTTCGGCATGCTGGGAGGTGAATCGTGCGGATCGGCCCTGGGCAGTCTTCTGAAAGATGAGTTCTACCGCACCGGGGTGTTCCTCGAAGGCAAGATGCCCTTTTACTGGATCATGCCCGCGGGCCTGACCGAGTCGCAGTACCAGCGAAATGTCGGCGCGCTCCACCTTCTCCACGATTTTCCCGCGGCAAACTATGTCGATCTGGGAAACATCACCGTAATCGACCGGGCCGAGTTTTTCGGCGCCGCGCTGTGGCAGTTGCTCAAGGCCTTCCGCTCGCCGTTCAAGTCGGTCCTGAAAATGGCCCTGCTGGACATGTACTCCGCGGAGGCGGGCGAGGTTCCCCCGCTGTGCGAGCGGTTCAAGGAAAAACTCCTGCGCACCGAAGTACGTTCTACAGCCGATCCCTATCTCTATATGGTCAACGCCGTGCGGCGGTTCTACGACGGGCGGGGGTGGGATTCGGTGCAGGAACTGCTGGAAGAGTGCTTCCTCATCCGCAACCTCTTCTCCTCCTCTCGTCACACGGCGGCCAACAAGGCCCGACTGGCACATTTTGTCCATATCGGAAGCACCTGGGGACACGACCAGGCACGGGTTCTTGACTGCGCCGGCTTCCGTCTGTGGGACTACCAGCGACGACAGGACCTGTATGAACGCGTTCTGGGGTTTCTCGTACAGAGCTACCAGCGCATACGACGTCGTATGCCCGAAGCAAAAACAAGAATCTCGGAGCGCGACCTGACGGTGCTGGGACGGAAACTCCAGTGCATGCTCATGCGCAAGCCCGACAAGATACCCTTTGAAGTCTCGGCTTTCAGCGCCGGCGATTTTTCCCGCATAGCCTTCACTCAGGAGCAGGTGTTGAAGGGCACGGCCAACTGGATGGTGCGACTGACGGTTCGTGGGGCGGGGGAGGGACTGCCGCAGGTTGCCCGGACATTCCCCAACCCCATTATCGCCTGCGTGTGGGTCAGTATCAACGGATTTTTCGACAACACCCAGCGGATTGAGATTCCCGGTTCGACGCTTCTGACGGTCAAGAGTGCGGTGGCCCTGATGAAAGAAGCGGCGGAGCTGTTTCCGCCGGGAGATCCCTACCACGTGGAGACCGAAGAGCTTCTGGAGCCCGAGCATGCGACGCACGTGATGATCGTGCCGAACTGGGACGGACGGTTTCCCGGCCGAGGGGTCAGTTCAGCGGCACTGCTGCTTCGTACCACCATGGGAGAATTCGTCTATTCCTGCCGCCGGGGTGATGACTGTATCAACTGGCTCACGCGGGAGCTGCTGGCACGGGTCAGGGCGCCGTACCTGCGAAAGCTGGCGTGGAAAGTCCACCGGCTGCGAAATACGGTGGCCGGCAGTCGTTCGGGTGTGGAGGAGGTGGAGAAAGCGGTCAAGGGGCTTGTCGCCCGGATGGGGTAAGGAGGCGAGGGTTCGCGGGATGCCTCGGAAGTGTTGTGGACACTCCCCCGGCGCCGGCCGGAAACCTCGCCCCTTCACCGGGTCCCGTCAGTCGCCGCGGACCGTGAATTCCAATGTCTTCAGGACCTCGTCCGTCTCGTTGTTGACAATCTCAACTCTCCAATCACCCGCCGCTCCTTCGCCGAGATCCTTGTAACTCCTGGTTCGCCAGCTTGAAGACTTCACGAGAAGAGGAGTCGTGCTTACCAGCTTGTCGTTGTGATACCACTTGTGGGCAATCTCGATCGTGTCCCGGGCGCCCGTGATATACGTGAAACAGTGCAGCCGCCCGACCGAAGCCGGAAAGTCGGAGCCTTGTCCCACCGGCTCCTTGTCGACAATCTCCGTTGAGACGGCCGACCGTGCAACGTGAACGGCGCCGGAAGTCGCTTGCGGAGTCGGGGGCGGCGGCGGACTCTTCTTCGCGCGAGGCTTCCTTGTCTTTGCAGGCGGCTTCTTCTCTGCTTCCTGCCGGCTCGGCTTTGCGCCCGGGGCCTGTTTCCCGGCAGGTTTCTTCGTGAGGGCCTTGCCGGCTTTCTCCTTTGCCTTCCCGGCGCCCTTTTCAGCTTCCGTCTCCGCTGCCTTCTTCACCTCCGCTTCCACCCGTATCTTCGTCTCTTTCGTTTTCTTCTTCACCTTTTCAGACGTCTTTGCCGCTTCGCCTCCGCTTTTCCCCTTCGCCGTGCCTTGCTCTTTTGCCGCGGCCTTCTTCTTCTCGACAGTTGCGGCCGGCTTCATCTTCTTCGCCGAAGCAGCGCCTTTCTGGACGGCAGCCGGTTGCTTGTCGCTCTTCTTCTCTTCCGCGGCGGCTGCGCCGGCGTCCTTCTTCTTCGCGGCCGGCTCCTTTTTTTCTTCGGGAACCTTCTTCTTCACCGATTGCTCCGCAGCTTTTTCTTTCATCTCGGCGCCGGCCGCTGCCGCCTCTTCCGAAGCTTTCTTTTCGGCCTGCTTTTTCACCTCTTTTTCCTGCGCAGCGGCTTCGGCGGCAGCCTCTTTCTTGACCTTCGGCTTGTTCGCTGCTTCGTCGGACAACTCCTTTTCGGCCCCAAACCCCAATCCCGAAACCAGCACGATCGTCATAAGAAGTGCCTGGATCCGCATAGCCCCTCCTCCCGGGTGAAAGAAATAATTTCCCACTGAACGCGGCGTCAGCCCCTGCATCCGTCACGTTGCGATTGGACCCTCCGCACCCCCGTCACGGATCTATCCCCCCCCCTCACGGCCGCTGGTGCTTCGGTCCACGCCGCTAAAGAAACTATCACTCGCCGGGGCGATCTGTCAAGGCATTCACCCTCGGAACGTCGAAACCAAATGCCTGGGGGTCCACATACCGGCCGATGGAAGCAGGAAACGTATTTTCCTGGTTATGGCAAAGCGCCCAAAAACTCCTCGCCGCGCGTCCCGATGTTCCTCCGGCAGTCCGGAGGACATTCTCCGGCATCTCGACGTCCACGGGGTTGTCGACAAAGACGCCGCGCGGAGTGTGTCGGAGCGCCGGGGAAATCGCACGACCAAAGCCGGAAACCGGCAAGCCCCGGAGATAGATCTTCACGGCATGACTTCCGGGAAGGCGGCCGTTGCCGTGCGCTCCGCGGTCGAGCGCTGCCGTGACAACGGCATTCGCGTGCTCCTGGTGATTCACGGCCTGGGCACGCACTCCGACCCCGCAAGCGGGGCGGTGCTGAAGCGGATGGTGCGGGGCATGCTGGAGGGCGAGCTGCATGACCGGGTGCGATCGTGGGCGCCGGCCAGGCCTAATGAGGGCGGCGGAGGGGCCACGCGAGTTTTTATTCGTTGAGCAGACGGCGACCGGTCACTCGAGCCAGTCGTCGCCGGCACTGTTGACAATGCGGGTCAGGTCCGTGCCGTCGGTGTTCACCCGGTAGATCTCCCGCCCGCCGTCGACATACTCCCTGCAGAAGACCACGGTCTGCTTCCCGCGGTACCTGAAATACCGGGGCGAGTGATCGTGGTAGTTCGTGTCCCCGGAGTTCGGCAGCAGAGCAGTAGTGGATCCCGTCTTACTATCCACGGTGAAAAGCGTGCGAAGGCGCTCGCCGGCGGAATAGACGACGGCGGGCGAGCGGGGCAGCAGGCAGTAAGAGTCAACATGGGCCTGGCGGGTCAATTGGTTTGTGGTACCCGTGTGCAGGTGATGAACGAACAGGTCGCGCACACCCCGGGCATTGGTCATGTCCGAAAGGTAGACTATCGATGCGCCGTCGGGACTGAAACGCGCCGACCCATGCTGTGCCGACATATTCGTCAGCCTGACAGCCTTCTTGCCGGTCGGGGAACTCAGGTAAATGTGCCGCGCGTTGTCCCGATCCGAGGAAAACACCATGGTCGTGCCGTCGGGCGAGAAACCGATATCCCACTCCGCCGACTCATCCCATTCGATTACCGGATACGGCCCCTCCCCCTCGGGCGTAAATCGCATGATATCGCTCGGCCGGTTATCCGACGAAGAGGCTGCAACGTACACCCACTGGCCGTCGGGACTGAACGCAACGTCTCGTGCGGCGTACTCCGGACCAAGCCTGCACCGGCCGGTACCGTTGATACTGACCGTGTACGCCCCCGCAACACCGCCGCTGTCCCCCAGGAACGCGAGTTTGCCGCACGCGAACGAGACGGCGGGCCCGGAGCAGCTCAGCCCCGGCGGGGTGAGCGCGAATTCGGCGAGTTTGTCCAGTACTTTCAGAAAGACGCGCGGAGCCCCGTGGCGATCGGACAGGAAAAACAGCGTACCTTCGATTTCCCCTTTCGCAAGTTTGACCCGGTCGATTCCTTCCTTCTCCATCGCCACTTTCATGGCAACCTCCTCGGCCCGCGCCTGGATGACCGGGTCGGCGGCGATTGCCGAGGTAAGGGGGATCAGCCGGTTGTCAAACGACAGCAGGAGCCCGTCCGTGCCGAATCGCAGCGAAAGAACACCCACACACTGTCCGGAATCTCCCGGCGAAACTACCAGCGTGTTGCCCAGTTTCATGGGCGTCTCGAATCGTTGCGAGAGACCTCCGCACACGGCGATATCCAGGTTGGGAATACCCGGCAGGTAGCTTTTCAGGTTGGCCCACGTGTCGTTGATCACGAGAATGCGCAGGTTGCACGACGCGGCTTCGGGGTAGAGCATTGCCGCGCCGATCTCGCCGGCAACCGGCTTGAGCATTTCGGCGCATTTCTCTCTCTCCGGGATACCCGGCGCTACGGCCGCGGCGACGAAAAAGCGGTACGGCCCCGCCTTGACCACTCGCTTGTCGGTCACGTGACGGGGGAAGAGGTTGTGAAGGTTGGAGCAGAGAAAATCAGGACCGTCCTTTTTCATTTCACTCGTGTATCTCGTGAGGCCGAAATCCATCTCCCCGCTTCCCAGCGCGGCCGCATCCCACCCGACGTGTCCGAGAAACCGATCGGTGATCTCTGCTTTCAGGGGATGCGATGTGCGGGTGATGTTGTTGCCGACATTTACGGTTACGTGCAGGGGATACTGTGTGCGAATGGTCTCCACGGCGCCGGCCTGGCGTGCGAGCCCTCCGATCGAGCCGGCGTCGCCGGCGCGCGGGAGGAGCTGCCCGCGCGTGTTGCCCGTATAGACAAGGGCGAGCTCGAGGCCCTTCTTCCGGCGGATCATCGAGACGGCGCGCGCAATGAGCGCGTGGGCTTTCCAGTGGTTGGGGTTCAACCCCAGGGCCTTCTTCGCGGCGCGGATACAGAACCGGTAGCGATCCCGGCGGAAATGGCGCTCGGCAAGCCGGTAGTAGTCTTCCGCCGTTTTCAGGGAGATTTCCCGACGATGCATTTCGGCATCGATGCCCCACACGTGGCCGAGCTGCTCCGACTGGTATTTCCAGCCGAAATCGGCGCCGTAATGTCCCCATCTGAATCCGGCGCCCGCGCTCAATCCCACTGCCGAGGGGGACCGTCCGTGCACATACTCGTATCCCGCGCGCACCTGGATCAGGCGTGCGAAGTCCAGATCGCAGCTTGCCCCGGCCGCAAGAGGTTCATCGGCCGTCTTGTGTGCACCGATGGTAAGCCGGCCGGCGAGCCAATCGGCCGTGTCGGCTTCGCTGTGTGAGGTCGGAAAACCGATCGCGGCGCCGATTCTCAGAGGAAGCGGGTAGGAGTTCTCAACGTAGGAGAGCCGTGGTCCGAAAGAGGCGCCGTAGACCCGTGCCGTCACGCAGGCCAGATCAAGCGCCACGCTTGTGTTGAGGGCGGCGGTCCTGCCGGTATACGAGTCCAGACGGCTTTCGATGTACCAGAGGCTCGCACCGACACCGAGTGCGGGGTAGAGGACCTGCCGCGCGTATGAACCGCCCAGTGCGTATTCCACGTAAAACGGATTGCTTCGGCGCTCATCGATATCGCGCGCTGCATCGAATCGCCCCGCGGTGAAAAGCTGGGAGCCCACACCGAACGTGCCGAGTCCGGCTACCGGAAAGCAGGCGCCGAGAGACTGCTTGCGAAGGCCGAAAAGCCATTCCAGATGAGCGGCCGAGTAGCTCTGGTGCGTAAGAAACGCCGTAGCCGCCGTGTGCAGCGCCATGTCGGCCGCATCGCCCGTTCCCGTGGAAGCCGCCGAACCTCGTGACAGCTCGACGGCGCCGAGCGGGAGCGTAAGAAAGCCGCAGACCGTGTGGGCGGTGTTCTTGCCCTTCAGATCGGCCAGGTAGCTTCGGTACTGGGCCGACACGCCGGCGGCGCAAAGGACTACCACGACACCCGGAATGATCAGGGGTCTGTGCGGATACGCGGAAAACATGGTGTGTGCGGCGCTCCGATATTCCCGGCAGCGGAGGCCGGTCTTCATGCTCCGGCCTCTCGTGTGCCGTTCCCGCCGCGGCGGGAGTGCGGTCAACGCCGGTCGGGACATTGCCCGGTGCGTTGATGGTGTTCCGTTGACCGTGCGCAATTCCTCACGGTACTCCCTCTGCCTGACCCGAGGCCGCGGCAGGTGCATGCTTCGGCCATGCTCATGCTTCGACGATGCTCAGCAGAGCGGTTCAGGTGAACGAACAGGCTGAGTACCCGAGTAGTTACGATTATATCATGATTATCGGTCGATGTGCGAACATGGTGAAGCATGGCCGTGTGCGGTTGACAAACTCCGGAGGAACAACCATCTTAAAGGCGGGGAAGAGGTCGCCGGAAAAAGATTGGCGGCATGCCGTAAAGCCGACTCGTCACGCCGATTTCCATTGAACGACCGCGTAATGCTTCCTTCGTGTCGCACCTCCGGGATGGTGGGACGAGAACCCCGCGGCATTCCCGCCCGCGGCGCCTACAGATCCAGCACGGTCTGCTCCTGATTCAAGGCACGGAGCCGTGCGCAGGTCCTCCTGAGGTCTTCATCGGACTCGATCCTGCCCGGGGTATCGTAGGATACACGGATGCTTCCCCCGCCCCGGCGGTCCGTTTCGTTGACACATCTCAATTGCAGTCCGGTTTCCTGTTTGGTGACGACGGGGAACCCGTGGGGGGCGTTGCGGTATTTGAGCGGCCCTTTCTCCGCCGTGTACCGTTGCACGAACGCTCCGTGGTCTTCGATACGCCGCGCAAGGACCGTGTTGGCGTCGGCGGGAAACTCCTCGAAATGCTCCTCGACGAAATCGACAAGGCCGCGGTTGATATCGACCCCGACGGTATTTCGTCCGCACGCGATGCCCGCGCGCAGGGTGGTTCCGGTGCCCGCGAACGGATCCAGGACGGTGTCTCCGTACAGCGAGTACATGGTAATCAGCCGGTAGGGCAGCTCGAAGGGAAACGCCGCGCTTCGCCGATGAAACTCCTTGTTCGAAAACGATTGCGGGACACCCTTGAAATCCCAGAGATCGGAAAACCACCTGTTCCGCTCTTCCCAGAAGAACGCGCTCTGCATCCGCGGGTTCTTCTCTCCGCCCGCCTCGTGGTCCCGCCGTCCGGGCTTGCGGAAGACAAGTATGTATTCATGTTCCAGCGTGACGTAGGCGCCCGCGGGAAGCATGCCCGAGCCCATGAATTTGTTCGGGGCATTGGTTTGTTTTCGCCACAGTATCAGCGGCAGGCAATCGAATCCCGATTCCGCCATCGATGAGGTGATCCGCGCGTGGTTGGGGTAGCGTCGAAACGCCCCCCCGACCGTCCGGGTGGCATCGCCAATATTGACGCACACGATCCGCCCGGGTTTGATCACGCGGTAAAGCTCACTCCATACCTTGTCAAGCTCACGATGCATCAGCTCGAACGCCCGTGATCCGTGGTGCTGCTCAAGGGCCCACTCTGTTTCGGAGGACATGCCGCAGAAGACACCGTCCCACATGCGGATCATGGGGTAGGGGGGAGAGGTAACCACCAGATCGACGCTCGCCTCATCGACAGGCTCCAGGTTCCGCGCATCGGCAAGCACGATTCGGTGGGTTGTCTCAAAAGGCATGGTGCTCATGATAACCGGCGGTCGGAACCGGGCTGCGGTCGACCGGATAGCGTATGGACGGGTGTGATCGTCGGCATACGCGGGCGTCGCACGCGTAAGATATATCCTGCACGAGTGGAGGGGCGCTCGCCCGGGCGCAAGCTTCGGGGCTGCATGGGCGTGCGGCGCTCGAGGGGGCTGGAGTGGTGTATATGCCGCGCGGCCCGGCGGGCATTGGAAGGTCCGGCCGCTGTTCCGGCGCTATTGTATATTGCATATTGATTCAGGGTTACCGAGGGGCTCGACGGAGCCCGGTGAGGCTTCCCTGCCTGTCGAAGGAGTGAATCCTCCGAGTTCTCGTCCGGTGGACTACGATACGGGAGCGGTGCGGCACCCGAAAACCTGCTCGCACGCGGCCCGACCGTGAAAGGACAGCGTCTATGCATCCGGTGAATCGAATCGTTGCGGGGCTGTGGATCATTCTTGGTGCAGTCGGGGGATCGGCCGAAAAGGGACCGGCGGGCGATCTTGACACGAGCATGCTCCCCGCACCCGTGTTTGACGAAAAACCGGGGTTCGAAAAGCTGTACTGGAAGAGCTGGGAGCTGGCGTGGGACCATGTGCATACCGACGACGGAGCGGTGGTATCGCCGTTCATGGACGAAGGGCGCAGGGAGGGAGTGGTCAACCTCTGGGAAACGTGTTTCATGGCCCTTTTTACCAAATATGCTCCCGATGTCTTTCCGGGCATACAGAGTCTGGGCAATTTCTACGGGCCGATGCACGAGGGGGCGGAGAGTTCCCAGGAGATCGAATACCCCGGGAACCCGCCGCTTGCGGCCTGGGCCGAGTGGGAGCACTTCAGGATGACCGGCGACACGGCGCGGCTGCGGGAGGTTGTCACACAGAAAGAGTATCTTCATAAACACTACCAGTGGTTCAAGACGCAGTTTTTCCGTTCGCCTCGTTTCTATGAGTGGTCGGGCCCGCTCAGCGGGATGACCAATACACCGCGCGGCGCCCTGCCGCTCATTCCGCTGATGCCCGTCGATTCGGTCGGCCATGAGCACCTGTTCTGGGTCGACGCGTACGCGCAGCAGTGCCTCTCGGCGCTGATGATCGCCCGGTGCGCCGAAGTGGTCGGGGAGGAGGAGGTTGTTGCGGAGTATACGGCTGTCTACAAAGAGATGAAGAAAAACCTCAACGACTGGTATTTCCGCGGTCATTTCACCGCCAACAACTGCGGCTACTATTCCGATTTGAACGAACACAACTCCAATGTCCGCGTCGATGTCCTCACGCCGGCATCGTACTGGCCCATGCTGGCCATGGTGCCCGACAGCGACCGTGCGTACCACATGAGCTGGTCGCTGCGGCAGGATCAGTACCTCGGCGGCCCCGTGCCGTTCCCGTCGGTAGCCCGCAACGAGCTATTCTTCGACCCCACCGGGCGGTACTGGCGCGGAAGCGTGTTCGTGCCGCCGGCCTATATGGGTATCAAGGCACTGGAGAACTACGACTACGGTCCCCTCGGCGATTCCCTGGCCTACCGCCTTGTTGACCATATCTACCGCACGTACCAATCGTACGAGCCGGCATCGATCTGGGAAGCCTACAGCCCCACGGCGCCTGAGCCCGCAACGGGCATTGACGGTAAAACGCGGGTGAAGCGGGATTACTGCGGGTGGTCGGCGCTGGGGCCGATATCGTTGTTTATCGAGAATATTCTCGGGTTTCACGATATCAATGCCCCCGACCGGGTGGTGCAGTGGCGGCTGCACTGGAGTTCGCGGCACGGAATCAGGCGCCTTCGATTCGCCGATATCACCACCGACCTGGTGTACGAAACAGGTACGATAACGGTGGAATCCGATAAGGCCTATACGCTCGTGGTCAACGGTTCCGAGCACAAAATCGAGGCGGGTACCACGAGTATCGAGGCACAGCCGCGTTCGTTTGTCAAACCCGAACCCGTGCCCAATCCGAGCATGTTTCCCGGCACGGGCGTGCGGTTCGAGGCCGAGGATGCGCCCATGATGGCGGGGTGTATCGAGGGGGGACAGGTCTGCAACTGCTCGGAGAATCTCTCGGTAGGGCTGTGCAATTTCGGCAGTTCCGTGGGGTTTTTCGTACCGAAAGGCAATCGCGTGGGGGTGCGACTCAAGGGAGGAGGTACCGCCTATGCCGAGAGAGTGGAGATCTATGTCAATTGCCTGCATGTGGACAACATCACCATACCAATCGGCGATCTGGGATGGAAATACCGAGTGATTGAGGATGTTCCCTTGACGGAAGAGAAGAACTTTTTGAAGATCAGCCGGGACAAGCACGTATGGATACCTGTGATTGACTATATCGAGGTTGACACAAGCGAGTTTTCGCCGATTCAACCCCGCACCGCCGGGTCGAGTCCGGTGCCGGGCGGCGCCGGTATCGTGCTTGGTCAACGGGCCGGACGGCTGGAACTGAGGCTGACTTCGGGCCGGAAGCTCTCCGTTACGGTTGTTGACGTGGCCGGTCGATGTGTGGTTACGAAGGCGGATCGCTACTATCAATCGGGCACCCACGCCGTGGCTTTTCCGCGGGCGTTGCGGCGAAGGGGGGGGGTGTACTGTGTGCGGGTGCGGGGGGAAAAGGGTTCCGCGACGGCGAAAATCGCTGTCGTGAGCTGGTGACATGGCTGTCTTGTTGTCGTTTGCCGGAGGATTCTATGAAAGAGCTGGTGACGGTCGATCGTAGAGGTTTTCTCAGGAGTGCCGCGGCCGGAGCCGCGGGCATGTACCTTGGCGGTCCGTGGAGCCCTCTCCGCGCGGCGGGATCGTCGGCCTGTGCATGGACCGACATGATGCCGATCAATCCCGCTATCGACAATCTCCGGGTGGTGAGTGTGAAGGATACCGGCATGATTACCGGCGAGGTGGGCTCGTGGGATACCTCGGCCGACCAGAACAGCGTAGTCGATGCCTCGAAGGTGGAGGAGAATCTCGATGCCATGGCCGTGCGGCTCAGCGGGAAGGCAACGAGTGCCGAGGCGTGGAAGACGATTTTTCAGAAGCCCGAGGGGAAGAAGTGGTCAAATGCAAAGGTGGCGATCAAGCTCAACGCCACGGGATTGAACATCCCCCGTGCGGCGGTTGTCGGCAAGGTGTGCGCGGAGTTGCATAACCGGGGAGTGGCGCTTGAGAACATTGTTATCTACGACGGCGAGGGGGCGGCGTTTGACTGTGTCGAGCAGAAGCTCAGGCCTGCCGTGCCGTTTCAGTACGGGCCGTTTCTGGGCGGTGAGATCCCCGAGGGGGTAGTGTTGAGTGACTACTACAAGGCGCTGGGGGGAACAATGCCGGTCGAAGTGCCCGAGCCGTACGCCGGGTCGTTTCCCTGTGCCAAGGCGCTTGTGGAAGGGACTGTCGACATCCTGGTCAACATTGCCGCGTGTCAGGGACACGGCAAGCATTTCTTTTTCGCCAACTGCTGCCTGCGCAACCAGCTCGGGACGTTCACCTCACGTCCGGGCGGCAGACAGGCCTCATGGAAGTACGTCGCGGCGATCAACAAGAGCAATCCGGTTGTCGGCGGCACCCCGCCTCGTCAGCAGCTCTGCATTGTCGATGCTCTCTGGTCGGCCGGATTCTCGGGCCCCGGCAACATTCCCGGCAGTCGTGTCGATCGTCTGGTTATGGGCACCTTCGCGGGAGCCGTCGACTACCTCACGGTCACGAAACTGCGCCGCTCCCTTGTGCACGGTCACACCGGCTGGAACCAGGAACACCAGATGCTCACCCGTTTCGGCTACCCGGAAAGCGCCGCGGAGTCACTGGACTTCGCGGGATGATTTTCGATTGTGGAATGCGGATTGCGGATTGGGAGTGAGAGATTTAGAGCGAGTTATGGTTCAAACCGAGACTCCGGCGCCCTCCCGCCATGCAAGACTACGGCGCGACGGCGGTTGCCCTCTGCCTTCCGCGTTCTGCCCTCTGCCTTCTGCTCCTCTGATTCCTCAGTATTCACAGAGCTTCTTGATGTTGTTGATGCATCGCCGAAGGTATTGCACCTGAAGGCGCAGCATCAGCGCGGCTTCGTCGTCCATCAGGCCCGGGCGCGAGAAGAACGAATAGGAGGTACAGTGAATGAGGGCGCTGGTGTAGTCGCGCACGAACGCGTATTCATCGCCGAGGCCCGTTGCACGGGCTTTTTCGATCCAACTGCGTTTTTCCTTGAGCTGTTCGTACACCTGCGAAGGCTCGGTGCACCCGGGGAAAAGGTTCTTGAACTCGGGGGTCTGGAGCAGGTCGGCGGCCTTGGAGTTCTTGACTTTGCGCACGTGTTCCAGTTGCTTTGCATATTGCGGCTGTAATTCTTCCTGCAGATAGAACTTGCCGAATGAATGGCTCTTACTTTCGATAGCACCAAGGTAGACGGTGATCTTTCGACCGACCATTTCTTCGACCTCGGCATGGACACGGTTGATTTGCTTCTGTATGGCCCCGGGGTCTCCCGACTCCGCAAGCTTGTCAAGCTCCCCGTGTACTTCGGCGAGCTTCTCGTTCTCGATCTTCTCCAGCTCTCCCATGAGTTCGATCTCGGCCCGCAGCCGGGCAAGACACCACTCCACCTTGTTGATCTGCTCATCGTAGATGGAATAGTAGACGCTGTAGAGCGTACGGGGTTCTTCCCGGAACAGGATGAGGAGGATGAGGCTCTCCAGGGTGTAGCGCAGCAGGGACGCTTTGTGCATCAGTTCGGTTTCCCGCGAGAGAAACTCCTCGGAGATCGCAATCAGTTTTGCCAGAAGATGCGTGGCAAGCTCCACCCTGATGCCGCGTCGCTGCCTGGTCCGCCGCATTTCATCCACCGACTCTTTCAGGACTCTCAGGTCGACGACGATCGTGCGGATATCTTTGCGGTAGATGTCGATGTCTTTCATGAGTGAGGCAGTATGTCCCGATCAGTCGTCCGGAAGGACGATCGTGGTGTGGTGTTTTCGCGGAATTCGCTGCGTGGGCCTGACCGCATGCGCTCGGCCCGAGTGAAGCACCTGCATGAACTCAACGGAGTAGAGCAGGGCTACCGATGAGTAGAATATCCACATGAGAATGAGTACAATCGAACTCAGGGACCCGTACACGACATTGACGCGGGAAATATGACGGATATAGAGTCCGAACACCCCCCGGGCGGCCATCCACAGGCAACAGAACAATATCGCCGATACTACTCGATAGCGAAGCGCAACACCCACATTGAGAAAAATCTTCACCGTTGCCAGGAAAAATAATATCAGCACCAGGATCGACAACATTTTGCCTCGCAACGCCGGAGCATCGTGGGGGAACGAAGACTGAATAATCGCGTAAAATTGCTGAAGATAGGTGGTTTTGCCCACCTGCTCCATCACACGCGCCCCCACGGGGGAGAGTACGTTCCAGGTGAAATTCATGACAAACAGCAGCACCAGGGTAAAAATGCTCAGCACTGCGTACATGGCCTGGCTCAGGAGCAGATGCCGGGGAGAAAGGCGGAATACGCGTCGGTAGGAGCGCTCGAGTATCTTGAACATGAACCCGCTGACAATCGGAAGGAGCAGGAAATTGATGACCGTAAACGAGGCAAACGCCTTGGGAAAAAGGAGATTGCTCAGGACCCATTCTTTGGTGATGAACGGGATCAGATGCGTCAGCTCTTCGGCGAACTGATGAGCGAATGTCGCGGTTATGGTGCTGTCCGAAAACGCCCGCTGCAGCAGACTCAGCATGAACAGCCCCAGCGTGGAGAAAGGAATGATCGAGAGTATGAATACGTAGGAGATGGACGAGCTGAGTGTCAGACAGTCATCCTTGAGAAACCGCCGCATTGCCATGGCAAAGACCCGCAGCCACGTGTGAATGGTTTTGAACATGAAGAGAAATTACATTTCTCGCGATGGGTGAGGCG
>CAZNDN010000087.1:4846-18241 GCA_964571815.1 uncultured Fibrobacterota bacterium | reverse complement strand
AATGCGTAATGAGCGGGGCCCGGCAGCGGGCAGGAATCAGAGGTGCAGAGGTGCACCAGGCATTGGTGTCAGTTGTCCATTTCCAGGCACCCGGGGACCGGCAAAGTCCTGCGAGTTGTGGCCCAAGCACTGTCAAGGATGACAGTGCCACCCAAGGTGAGCAAGGACAAATCTCAAAGTACAAAAACCCGAAGAGCAGCGCCCAATGAAATCGAGGTGTACCTCAGTCCCCCGTGAGCCACGACTTCCTCCACTGACTATACTTCCAATCCGCATTCCGCGGGAATCAGAGGCGCAGAGGAGCAGAGGTGCAGAAGGCAGAGGGCAGCGAGTAGTGTCAAGTTCAAAGGACAAGAAACTCAAAGACAGCCTGCCGGTAGAAGCACTCGATCACCCACCGGGGGAGGCACCGACGTCCTCGTCGGTGTTTTGCGCAACGACCTCCAGGTACTCTCCCGGTAGTGGATCAAACACTGTCAAGGATGACAGTGCCACCCAGGGTGGGGCAGGTTCAAGGGGGCAAAGCGCAAGAAGCGAAATACAGTCCAGCACCCAGTATCCAGGAACCAGCATCAAGCCCCGCGCCCGCGGAACAGAGCGCCCTCGGGTCGCCGCATCAATGCTCGAGATGGTTTTCCCGAAGCGCCACGGGTTTGGAGAGAATCTCCGAGAGCACGATTGCCCGGCGGATAGGCCTTCCGCGGAGATCGCCCGGCCGCACGAGCCGCTCCGGGCGCATGTCGAGCCGGTGCACGACGCCGACCTGCTCTCCGTGTCGCCACCACGAGGAGCCGACCTGGTCACGGCGCGGTTTCTCTTCGCTCAGCGCTTCCATGGAAACGGCCTCTTCGTCCTCCTCAGCCTCTTCCGCCCTGTCCAGTGCCGTTGGAGCGGCCTTGTCCAGCGGACGGGTTTTTCGCCTGGTCGTGACCGCACCGAAATCGGACTCTTCGCTGCTCCCGCCCGGGCGTTTTCTTTGCTCGCGGACCGATTCCCGCCACACGCGCCGTTCGGCCTTCTCGAGGGCCGACTCGTCGGCTCGATCCAGGGGACGTGTGCCTGCCTCCTTCCGGCCGCTATCGCTCTCCTTGTTCGGATCGCGGGTCCGAGAAATCCGTCCCTGTGTCTTCCCGGGCATGTCGGCTTCGACCGCGGCCCCCAGCTCTTCGAAGAGCCCCTGAAGGCCTTCGCGCATGGGCTTCAGCAGCGGTCCTTGCGCACGGGACTGGTCCGTGTCCGTCCGGTTTTCCTCCCGAACCGAGCGCCTCTGCTCCCCGCCCGGCTGTGCGGCCGATTGTTCTTCGGCCGCCTCCCGCCGTGCTTCATCGGCCTTCCGGGCTCCGGACTTCACGATCCACCAGATAGCCAGCAGGACCAGGGGGAACAGGTTACGCAGAATGTCGGAATCCATATTCCTGCCTCCCGGAGCTTACCGGTTTGACGGCGGTGAACCACCGGACTCGTCCGACTTGCCCTCGCCGCCGATCTTCTCGCGCATCTGCGTATCCGCATCGACATTGCGCATGCGATAGTAGTCCATCACTCCAAGGTGCCCCTTGCGAAAGGCTTCGGCCATGGCCAACGGCACTTCGGCTTCGGCCTCCACCACCTTGGCCCGCATATCCTGGACCTTCGCTTTCATCTCCTGCTCCGCGGCAACGGCCATAGCGCGACGTTCTTCGGCCTTTGCCTGGGCAATACGCTTGTCGGCCTCCGCCCGGTCGGTCTCCAGCGCGGCCCCGATATTCTTCCCAACGTCCACATCGGCGATATCAATCGACAGTATCTCAAAGGCGGTCCCGGCATCCAGACCTTTTTTCAACACCACCCTCGATATGCTGTCGGGATTCTCAAGCACTTCCTTGTGTGTGACGGCCGAGCCGATCGTGGTCACGATACCTTCGCCTACCCGAGCCAGAATGGTGTCTTCACCGGCGCCGCCCACGAGCCGGTCGATATTGGCCCGTACGGTCACCCGTGAAATCGCCTTGAGCTGGATACCGTCCTTGGCCACCGCGGCCACCAGCGGCGTTTCGATAACCTTGGGGTTGACACTCATCTGGACGGCTTCCAGCACGTTGCGGCCGGCCAGGTCGATGGCCGCGGCGCGCTTGAACGGCAGCGGGATCGTGGCTTTATCGGCGGCAATGAGAGCCTGCACCACCCGCAGCACGTTTCCGCCCGCAAGGTAGTGCGATTCGAGGTCGTCGGTGGCAATCTCCAGGCCTGCCTTGACCGCCATGATCTTGGACTCCACCACCAGCTTGGGCGGCACCTTGCGAAACCGCATGAACACGATATTGAGCAGCCCGACATGCGCGCCTGATATCAGCGCCTGGATCCACAGGGACAATGCCGACGCCACGAAGAAAAACAATACCAGCGCCGCTACCGCAAGAACGACCAGCGCCATGACCGCTACGGGATTCATAGTTGCCACCTTTCCATGAAGATTATGATGTTTGCTGCTGTTGCTCTTCCACCACCACCCGGTTCCCGCCCACTTCGACCACCACCACCTTCGTTCCCTTCTCGACATACTCACCCCGCGTAACCACATCGAGGCGCTCTCCCCCGATTTCCGCGGCCCCTGCCGGATGAAGATCCGACGCGGCCCTGCCTTCGGCCCCCAGATACGAGCGCATCGAATCGTCCTGACTGGACACCCCCTCCCGGCTGGAAAGACTTGCCCGCAGCGTCACCGGCGACTGTGCGAGAATCTTGAGGCCGACTACGATCAGCACCGGTATAGTCACGACATCGAGGGCAGTGAACATGAATCCCACCGAGGTCGAAATCTGTGCGAATGCCACATACAGGGAATAGGCGAACAGCCCGAGTGCCGCAATGGTCAGCAGCCCCCCCGAGGGCAGGACCACTTCGGCGATCACCACCCCCACGGCCAGGAGTTGAAGCACGATCACGAGCACAAGACTACTGTTCATCGGGTTCCTTCCGTGCCACCACGATTCGACTGCCGGGCTTCTTCACCACCCGGACCGTTTCGCCGCTGTCAACGTATTCGGATTCAGCCACGACATCAATCACCATGCCCCCGATCCGTGCCTTGCCCGCGGGCCGCAGGGGTGTGGTCACCGTTCCTTCGTCGCCCACGGCCACCACCGGTGTCCGTGCACCGTCGGAGCTGTGCCCTTCCAGTCTGGCCGCAAGGTAGGGTCCGCTGATTACCGCCCCGACCCGGGGAAAGATATATCGGAGGAAGCCCATGGCAATCACGAACGAGCCAATAAAGGCCGCCAGGACCTTGATAATATTCCGCACGAACAGCTCGGCCTGCCAGGGCATGCTCGGTTTGGGGAGCACGAATCCCTGGAGCGACAGCACCATGCCCGCGGCGATTGCGGTCACGCCGGCAATGCCCATGAGCCCCAGGCCGGGAGTCACGAAAAGCTCAACCGCCAGCAGCACGATCCCCAGAACGATCAGCAGAAGCTCGGTGTAGTCGGCGAGGCCGGCAGCGTACTGGCCCATGAACACCAGCGCCAGCGCGGTGATGCCCACAATCCCGGGGATGCCGAATCCGGGGCTGCGCAGCTCGGTGTAGAGTGCCGCCAGACCGATCATCATGAGCACGGGCGCGATTCTGGTGAGGAGTCGAACGAATCGCTCCGACCAGCTCTGGCTCAATCGCACGATCTCGTATGACCCCACCTTCATCGAGTCGAGCATCGCTTCGATACTCTCCACGCTCATGCGCGAGAAGCCCAGCTCACGCGCTTCGACATCGTCCATGGTCAGCAGCTTGCCGGCGGCCACCACGGTTCGCTTCGAGACAACGTCGGCCTTGCGCGCGGCGGGCAGCTCGGCAAACGTCAGTGAATCCAGGTACATCACGCTGTCGCCGGTCACCACTTCGTACACCACCATATCTTTGCTGACCATGGATTCGGAGAGGGCAATCGGGTAGCCGTTTCGCCGCGCCAATGCGCGGAACCTGGCCCGCAGCGGCGACTGGAATTTCTCTCCCATGCTCTTCGGCCCCTCGCTGGAATAACTGATGGGTTCGCAGTCCCCGATGGTCGTACCCTCGCGCATGACAAGGGTCTCGCAGGCCAGGGCTATCAGCGCGCCGGCGGAGATGGCGCGTTTTTTCACAAAGGCCACGGTCTCGAGATCATCGAGCCGCAGCAGCGTGTCCACGATCTCCAGCGCGGCATCCACTCTCCCGCCGAACGTATCCATCTCCAGCACGACCATAGCCCCTCTGGAGGCCCCCGCATCGCGCAACGCCCGGGAAATGAACGCGGCAAGCCCGGGCTCCACGGCGCCGCCCACGGGGATTACGTAGACGGTGCGGGTTGATGCCTGTTCGGTGCCGGTCGAGTCAACCTGTGCCCACGAACAGAGCGCGCATAGAAACACAATCGAGGGGAATCTGCTGAAAAACATGCACTAAAAATCCTTTCCGGCACAGGATTTGTCAACCGAAATCGTCTCATCGGCGCCGGCCTTCGGCGAGGGTTTATACTATTTTTTCATGCCGTCGGCCGTTTTGAACGTTTTCGGAACGGCGCGTGTACACGCCCGGAGGCCTATGGATACGTATCGAGCCGCAATCGGATACCCCAGTGTTCTCGGCATGATCATGGCCGGGGGACAGGGCTCACGCCTTCATCCGCTCACCAAGGACAGGGCCAAGCCGGCCGTCTATTTCGGCGGGAAGTATCGTATTATCGATTTCGTGCTGAATAACTTCGTCAACTCAGGCATTTTCAAGATCAAGGTGCTCACGCAGTTCAAGGCCGACTCCCTGATCAAGCATCTCAGTGCCGGCTGGACGCTCAACCGCATGCTGGGACAGTATATCGATCCGGTTCCGGCGCAGATGCGCACCGGGGGCGACTGGTACAAGGGGACCGCCGATGCGGTCTTTCAGAATATCAATCTTATCGAGGATGAGCAGCCCGATTACGTGGCGGTGTTCGGCGCCGACCATATCTACAAGATGGATGTTTCGCAGATGCTGGACTTCCACCGAAACGTGGGCGCGGTGGCAACAATTGCGGCGGTGCCCAAGCCGCTGCAGGAGGCCGTCAAGTTCGGCGTCATCCAGGTCGACCAGAACTGGCGCATGATCGGATTCCAGGAAAAGCCCGATAATCCCACACCCATGCCGTTCAATTCGAACATGGCCCTGGTTTCGATGGGCAACTATGTGTTCAACCGCAATTTCCTTGTCAGACAGGTCTACCAGGATGCCACGTTGACTGATTCTTCGCACGATTTCGGCAAGGACGTTATCCCGCGAATCTTCCCCGAGTTTCCCGTCTATGTTTACGATTTCAGCAACAACCGGATCCCCGGAGAGAAACCCGGACAGGAGCCGTACTGGGAGGATGTCGGCAATCTGGAAGCGTACTATGCGGCGAACATGACGTTGCGGGATATCGTGCCCGCGATCAATCTGTACAACGACTCGTGGCCGATTCGCACCGCACCCGGGCAGAGCGCGCCGGCCAAGTTTGTGGTCGCCGACGGGGGCGCGGCGCGCAGGAATGGAGAGGCGCCCGACTCGATCGTGTGCGGAGGGTGTATAATTACAGGGGGGAGAGTACTCCGCTCGGTGCTCTCGCGCGGGGTGCACATTCATGCCGACGCCGTGGTGGAAGATTCGATCATTTTCCCCGACGCCGAGATCGGCCGCGGGGCCCACGTGCGCAAGGCGATTATCGACAGAGGCATGCGTATCGAGCCCGGAGTTGCAGTGGGACTTGATCCGGAGAGAGACAAAGAGCGATATTTGGTTTATGAGGGGGGTATCACGGTTGTCGAGCAGCCGTCGAAGAATATCTTCGTGTGACCTGTTCGACGTTCCGACACAACCGAAGATGCCGCAACTTTCGCACGCCGTCCAGCGGTGAAGGGCGGGGCGATTTGCCCTGCCGCTGAGAAGACGGTTGGGGATGAAGGTTTGGCGGTTTGAAGCGCTTAAAACGGCCGACCGGCAATAAGCCGCGGTCGGCCTGAACGAGGGGTTGAGTAAGCGGTATGCGTTCGAAAGCCGAAACACTTTACTTCCGCGATATCCATCGCTACGACGTGCTCACCGACGAAGAGGAGCGGGAGCTGGTCAAGGCGGTCAAGCGCAATAAGGAAGGCTCGGTCAACAAACTGATCTCGGCCAACCTCCGGTTCGTGGTCAGTGTTGCGCGACGCTACCGGGGTCGCGGGCTCAGTTATCTGGAGCTGATCAACGAAGGGAACATGGGGTTGCTGAAGGCCGCCAGGCGGTTTGATTTCAAGATGAATGTGAAGTTCATCTCGTACGCGGTCTGGTGGATCAGGCAATCTATCCAGAAAGCGCTTTTCGAGCAGGCCGGCACGGTCCGTATCCCCCACAACAAGATTGCACTGGTCAAAAAGTTCAAGACCGCGCTCGACGCCAACTCCGGTGACTATCACAAGACGATGGCGATGGAGGAGTTCAGGGAGCACGAGCAGGAGATCGTCGATGTGCTCGACAAGCTCAAGGGGTCCTCGCTCGATGCGCCGGTGGGAAACGCCGGGGGTGATGAGGAGAGTACGAAGACGCTCCAGGATATCCTGGGCAACGAGCCGAACCAGAACGAAGAAAGCGAGCGCAAGGAGCTGGTGAAGGTGCTCGACGGCGTGCTGCAGAGTATCACCACCAGGGAAGAGCGCATACTGCGCATGTACTACGGGCTCAACTTCTCCCATCAGTTCACCCTCGAAGAAATCGGTCGAGAACTGCGGCTGACCCGTGAGAGGGTCAGATTAATACGGGACCGCTCGCTTCGCAAACTCTTCAAGAATCCCGCCTCCAGAGCGAAGCTGTACCCGTTCATTCAAGACTCGAGGGAATAGCGCTTCGCGCCGATGAAATTCCTCTGGGAACACAAGCTTCTCACCCTGCTGATCATCCTCGGCACGGTGTACTGGCTCACGAACAAGCCGCAACGATTCGGAATCGTTCGCAACAACCTGGTCGTGTACAATCGGATCCCGATCATGTTCCTCGATCTGTATGTCGATCCGGACGGGAAGAAGATGCTGCTTGAAGACATGACCAACCCTGCCGATATCAGGCACTGGTGGAGCGAGAGGGGACACCGGCTGACCGGCTACCGCGGAACGAAAGAAATGGTTCTGGTGATCGGCACGGGGTTCGATGATACCCGGGGCCGTGACATCCCGCAAGAGTACCGCAACAGGCTTCTCGGCAACGGCATCGAGATTCAAATGCTTCCCACCCGCCCGGCGACCCGCGCCTACAACGCGCGCAAGGAAGCCGGCAGACCGGTAGCCGTTCTTCTGAAAACACGCGATTAGTTCTTGTTTCAAACGGGCGGTCATTCAAATTCATAGCCGTGCCGCAAGGCGTGGGTCTCCCTCTATCCAGTCGTGCAGACTACTCCACATCGTTGTGCGGTCTCCCGCGAAAGGGTGCGGCATGACGACGAAAACGCCCTCTTTCAACCTTGAAGAAGCACGAACCGGGCTTTGGTCCGGACCGACTCACGGCGGACGCGGTCCAGAAGATATTTTAAGTGATCAACTTCAGTGTAGCGCCATTGCCGCGGTACGGATTGCTGTGTCGATCGGCCGACGACGCGAGCAACCGCGGCTGTACAAGGTGTAACCGGAGAGAAAGAGACCTCCCGCAAAGGAGAGAAGTATGGCGAAGAAAAACTCCACCGAGGACTCGACTCAGAGGAAGAATTCCGCAATCCAGCAGGCGGTAAGCCAGATCGAGAAGCAGCACGGCAAAGGTGCGATCATGCGGCTGGGCTCCGATCAGGCGGCCGCGCCGGTTGCCGTGATTCCAACCGGATCCATCTCTTTGGACCATGCCCTGGGAGTCGGCGGCCTGCCGCGTGGGCGGATCGTCGAAATTTTCGGCCCTGAGGCGTCGGGCAAGACCACACTGGCGTTGCATGCCATTGCCAACACCCAGAAGCGCGGCGGAATCGCGGTGCTCATCGATGCGGAGTACGGGTTTGACGCACAGTATGCGAAGGCGCTCGGCGTGGATATCGACAACCTGCTCGTGTCGCAGCCCGACACGGGAGAACAGGCGCTGGAGATCGCCGATACGCTGGTGCGAAGCGGAGCGATCGACATCATTGTCGTGGACTCCGTAGCTGCCCTGGTACCGTCGGCCGAGATACAGGGTGAGATGGGCGACAGTCATGTGGGGCTGCAGGCGCGTCTCATGTCGCAGGCACTCCGCAAGCTTACCGGGATTATCTCCAAGTCACGTACGAGTCTGGTGTTTATCAACCAGTTGCGCATGAAAATCGGCGTGATGTTCGGCAATCCCGAAACCACCACCGGGGGCAACGCCCTGAAATTCTACGCTTCGGTGCGGCTTGACATTCGGCGTATCGCGGCTATCAAGGACGGCGACAGTGTGATCGGCAATCGGACCCGGACCAAGGTCGTGAAAAACAAGGTTGCCCCTCCGTTCAAGCAAGCCGAATTCGATATCATGTACGGCAAGGGAATCTCTCTCGAAGGGGATCTTCTGGACCTGGGGGTAGCCCAGGGGATTGTGGAAAAAAGCGGAGCGTGGTTCTCGTACGAAGGCGAGCGGCTGGGTCAGGGGCGCGAGCGCTCCCGTGAATACCTGATGCAGAACCGTCAGATCAGCGAGACGATCGAGCAGAAGCTGCGAGAACAACTCAGTATCGGTGCGGCTGCGCCCGAACGTGTGGCTGAGCCGGAAGGCTGATCGCCGACCGAGACCGCCGGCCTGTTCGCACGCCACCGTGCGGCGCGATTTATCATTCTTTCCAACGAGGAAACAAGCTGTATCATGACACAAACCGCCAATGAGATTCGTTCCCGGTTTGTCGATTTCTTCAAGGAAAAGCAGCACGCATTCGTGCCCAGCGCCCCTGTTGTGCCCCGGGACGACCCTACGCTGCTGTTCACCAATGCAGGCATGAACCAGTTCAAGGCGATTTTTCTGGGCGATACGAGCCGGGGGCTTCACCGAGCGGTCAACTCCCAGAAATGCATGCGCGTGTCCGGCAAGCACAACGATCTGGAGGAAGTCGGCAGAGACCATTTCCACCATACCTTCTTCGAAATGTTGGGCAACTGGTCGTTCGGCGACTACTACAAGCCCGAAGCGATTGCCTGGGCGTGGGAGCTGCTGACCGACGTATGGAAATTGCCCAAAGACCGGCTGTACGCCACAGTGTATCGCGACGATGATGAGGCTGAGCGACTCTGGCACGAATCGACGGATATCGACAACGCACGGGTGTTGCGATTCGACGAGAAAGACAACTTCTGGGAGATGGGAGAAACCGGTCCCTGTGGACCCTGCTCCGAAATCCATATCGATCTGGGACCCGGTGTGTGCCCCGAGATGGGCCATACCTGCGGGGTCAATGTTGAGGGATGCGCCCGCTACATGGAATTGTGGAACCTCGTGTTTATCCAGTACGAGCGCGACCGCTCGGGAGCCCTGCATGAGCTGCCGGCCAAACATGTCGATACCGGCATGGGACTGGAACGCGTTGTCCGGGTGTTGCAGGGAGTACAATCCAACTACGACACGGACTTGTTTCGTACGGTCATAGCCGAAGTTGAGCGGCTCAGCGGGAGGAGCTACCGCGGCGACGATACGGGGACCCCCTTCAGAGTAATTGCCGATCATATCCGGGCGCTGGTATTTGCGATCACCGACGGGGCATTCCCTTCCAACGAGGGCCGGGGGTATGTGGTACGGCGACTTCTTCGACGCGCCTACCGGTTCG
Organism: uncultured Fibrobacterota bacterium; assembly: GCA_964571815.1. GTDB lineage: Bacteria > Fibrobacterota > Chitinivibrionia > Chitinivibrionales > WJKA01 > CAZNDN01. The sequence continues at coordinate 8,492 of CAZNDN010000087.1, read as the reverse complement.
GACGGGAGCTGGGGTTCCATGAACCTTTTCTCTGCAAGCTGGTCGGCACGCTGGTTGAGCAGATGGGTGAAGCGTATGCCGAGATCGGCGAGCGCAGGACGGTGGTCGAGGAAGTGATTCGCTCCGAGGAAGAGCGTTTCGGCACCACCCTGGAGCAGGGCATCGAGAAGTTCGAAGAGATGGCTCGCACGTGCACGGAATCGGGTGCACACGAGCTTCCCGGCAAAGACGTATTCGTTCTCTACGACACCTACGGGTTTCCGGTCGATCTGACACGCCTCATGGCCGGGGAACGGGGTCTTTCGATCGACGAACAGGGCTACACCACGCACATGGAGCAACAGAAGGCTATGGGAAGGGAAGCGGGTCAAAGCGATGATTCAATGGGACTTACGCCCGACGGCTGGGCGGTGCTGGCCGATACTGCTCCCGCATTCCTGGGGTATGCGCACGATGAAACGGAAGCGTCGGTGGTCCGCTACAAGCTGCTGGGGAATCGCTGCCTGCTCGTGCTGGACAAGACGCCGTTCTATGCCGAATCGGGTGGTCAGGTCGGCGACAGGGGAATGCTGCTCACGCGTTCCGGAACACGGCTTGAGGTGCTCGATACAATCAAGTGGAACGATCTTCCCGTTCACCGCATAGCACTTCCCGAGAAATTCGACGAGGCGGAGTTGAAATCACCTGTCACGGCGCGTATCGAGTCGCGGCTCCGCGCGGCGACCAGGCGAAACCACAGCGCCACCCACCTTCTGCAGGCGGCCCTTCGATCGGTACTGGGTGAGCATGTCCGGCAATCGGGCTCACGGGTTGGCCCGGATGAGCTCCGGTTTGATTTCACTCATTTCAAGGCAATGATGGAAAGCGAAATCGAGGAAGTGGAATTCCTGGTTAATACGTGGATATTCAACGACTTACCTGTCGGCACGAGCGTGGAGGAACCGGAGGAGGCGCGGAAGCAGGGTGCCATGGCGTTGTTCGGTGAGAAGTACGGTGACAAGGTTCGTGTGGTGAAGATGGGTGATGTGAGCATGGAGCTGTGCGGGGGCACGCATGCAGAAGCTACGGGAGAAATCGGCCTGTTTCACATCACAGCCGAAAGCTCCATCTCGGCAGGTATTCGCAGGATTGAGGCGGTCACGGGGTTCAACGCTCTGGAGCTTCTCAAGAAACACGAACGGACCGTCTCGCGGGTTGGGGCCATGCTGAAGGCGGGTGAAGATCAACTGGAGTCACGGATCGGTGCGCTGCAGGATCGAGTGCGCGAACTCCAGTCGCAACTCTCGGCCAGACAGGCCCAATCGGTCCAGGAGCGGGTAGCGGAACTTGTCCGGGAAGCGACGAGCGGAGATGGAGATATTTCTTTTATTGTCAAGGACATGGGAAATCTGGACAAGAAGAATTTCAGCCTCCTGACGGGCTCACTCACCGACACGATTCGCGACTCGAACCTTGATAGCCATGTGTTTGTCGTCGGCGCCCGCGATGGGGACAAGGCAATGATATCCGCCTGCGCGGGGAGCACGGCCGCAAAGCACGGTATCCATTGCGGTGAGCTGGTGAAGGCGGCGGCACGGAAAGCGGGCGGCGGGGGCGGCGGTTCGCCCACGCGGGCCCAGGCCGGCGCAAAGGACGGGTCGAAGCTTCAGGCTGCCCTGGACGAGGCGCGTGAGATATTGAGCACAAAATCAAGCAGTTAGTATCGGGCCGGAAGAGAGCGGAAGAGCATGAAGAAGGCATCGTCGGTTTTCTCCGAAATCCAGCATCGTATCCGCGGCAAGGGTAAGCTGTACTGGGTGCTTCTGGATCCGGATGATTTTTCACCCTCGGAAGCGGCCGGTATTGCGGTCGAGGCTCAGGAATGCGGGGTCGATGCGTTCCTGGTGGGTGGGAGTCTTCTTCATTCCAACCATTTCGATACCTTGATCCGTGAGATGAAGAAGGAGATTTCGATACCGGTAATCATCTTCCCCGGTGACGCTACCCAGCTCTCGGCGTACGCCGACGCGGTCCTGTATTTGTCGCTGATATCGGGACGCAACCCGGTGAACCTGATCGGCGAGCATGTCAAGGCCGCTCCTACGATCAAACGGCTGGGCCTGGAGCCGATTTCCACCGGCTACATGCTGGTGGAATCGGGCACGGTCAGCTCGGTGGAATTTATCAGCAACACCCGGCCGCTCCCCCGTGCAAAACCCATGATCGCCGCCGCGCACGCTCTTGCCGGCCAGTACATGGGCATGAAAGCGATCTACCTGGAAGCCGGCAGCGGCGCCGAGAAAACGGTGCCGTCGGCCATGATACGTATGGTCCGGAAACACACGGAAATACCGCTTATTGTGGGCGGCGGGATTCGCGACGCCGACACCGCGGTGGAAAAACTGGATGCCGGCGCGGACATTGTCGTTACCGGGAATCTTCTTCGCCGAAAAAGCGGCGTGAAGACTATGAAAGAGATTGCCCGTGCGATTGCGGGACGGTGAGTGCACAAGAATAGCGCGGGCGGTTCATGACCAGGCGCGCTTCTGAACGCGCACCTTCACCGCGGCGGGGAACGAAGCATGCATCATGGAAGGGCTGGGAAGCCTCTCAATTCCTGCTCGTATAAGAATAGCGGATCCAGACCCTGTGCTCGGAGGTTCGCTCGCGCTCCAGGTCTTTGGGCTGCTTGAGAGTGTAGGTGTATTCGTAGTCCAGCGACACGAACCGTGTGAGATGCCAGCTCATCGTGTTGGTCAGATCGACATCAGGCTCTCCGAATCTGCCCACCGGTACCAGCACCTTCAACTCGGTTTCCGCCGTGGCGAATCGCCCGACACGAAGCAGCCCGTTGAAGGCGAATTCGGGACCATAGTCGAGAGTGGGTATCGACGCCTCCTCGCGCAGAATAGTTGCGAAATCAGCTCCTGAGCCGACAACTTCACCGCTTTCCCGCAACACCTCCTGGGAAAAGCCGAATCCGGCCAGCAAGTCCGCTTCAGCCCACCGCCTTCCCACCAGGGTCACATTGGCCCCCACCCCCGCGTCCAGCTCCAGCGGGGAAAAAGGTCGTCTTAGAATGTACGATGAACTCAACGAATCGATTTCCTCGAGAGTGGAATCGGGTGACAGTATTACCCAGTAGTATTGTTCGACACCCTCCGGCACGCGATGATAGAGCGGCAAAATGGGCGTTTCAACCTCCAGACGACCGTACGGGCCCAGCCAGCGAAGGAATCTCCAGGTAAAAAGCGAGGTGATCCTCAGGTTGTCGGGAGAGCTGCTCAATCGAGAGATGTCGAAACCGGTGAAGGTAATGCCTTCATCGAGCTTGACCCGGGAGTCCCACTCCCACGGATCCTTGTCGTAATTGAGCCGCGCGATCGACAGCAAAGCGATGGAAGAACTTGTCGCCGTTGAGTCGGTCTCGTGATCGGTCTCAGCATTGTAGAGCACACTTCCACCGATGTCGATACCGTATCGCCAGTTGCGTGTTAGTGCGCGATTCGCCCCAACATCGACGATACCGCCGCCGACAATTCTCTGGTCGGACTGGTTGTTCATCACCAGCATGAACCGTGTATGCTCGCCCGCCAGAAGCCTCGTGGTGACAAAATTCGTGAGCGTGTTGTAGCTTTGACCCACGCCGAACATCTTGTAGATTCCC
>CAZNDN010000087.1:0-4746 GCA_964571815.1 uncultured Fibrobacterota bacterium | reverse complement strand
CGGGTGTACTCTTCGGTAATCTCCTCGCCCGGAAGCTCCGGCGGGAGGTCGGCTCTGACAACCGCCGCGGCCAAAGCCGCAACGAGCACCGGCCCCGGGGCGACGCCCGCGCGGCACGAAAAAAATCGGTAGTTGCGGTGGTTCACCGGCATCGGTCTCCGGACTTCACTGGGTGGCTCCCTCGCCGCCGTCCGGCGCGGTCGAAGTCGAAATGCCGTACTCCCGGGCAAGCTCGACATCGAGATCGTGAACGGCCTGACTCATGATAAAATCCATCAGCACCGACATTTCCCTGATCACGCGCTCCGGATCGTTTTTAAATACCTTCTTGCGCTTGTCAAAGTGGCGGCGATAGACGGTCTTGCCGTCACGCAGTCTTGTCAGGGTCAGTCGAAGGGCCACGTGCGCGAACCAGACGTCGTCGCTGTCGTACTCCTCCAGCGCCTCGATATAGCCGCTGAGTTCATAGTCCGGCCGCGTCCCTTCATCGTAGCGCAACACCACCTTGCTGACCAGGTTGACCTCCAGCAGATGCCGGTGCACCAGATCGGTAATCATCTTGGTGGGCTTCACCGCCCAGGCACGATACCAGTCGTAGGCAAGCTGAAAACGGCTCTGGCGGTAGACGATCTGCGGCCGCGCGTAGGCATCCTCGATATCGAATTCTTTCAGCCTGATCACGAAAGGATACGGTGATGGCTTGTTCCTTTTGCGCATGGGAGAAGGAACATAGTTGATCATGTAGTACTTCTTGACCGGCGGCGGCGAACAACCGGCAAGAAGGAGCACGATCACGCTCCACAGCAGCCCGCGGCGCCATTTCGTGTTCGGGTTCATCGTATGATCCGCTCCCTCTGCTGTTCGCCGCGCAGCAGCAGCGACGGGTTCTCCGCAAGGGACTTGCTCAACTGATTTGCGTTCTCCAGCGTTTCCTTGAGGTTTTCCAGGGAAACCCTGATATCCTCCCGGCTCTGTCGCAGCATGAGATCCATATTGACCGAGAGGGCGCTCAACGACCGCGCCGTGGAATCGATGGAACTCATGATCTGCGTAAGCCGACCCTCTCTGAGACTCTCGCGCGTCTCGCGTGTCAGCGCCTTCATGTCGACTGCAATGCTGTCGACCGAGGCAAGGATGCTTTGGGTCGAACCGGTCATATTCTTGATATCGGGCCTGAGATCGCCCATAATCCTCCGGGCATCCTCGGAGATAGCCGCTACATTATCCAGCGTGCGTTTCGCCGATTGCAGGCTGTCGGGATGAGTAATACGCGTGAGATGGTTCAGCAGCAGCTCGACCTTGCCGACAATCGCCTCCGCCTTCCCGGTCACCGCCGAAATCATGGAGCGTTTCGTGGGTATCTCCGATCCGGGCTCCAGCACCGGCGCCTCGTTGCTCCCTCCCAGAATCTCCACGTACATCAACCCCGTGATTCCCATCATTCCGGTCTGGATGTACATATCCGTTTTCATGGGGAAATCTTCCTCGATCTTCAGCCTCACACGCACGATGTTGATGTTGTCGGGGTTGTACGAAAGCTCCTCGACCTTGCCGATCGGAATGCCGTGAAACTTGACCGTGGCGCCCTGCTCCAGGCCGCTGAGGGATTCCCCTTCGAACAGCGCAAAGTACGTTGCGTGTCTGTCCCGAAGGCGGACTCCCACCGGTATGGCTACAAACAAGGCCAGGAGCACAATACCAACGATCATGAACACGCCGAGACGTGCGCGTTGTGCCATGCTGATGCTCACGACACGTCCTCCATGTGAAACTCCCGGCTCAGTTGTTCGTTCACGCCGGTCTCGGGTTGCTTGCGGGCGAAAAAATCCGCCACCGGTCCATCGGTGACCTTGCGCGCATCTTTGTAATACCCGTCAAAGAAGAGCTTGCCCTTGTGCAAGAAAATAATACTGTCGGCGATTGTTTCAATGGAGAGCAATTCGTGCGTTACCACCACGATCGTTATGCCGAGCGTCTCCCGCAACTTCAACAGCAACTGGTCGAGTCCCGCGGAGGTAACCGGATCCAGGCCCGCCGAGGGTTCGTCGCAGAACAGCAGCGGCGGATCCATCACCAGCGCCCGCGCCAGGGCCGCCCGCTTGCGCATCCCTCCCGAAAGTTCCCCGGGGAAGAGCGGACCGGCGTGAGGAAGCTCCACCTGGGTAAGCTTCAGTTGCACGACCTCCCGGACCACATCGGGCGGAAGCTTCGTGTGAAGCTGCAAAGGGAGAGCAAGGTTGGCCCCAACAGTGAGGGAACCAAGCAGCGCACCATTCTGGAACAACACCCCCATCTTGCGCAGCGCCTCGGCCGTCTCCGCCTGGTCGATCTCCCCCACTTCCGTACCGAACAGCTTCACCGTACCGGAAGCCGGCCGTACCAGACCGATAATTGCCTTCAGCAGCGTGGTCTTTCCGCAACCGGAAGCACCCAGAACAACCTTGATCTCTCCTCGACTTACCGACGCACTGATCCCTTCAAGGACGGTGTTCTCACCATACTTGACCATGAGGTCAGCCACTTCAACTACCACCGATTTCTCCATCAGCTTCCCCGGACACTCCCACCGTGAACCGCCGGCCTTGACGAATGATGCACCGGCTCCGCAATCCTATATAATGAATGAAAACACGGCATCCGCCACGATTATCACGAATATCGCCGCCACCACGCACGCGGTAGTTTCCCGCCCCACCTCCTCGGCCCCGCCGCGGACCTTGAACCCGAAAAACGCCGCAACCCAGATGATCAGCCAGGAGAAGACGATCGATTTGATGAAACCGGCCATGAAATCTTTGAGGAACAGATTCTTGAACAGCTCCCCCCAGAACAGGCTGGAAGCAATATCCAGATACAGCAGAGAAACCAGATAGCCGCCCACGATTCCGGTAACCGTGGCCATAATGCTCAGCAGGGGCATGGTCAGCGTGATTGCCCAGAACTTCGGTACCACGATGAACTGGATGGGATTGATACCCATGGTCTGAAGCGCATCGACTTCTTCCCCGACCACCATCGTGGCAATCTCCGCGGTGGTAGCGCTCCCCGAGCGGCCCGCCAGAATGATCGCGGTCATCAGCGGACCGAGTTCGCGTATCATGGAAATGCCGATCATGGGCGCCAGAAACACGCCGGCGCCGTACAACCTCAACTGCATAGCAGTCTGAAGAGCAAGAACGATACCAATGAGAAAGGCCAGCAGCCCGACCACGCCGAAGGCGTTGAATCCGAGCTGATACATCTGCTCTCCCAGCACACCCCGCCGAAAGTCCCTTCGTTTGAGCAGCCCGAAACTGCCCCAGTAGAGAATTTCGGACAGCATCATGGCCGCCTGACGTCCGGTGTCCCATATACGCAGACCCCGTTCGCCCATGGACACGAAAAGTCCCTGCTTGCCCGGCCCCTTTTCACGCGGTTCCTCGCTGCTGCGCCAGGTCTGCAGGATCGTTCGTACCGCGGGAGAAACGTTACGGAGAATCAGGCGGCCGCCGGCCTCGGCAAGCTCCCTGTCGACCACTCGCAGGAGGCTGACCCCCGAGGAATCGATCTGCGTGGTACGCGAGAAATCGAGCACCAGTCTGCCGCCCGTTGCCCGGCCGGCAAGGTTGCGGTTGGACTCTACCCATTTCCTGTTGACCTTCTCCGGCATGGAGACGGCGGAGTGGGAAGGACTCGACGGTGACGAGGGGGTATTCATGCGCGTAGACCTATTCTCAACAACGCTCGCGGTTGTGTGCCCGGCGGAAGCCGACGGCGCTCCGCGGATACTACCTAATGTAACTTATTCTCTGTTTCAGGTGCAATCGGGCTCCGGTCCTGGTCCGCAAGAGCCACGGGGATCGCGCACGCACGCCTGGTTCCCGCACGCGGGAGTTGCAGTCCGGGTTATTTCGGGTCTTTTCGCCAACCGCGCCCGGCGAGTCGGTCAACAGGGGAGGCGCTCATGTTCCTTACGAGAGGCTGGTCTGTCATGTGCAGGTTGTTCCGTGCCAACCTCGTTTCCTCAGGCTATCGGTCTCGGGGCCACCTGGAATACCGACCTGATGTACCGGCCGGCATCGGTGATCGGCGATGAAGCGCGCTCGAAGCATCCGGAGTACGAAAACCTGAACTACCGGCGAGGACTGAACTACTTCGCGCCGGTGATCACTATCGGACGCGATCCACGATGGGGACGCTGCCAGGAGATGTACGGGGAAGATCCCCGGCTGACCACGCGCCCGGGAGTTGCGTATATCAAGGGGATGCAGTGAGACGATGCCCGGTACCTGAAAACATGTGCAACGCCCAAACATTTCGCCGTCTACAACAAGCCCGGTGACGACAACATGAATGTACCCCGGCGTGACATCTGGTCGACCTGCATGCCGGCATTCAAGGCCGCGATTATCGAGGCGAAGGCGTATTCAATCATGTGCTCCTACAGCAATATCAACGGAACCAAATCCTGCCGTAACCGTTGGCTTCTCAACGACCTACTGCGCGACGACTGGGGCTTCGAGGGATTTGTCATGGCCGATGCCCTGCAAAGCAATACCGCCGTGCACGGATGCGATGCGAGTGTCCACAACGACTACCTGATGAGTGATCCCGATGAAGTAGTTGACACTGCCGCGGCCCGGGTGCTGAGTATGAGATTCAAGCTGGGCATGTTCGATCCACCGGAAATGACCCCGTACTACTACGTCCCGGACGAGCGATCGGGCTTTGTCGAGCGAGCCGAGCATACGGGCCTTGCGCTCCAGG
>CAZNDN010000086.1:0-18266 GCA_964571815.1 uncultured Fibrobacterota bacterium | reverse complement strand
AAGTGGGATGAGCTGGAGTTTACCATGGTCAGTGTGTAGCACGAAGTTTCACCCGGCACGGTGTCCTCTATCGGCCGGGTGAGCCTTGATCCGGTGCACGAACCGAATCCGACAATGCGCCCTGCCGTGGGCTGTCCACGTCAGGGCGCGTGCCAAAGCGTCACTCCCCGATTGAGAGATTCCGCACCCCGATGCCTGTCGGACCATTCCCTGTCGGAGCTGTGCAAGCCACTCTGTATGCAGTGGAAAAGAAAGCTCGTGGTTGAGGCGTTTGCCGGGATTCAGTGACTTACGGTAGGCGAGCGTCAGGATTGGATTGGAAAAACAAGCCCACGGCAGCCGTTCCGTTATCCGACAAAAACAAAAAAGCATGACAGCAACCTCCTTTCTACGTCTCTCCTTTTTGTAGTATTATACAGTCTTACAGGAACACAGTAATCTTACAGCTCGGGAGTTCATCATGCCTCACCGGTTCAGCAACGCGCGTCGCATCACTGGTCTCTGCGCACTTGTTTTTTTTGCTAATTCTTTCTCAGCCAGGGAGTTATATGTGTCGCCCGGCGGCGACGACGGAGCTGCCGGCACTGAGGAAGCACCTCTGAAGACCCTTCATGCGGCCCGTGACAAGGTTCGGGAGATCAATGACGGCAGCGATGATATTGTTGTGTATGTGCGCGGCAATGCCAACGGAGGCTATCATTTCCTTGACAAGACCCTCGAATTCGATACACGGGACGGGGGAAAGAACGGGAAAACCGTTGCCTGGAAAGCATACCCCAACGAAACCCCGATAATCAGCGGCGGTATGCGCATTACCGGTTGGAGCTTGCACGACCCGGGGAAAAACATCTGGAAAGCAAAAACCCCGATCACAAAGAAAATCCGGAATATGACGGTTGATTATTTCCCGGCTGTTCGTGCGTTTGGAAAACATTTCCAACAGGGAGAGGAATGGGGAACGTATGCCGACGGTACCGAAGGATTTTTTGTCGGTCCGGAGGCAAATATGTGGGGCAAGGCTCAGGAGCCGTTCGAACTCGATCTGCACAACCCCAAAGACGTGGAACTCTACCGCTGGGACACGTGGATGTCGCAGCAGTGGTGCGTCGAGGATCAACTGACCACCGGTACCAACGCAAAAATCAAAATGCAGCAGCCGATGTGGCGAATCGCCCAGTATAAAGGCGGCTCTCACGGCGAAGGGGCGTACCTTTTCTTTGAAAACGACCTTTCTTTTCTTGATTTCAAGAACGAATTCTACTACGATCGTCCAGACCGGACACTCTACTACATTCCCCGCGGCGGTGTTGATATGAATACCGCCGTGGTTATTGTTCCCCATGTCGAGGGCCTTGTATCCATAGCCGGCAACTCCCCCACCGAACGAATAAACAACCTCACCTTTGAGGGCATCGCTTTTCATGACGACTCCTACCTGCTGCCGAAGGTTCAAGATTCGTACGGATATGTGTGTGTCCAGAGCATAACGGCGTTTGTCCGCCCGGTTGGTGCCGAGAGCGGCCAACTCGATGACAACGTCACGTACTGGATGGGGCAATCACAGATCCAGTCGGCGGTGGAGGTGTTGTTTGCCGATAACATTCATTTTCGGAACTGCCGCTTCGAATATCTCGGAGGCGGTGGGGTCAACTTTATAAACGATGTTCACAACAGCACGGTTGACGGCTGCATATTTCGCTGGACCGGCAGTCATGCGGTGAATGTGGGGCATGATGAACACTGCGACCCGAACTCCTCCTATGACCAGCCGCTGTACCCCTTTCCCGCCGATGCCGAATACCTCCGGACGTGCTCCGACATTACGGTGTCGAACAACATCACGCGCCTGGTTTCCTGGCAGTTCACGCACGCCCCGGTCATCATGGTTTACTTCGCCAAGAATTTCGAATTGACCAACAACGACCTCGGCCCATGCGGTTTCAACACGGTCAGCATCGGATGGGGCTGGGGCCGCTGCGACGAGACAAAGGATCACAACGCCTTCTATGCCGCGCACAACGTGATCTACTCCGGCTGTCTCCACCACGGGGATTGCGGCACGTTCTACACCCTGGGGGATCAGCACGGGGCAATCGCCGAGGAAAACTTCTTCCCCAACGAATGGGGCGAGACGGAATCCACGGCAGAGAGACGTTCCATGATGTGGCGGCAGGAACAACATCCCGATTCCTATGTCTGGTCCGGAAGAACGTCGGGTGCGGTCAAGGGGTTCTATCCCGATGCCGGCACCAGGAACATCTTCTATCGCGACAATGTGTATGAAGGGAACAGCAGAGTTGCGTCGACCTGGGGCAGCCCGCCGGGCCCGATAACGCTCGAAGGCGGCTGGTACAGTACCAACGGCAAAGGGCCCTGCTCCGACAACTTCACCTCGTGCGAAGGGGCAACTTCGTACGAACCGGGCAACCGTCCGGCGGCTGCGCAGGCGGTGGTGGACCAGGCGGGGCCGGAGAACAAGTCGCTCTACGAGGGGCTGGAATGGATCCCCGGGGTGCCGAATCCGGTGGCGATTTCGCCGCAACCGGGCCGTTGCTTATCCGGTGAGAAGGACGTAACCGTCCATGCGATACGAGGCCGCACTCCCGGTGTGGGACTGGTGATTCCGTCGCGCCGTCGCCTGAGCGTTTCGCTCTACGACATGAGCGGTCGACATTGTGCGACGTTGTTAAACGGAGTAATCGACGCGGGAACTCACCGATTGGCTCTGGAAGGACACACAAGCCGCGGGTTGACCGGCGCCGGGTCATTTCTGCTTACCATCGATACGGAGCAGGGCAGGACGACAGTACCGGTTGTCGTCATTGAGTAAACCTTACAACACAAATGATCGAGGAGGCACAATGGTGTCAAATCAAGGTGGGGTCATCGGACGGTTTTCAGCCATATTTTTAGCAGGCCTCATCGTGATCGGGTCGGGAGCCGCCGGCACGGTTCATGCCGATCCGGGGCAGGGCCTGGGTGCGGTCAACGCCGACGGTTCAATCAGGATCGAATCCGAGGCTGTAGAAACCTGGAACGGGTGCCTTGAGTATTTCAATGAATTGTGCGGAAAAATCTGCGATCCGTATGGAACGGAGAAAGTAAGGGGAGGCACATGCTGGGACAATACAGGCAAGCCCCAATGCAACCCTCCCAGCTCGGGACTGATGGGGGTTGGGTTGTGCGGAACATTCAGTTTCGTTGATTTCATGCCCGTGCCCCGGGCCACATCGTTCTCCGTCCGGCATATCCAAGTCACGGAGAACTTCACATTCGACATTTTCATCAACGGCGAACTCTGGCAGAACCAGATCACCTTTCCCCCGTCCCAGGTTATGGACGATTCAGGTAACAAGGTGTATACCTGGAAGGATATGTTGTTCCAGGATGTTCCTCTGGATCGGGACATGAATTTCATCCGAATCCAGCGCACGGGAACCGGGATTCCCATCATCGACTATATCACCGTGTATCCCGAGGGCGCAAGCGCCGCCCGCACCATGCCCGGGATGTCGTTGCCGAACGTCGATGCTCTGCACTTTCGGGGAGACAGGGTGGTCTTTGCCCTTGAGAAACAACAGGAAATAACGGTTGAGCTTATCGACGCTTCAGGGCGCGTAGTGCGACGGGTTGCCCACGGGACACGCGAGGCGGGAACACACGCCCTTTCCCTGGACAATCGCCTGAGGCGGGGCGTGTTTTTCGTGAGGCTGAGCGCCGGCCATGCACGGACAACGAAACGACGAGTTGCGCTGGATTAGGGCGTATTCTTCACCGTCTGGAAAATGACAACAATCACACAGTATACAAGGAGCCGAACACGATGAAACACAACCAGACCGGCAGACGGGGTTTTCTGAAACTCTCTTCCCTGGGCATCGCTACGGCGTCGGTCCACGGCATGTTCCCGAAACGGGCGAAGGCTGCGTGGACGGAGGGCATGCAGATCAATCCAGCCATTCCCAACGACCGGGTTGTCTGTTGTCACGACAATGCCGTATTCCCCGGTTTCCCGGCGGACAAGGACGGGGCAATTGGTGACGTCTGCAATGAGGGAAGCTGTGTTACCGTAACGAAGAACCTGAGTGCCGAACCCATTGATATCCCGATGAACAAGGCGCGCTTCCAGGAACAGAATACCACGTTGGATGCCGATCGAATCGAGTCCGACCTCGATGCCTGTGCGAAGGCCCTTTCCGGAGCGGGGTCGGCCTCCGAGGCATGGAGCACGATATTCATGAACGGTGGCAAGGACTGGTCGGAGGTCAAAATTGGTCTTCTGATGGATACGCAGTCACTCTTTCCCGTGCACGTGCCGATTGTGGGCAAGATCTGCAAGGCTCTTATCGGCCTCGGCGTGCCGGCGGGAAATATCATGCTCTACGACGGGCTGGGGTATCTCTGGGATTATGAGAACAGTGAGGTCGTGAACGGAGTTCCCTATCTGTATGAGGACTATCTCGGCAACGGTATCCCCGAAGGGGTTGTGCTGACCAGCGGCTTTGAATCGCTCGGCGGCCTGACCGCGGCGCCGGTCCCCGAGCCGTTCGAGGGTGAGTATCTGTGTGCGAAGTCCATTGCGGACGGCGAGATCGATATTATCGTCAATATGGCCACCAACAAGGCCCATGGACACCTGCTCAACGGCTCGGCCCTGTGCATGTATAATCACTACGGCGGAACTTTCGTGCGGCAGCCCCGCGATGTGTTCGAGGGGATCGACATATTCAACTACATGATGGCGATTAACAAGAGCGAAGCGGTGATCGGCACGTCGCCGGCGCGGCAGCAGCTCTGCATCATTGACTCGATCTGGGGCAGCCATTGTTGCGGCCCGTACGGCACCCACTTAGGCAAGTATACTCTCGACCGCCAGCCGAACCGGCTTATCATGGGAACCTGCGCTCCGCTCGTGGATGCCGTAACCCTTGAAAAGCTCAGAAACAAGATGACCCACCATGTTGCCGGGTTTACGAAGCGATACATGATCGATTTCGGGTATCCTGCCGAAAAGTGGGATGAGCTGGAGTTCACCATGGTCAGTGTGTAGTCAGGAGTATTATCGGCGCCGTGTTCTCCATCGACCGGGTGACACGTGTGTCGTTCCCACCAATAGAATTCGATGCGGCCTCCCGCCGCGGGAGTGCCGCGGCAGGGGGACGCGGAAGCATTGCCACCAAGCCCGCTGCAAACAGCAGGTTACCAGGTCCTATGTCCTCACCGAGCGAAGGCACAATGTCGTTCGGTGCTCATTACCCGAATTGCAATCGATTACGAGCACGCCTGTCCTGAGCTCCGTCGAAGGGAGCACGAAAAGAAAACTCGAATGATTTCGGTGGAATACCGGATGTGAGCAGAGTCCGCAATGGTTCGCAGAGAAAAGCATCCGCGAATTCGTGTCAGGCTACAATTTGATGAACACGATAATGCGCACTATTTCAAACTGTTACGTGGCGCTCGGCAGTTCTTGCACCCGGCACCTTTTTTGTTCCTCCCGGTCTCCCGTCACTTTCACGCCTGTGTCGGCCCGGGACCGCGATCCGGATGTGCGGGAACGGTGAAAACGACCAGCCCGAAACGTCATTACCTTTTGCTCAACCTGCCCGCGCCGACGTTGGATTCAATCCGGCTGCTCCGATGATGTATCTTCCCGGTAGGGCTTCCTTGCCGGGGCGTACTATCGATGAGCACAAAACCAGTCGACACATCCTGCCTTCGGCTTGCCGACACACTTCAGCAGGTCATCACCCGAGACCGCCTGAGTGTCCTTCCCTCGATTTCGCAACTTGCCCGTACCTACCGTGTTACTTATGGGAGGATGAGGGAGGCGGTGAACCTTCTTGCGAGCAGGGGAATCGTCTCCTGCCGGCAGGGGCGAAAGGCGATCGTGGTTGGCCGAGACAACTATGCCGCGGCGGGCGATGAAGCTGCCGAAGGGGGAGTTGCCCGAAGTCTGTACCATGAGCTGAAGAAGAAGATCTACGAGGGCGTCTATCCCGCCAACGCAAACCTGCCCAAGTACTACCAGTTTGTTGCCGAACGGCACGTCTCGACGCATACCGTATGTCAAGCGTTCTCGCTGCTTGCCCGCGACAATCTCATTCGAAAATCCGGTCGGACATGGAAAGTGGGGCCGTCTCCCGGCGGCATGGGCCGGAGGACCGGCGGCGAGGCGAAGTCGACCGGCGCGCCGGTGATGCTTTTCATAATCTCCCGTGTACGGAGCACCTACGATTTCATCTATTCGTATCCGGCAAGCATGTTTGCCAACGCATTCCACGGGGAAATGGATCGTTTCGGCTTTCAAAGCAAGCTGATTCATCTCTCCGAAAAAGACTCCGAGGATTTCATTACCTACGGAAGCCGGTCGCTGCTGGAGCTGGTTCGCAGTCTCGGTTCGCGATATGCCGGCGCGATCCTGTATACCAAGGCCGAAGAAATGCCCGGCCTGCGCGACACAGCGATCATGCTCGGGCGCTTCAAGAAGCCCGTGGTTTTCTTTGACTTCACCAACACCGCATCCCACGTTAATCGAAAGTCGCTTCCGTTGGGAGGGTTCTTCTATCGCTGCTTCCTCGACGAGCCGCAAGCGTGCCGGAAAGCCCTCAAACGACTGGTGGAGCTGGGACATACGGCGCTCGGTGCGCCGCACTTTCTCTCGGACCGATACGACTGGATCGGCCAAAGGATAGCTACACTCCAACACGAGGCCACACGGTTTTCTCCGCGCCCGACGATCCACACGGTGCGACATCGCGAGCACTTCTGGGGGTTTGAAGATGTCCCGGATTTGCAGAAGATTAAGCAGACCCTCGCTACGGGTCCTTTCGCAATACGGGTCGACAAGGCACGGGACATCTATCGGAAGGTCCCGTTCGGGGAACAGTTGCTCTCCAATGCGGAGTCGATTCTCGGGATGTGCGGCACAAAGCAACCCACGGCCATCATCGCTCCCAACGACAACATTGCCCAGGAGATCTTCCTGCTCCTGTATACTTTCGGCATCCGTATTCCCCGCGACATGTCGCTCATATCCTTTGACAATGTGGGCACTTCGCGCTATTTCCCCATATCAACGGTCGATTTCGGGCTGTCCACGGTCGGTTTCAAGGTCGCTCACCTGTTTATCGGCGACATGGCCGTGCCGGTTGACCGTCACGGGACGGTTCACGCGCGGTGCACTATACTGGATCGGGGCTCGCTTGCCGAAGCCAGAACCACGCCGCTGCTTCTTCCGCGGGAGGGAAGCGAAGAATAGTGCCCCGGAGAAATCGCCGCGCGCGGGCAGTGCCCGGTCAAGAGGGTAACGGGTGTGAAGTAATGTGATCACGGCGGGCCCATCCGTCCGCCGGCCAATCCCGGGCAGCGAAGTGCAGGCGTTTGAGCAACGGCATGCTTCGGAAGAGCAGGAACCGGCCTTTGTGCTGGGACCCAACGAGCGAGCAGTGCTCCTGCGGGAGGAGAGGGATCGGTATCTGATTCGCTCGGCGGATGGAGCGGTTGGATGGGTAGCACAGGGGGCGGTTCGCGTGGTCAGGGCGGGCCGACAATTCAACTTCGACCCCTCTGAAGTTCTCGCGGATCCGGATGACCCGACACCGGTGTATATCCTCGATGCCGACAAATTGTACGGTGAAAAAATCTCTCTGGATCGGTCGTTCGGAGGCGAACTCCGGGAAAATATGGATAAGCACACGACGGAGAGAATTGCGGAAACAGGGCAGAACAGCGCAGAACGGTTGTTCTGATGAGCCGGGGGGCTGCTGACGTGGCCGGCGATCCGGGAGCCGAAAAGCGGTAACGGACCGTATTTCTTTGAAGTGTTCGTTCCGGGGCGACACGCCCGGCGTCATCGGCGTTCTCGCCCGGGGTTTTCGTATTTTTGGTGGGAAGCATGCGACCCCGGTCTTTCGGAGCCAAAGCCGGCGGAGGAAGAAAACGGGCCGTACAACAGAACTGGATTTGCCATGCGGGAAGCAGACGCGGGTCGGCGGATCGAAACTATTGCCGGGGGCGATGGGCCCGTGCAAGCGGCCGTCGAAGTTTCATTGATAAAAGGGGTTGAGGATGAACTCCGATAGCCCCGGGATGAAAACCAAATGGACGTGGGAGGAATGGCCGGCGGAGAGATGCGAGCGGAAGGCCCTTTCCGACCGGATAACACCCGACCCGATCCGTCGCAAGCAAAGCTCGTCGGATCGCCGGCTGAAGAGAGCATTCCACGGGAAACGCGGTCCGTGTTTCCCTGGCCGGAACGCGCCCGCCGCATAGCGGGGGCGGCCCCATTCGATGTCTGAAGCTCTGCACATTTGCGGCACCCCAACCCACTATCAGAAAGGATGCTCATGTTACAGCAGATCCTGACCCCGTCGGCCGGCAAACGGCTCATCGCAAAAGCCTTCATGCAGCATCCTGCAGTCAAGAACGCCCTGCAATCCGGCACAATTGTAGTAATTGCCGGCACGACAAACGGTTATGTCGCCGAAGAGCTGCTTTCGTCCATTGGTTCCTCGGAACGTCTTGACCGCGGGCGCTTTTTCCGCGGGATTACCGGACCGCTGGGTATGGAGACCACCGGTAGCGGGAGGCTGCCCGATGAATCCCGGTTTCCCGGTGATGTTGTGGTCGGCGGCGGCGCCCGGGAACCGGGCAAGACGATTTTCGATGTGGTGGACGATCTCCGCGAGGGGGATGTTGTTGTCAAGGGGGCCAACTGCCTCGATCCGGTGACGGGGCGTGCCGGCGTGCTGATCGGGCACCCCAAAGCGGGTACTATCGGCGTCGCGATTCAGGCGGTTGTCGGCCGCCGGGTGAAACTGCTGGTTCCGGTCGGTCTTGAGAAACGCGTACACGAGGATATCGACAGCCTCGCCGAGCTGCTCAATTCCCCCGGCGCATCGGGACCCCGGCTCCTACCGTTGCCGGGAGAGGTGCTGACCGAAATCGAGGCCGTGAGGCTTCTTTGCGGGGCCGATGCCCGGCTTGTGGCTGCCGGCGGGGTGGCGGGCGCCGAAGGCGCCGTGTGGCTTGCCGTAACCGGTACCGCATCACAGGTGCGCGCAGCACAGGCCGTGCTGGAGGATGTTGCCGACGAGGCGCCTTTCAGTTTGGACGATCAGCAATAGCCGTGCCGCACGACCGTTCCGAATATCATCACGAGGGCCGCTCGTACAACAGATCCCTGGCCTCATCGATAATATTCACGACCGGCAGATTGTTTGGACACCGGCTCTCGCACTGACCACATGACCGGCACCGGTCGAGGCGAAGCCCGTCTTCCCACTGTTTGTCGAGAAACGCTTTCTTCGCTTCCCGCATATCGAGGTATTTGACCATATTGTAATAGGATAGCGACGCTCCGATGTTGATATTTTCGGGACAGGGAAGGCAGTAGCCGCACGCCGTACAGCGCGGCTCGTCGGTATTCATCAGGGTACTGATTTCCTTCAGATAATCATCGGCCGAACGGTTTTCTCCGTCCATGGTATCCCGTATCCAGGCTGCATACTCGACTTCTTCGGGCGACTCAAACCCGATAAGCGGATGAACCCCGTTTAGGACCATGAGATAGCGCAAAGCGATCTCCCTGATTCGCTCGTCGGCGGCAAGAAAACCACCGGCAAAGGGATTCATGGCAATGACCGTGATTCCCTTTTGCAGGGCATAGTCAATTGCCCGGCGGCGCGTGGTATTGATAATGTTATAGGGAAGCGTAACTGCTTGAAAAACACCCGATTCCAGAAAAGAGATTATTGTCTCGCCGTCGGCATGGGTGGTGACGCCCAGGTGGTCCCACTGGTGTTTTCTCCGCTTCACTCCCTTGTACCACCCTCCCGGCTTCATGGCTTCGTCGAACTGCTCTCTGGTGTGCACGGTCCACAGATGGTAGTAATCGAATCTGTCGAGGCCGGTTCTTCGCAGCGAGTTGTCAAACACGCGGTCGAGCTGTTTAACGTTCCGGACACCGAAGCCCGACTCCCCCTTGAAGTCTCCCAGGAGCAGTCCGCCGTTTCCCGGTGAGCATTTGGTGGAGACCATGACCTTTCCGCGATAGTCCGGATGCCGCACTGCCTCCCCCACCCACGATTCCGAATTTTCTTCCTCACTTTTCCTGCAGTAGCAGGGCGATGTGTCGATATAGTTGAACCCGCGGTCAATTGCGCGGCGGACGGTAGCTACGGCACTGTCGCGATCCTTGAATCGCATTGCACCAATGAGTATCTTGCTGAGTTCCATAGTACCTGCCGGTTGAGAATGTGAAGGTGCCGTGGCATTCGTGAGACGCCATGGCGAAAGGGAATCTCTCGACCGAAAAATACTCTACGTGGCGGAACGGCGCCGGATTGGCAGGTTCGGCGTGGCCGGATGTTAATGATCACGCCATGAGCGTCTCAAGGAAGAGCGGGTTCTTTTTCCGCGGAACCGGGCCGTTGCGAAGTGCATGGTGCTCCCCGAGCCGGATGAGATGTCCGAGTTCTGTCTTGTTGCGGGGGCACTCTCACGCGCGGTAGTCGTCAGGGTCGATCCCGTGCTCTTTCATCAGCTTCATGAGCCACTTCCGGTCCACATCCAGCAGCTTCGCGCTCAGGGAGACATTGCCCTGGGATTTGCGCAGTGCTGAGCGTATTGCCTCCCGTTCGGCTCGTGCCCGGATTTCTTTGAGCGTTTCGCCCCCCTCCCGCCGCTCTTCATCGGTGAAAAGCGTTTCACCGTCCAGATCGAGCGCCGTGCCGGCGATCGTTCGTTCTCCCGAGAGAACCATGGCCTTCTGGACAACATTCTCAAGCTCCCGTACGTTCCCCGGCCACCGGTAGGCCAGGAGGGCCTTGCGTGCCGACGGGGAGAGTGTTTTTCCGGCCATGCCGAACTGCTGGGCGTATCGGCAGATGAAATACTCGGCCAGCAGGAGCACATCGCGATCCCGACGTGCAAGCGGGGGGAGGCGTACGGAAAGCACGTTGAGCCGGAAGTACAGGTCACGACGAAAGGCGCCCTCCCGCACCTCCTTTTCGAGGTCTTTGTTGGTGGCGGCAATGATCCGGGCCCGCACGGGGATTGTTTCGGCGCCGCCGATTCGGACAATCTCTTCCTCTTGAAGCACGCGGAGGAGCTTCACCTGCAGCATCAACGGCAACTCCCCTATTTCATCGAGGAACAGCGTGCCGCCGGCCACCGACTCGAACACGCCGATCTTTCGACTCGTGGCGCCGGTGAAGGATCCTTTTTCATGGCCGAAGAGTTCCGACTCGATCAGGTTCTCGGGAATTGCCCCGCAGTTGATCGCCCGGTACGGCTCGGAGGCGCGGGAAGAATGGTCGTGAATGAAGCGGACGAGCAGTTCCTTGCCGGTTCCCGTTTCTCCCAGCACCAGCACGGGAGAGTCTGTTTTCGCCACTTTTTCGGCGTATTCGATGGTTTCCCGCATGATCCTGCTCTCGTGTACGATCGAGCCCCGTGAAGGAGAGCGCGAATCCTGCAGCCGGGCGATGGTTTCACGTTGCCGGCGGCGCTGCTTGTCGTTGGAAAGGATTTCCGAAAACAGCGGCAGAAGTGCGTCGAAGAACTCCCGGTCGCGCTCCTGAAACGAGACTGCATCGCTGAGCCGATCCAGGTAGAGATAGCCGATCGTCTCGCCTTCCTCCCGCAGAGGAGCACACAGCACCGATCCCACGGCGTTTCTCTCCAGCGAGGTCGTGGGCTCATCGGTCTTTCTCCAGTCGATATCATGCATGAGCACCGTGGCTCCGCTTTCTTCGGCCCACCGCAGCGCCCGCTGGGAATACCGTTCAAGACCCGCACTTTCGGGGTAGCGGGCAAGGGTGACATGGTCGCCCGATTGAGCATCGACACCGATCAGCCGTGCGGCATCGCACACCAGCAGGCGCGAAACGGCGCCAACAAGATCGCCGTATACTTCACGGTCGCTCTGACGCAGCAGGCCCACAACCGCATCAATCAACCCGCGCATCGGCGATACGGGGCCCGAACCCGGGCGGCCGTCTTCGGTGGATTCATCGTGCTCGAGGTAACGGAGCCTGAGGGGGCCGATAGTAACGGTTTCTCCATGGGAGAGGTGGTGTGAATCGGGACACGGCTTGTCGTTAACCTTCACGCCGCCTTTCTCGTCGAGCGCCTGAAGACGATAGGCTCCTTCGGAGAAGAGAAGGTGCGCCGCGCGGGGCGCCACCGACGGTTTTCCGATACTTACGTGACATTCCGGCGAGGACCCTACTGTTACCACCCGTCCGCGGATCGGGTATACACGGTTGTCGGAGCAATCCACGAAGCAGGGGAATCGATCAGTGCTGCTCATGTGCATCCTTCCCGCCGTAGCGAGCGTAGATAGTCAAGCGCTTCACTTCAAAGGGAAGCAGCTCGATGCGCTCTTTCCAGGGCACGGTCCCATCGGGACTGCGCCATTGGAGTCGATGCTCCCCGTGCGGAAGAGAGAGGGTATACCGGTTACCCCGCGGATCGGGAACGCGCTCCTGATCGTGGAACAAGGCGCCCTCCAGCGTGGCCGGCGGCTCAATAATCACTGTGCCGGTGAGTCGGGAAAGAGTTGCAGGCGGGGCGCGCAGGGGTAACGTTGCCGAGCCGGTGCGCCGCTCGTCTTCCCTGTCGGTTTTCCACAGGTATGTTTGAATCTTACCTGGTAACCCCGGCCCGTTTTCCCACGGCTTTGCCCCGACCGTCCTTTCATCGGCACTGCGTTTCCCCAGAAAATACGCCGCCGCCAGACCACCGGCAATGCCGAATACGCCGGCGGCAAGGGCAAGCTTACGTCGGATTCGTCTTCCACGGATATGCCGGGGAAATTCGCCCACCAGTTTCACGGCGGGCGTGTTTTCCGGATATTCTTCGAGGCTTTCCACCAGCAGCCGATAGGCTTCATCCTGGCGCCCGGCGGCCAAAAGCCCCACGGCCGATTCGAACAGTCTTTCGGAGAGTTCCATCGCGCACACGCTCTTGCCCACATCGGCATTGTTTCCAGGCAGCTCCGCCTTGCCGAACCGTTCTCTCCAGCGTTGTGCGCCGATTACCATGGTGGCAGGACGATCCAGCGGGTTCTCGGCGCAGCAGGCATCGACAATGTCCCGCCCTTCATTGTCTCCCAGTATGTCCCCGGCGACTCTTCCCGCCGCATAGATGTCGGCACGGAGCGGGTCGGCATGAGTGGGGTCTCGCCAGAGTTCGGGCGCCATATAGGCCGGCGTTCCCTTGACCGAGCCGGCAAGCGACGTGTGGGGATCGACCATGCGCCGGGTGAATCCGAAATCCACCAGGTACACGCCTCGACCGGGGGCGATGAGAATATTGTCGGGCTTGATGTCCCGGTGGGCGTAGCCAAGGGCGTGAAGATCGGCGAGGGCAAAAAGGATGCGGTCAACGAGCCATCGCCGCTGCCGGTCGGAAAGCGTCTCTTTCAGGAGCCGCGTGAGAGAAACACCCCGTATCCACTGCATCACGATGTGCACGTGACCCGAGGCGATGAACGCGTCGTAGACCCGTGGAATTGAGGGGGCTTCAATGTGTGCCTGTGTCCGGGCTTCGTCCAGAAGTGTGCGCTTCCTGGAAGTGTTGCGTTCGTGTAGAATCTTGATTGCGACCAGGCGATCCAATGCCGTCTGGCGTGCCCGCAACAGACGTGAAAACGCGCCTTCGGCGAGGTGCACCGGGTGGGTAAAACCATGAGGGAGCTTCAGTCGCATCTCACTCGCGCGCCTCCTTCTCGGCCCGGGCGAACCAGTACACAATATCGGGGTCCTCGGGCCTCTGCTCCAGTGCCTTCAGCCATTGCCGGCGCGCCTGGAGAAGTTTTCCCTGATGGTAGTACACCATGCCGAGATTGAAACGGGTCTCGGCGTTGGTGTCGTCGAATTCGAGTGCCTTGCTGAAGAGCGTTGCCGCCCTGGCGTCGCTTCCCCGGCGGAAATAAATGATTCCGGCCAGGTTGAGAGGTACGCCCGCCTCCGGGTTTCGCTCGATGGCCCTCGTGAGGGCGTCCAGTGCCGCGAGGGTGTCCCGGGTGTCAAGCACCATTCGCGCCCGTCGGGTCCACGCCTCCGCCAGCAGACCGTCCAACTCGGCGCCGGCCGACAGGCTCCGGGCCGCCTCAAGGTGTGTCAGCGCGGCTTTCCAGTCGGACGAATCCCCCTCGCCGGCCGCGACTCGCTGCAGGAGTGCCTTTCCCATGCCCACGCGGGCGTCATAGTCGGCCGGGTTGCGCTGGAGAGCCTTTTTGAAAAACGCCGCAGCGCCGGTGTAGTCCCCGAGGCGCAAGCACGTAGCCCCCTTCTCCACCACGGAATTGCCGCAGGAGAGGAGAAACGCCGCAAGGAACGACGCCGGAAGGCGGGTTTTCAGCCGTGAGGTCTTCATGATGCCTCAACAATTCGTGCCGGAGTGCCGTCCATGCGTGTGCCGGCGCCCTGACGGCGACGTCCATGGTCCGGGGTTTCTTCGACGCCCGATTGACCGCGGCGGGAGCACATCCCCGCGGGGGCCCGATCATAAGATAGCACCGTGCCCGGTGAAATTTCCATCTAACCCCTCCCCAAGTCAAGGGAAGAACGCCACTGCAATCCGATTGACCAGTCCCGTGGAGAAACCGCCACCGGCGCGTCGGCCGGAAGAGTGGTCCAGGTATGAGCCACGTCGGCATGCACGGACAGGATGCCCGCCCGCTTGAGGTCAAGTCGACACGCAACCGCGAAACCGACTCGGGAGTCGTGGCGAGTGACCCGATTCTTCTCCAATGGGCTCCCCTTGTCGGCAAAGTAGTCAAAGGGCGGGAGCTCGCCCAGATCCTGGAGGGGTGCCGCGGTCATGACAGGCGCGGTATACATTGCTCCGGTGGAATCCCGAAGGATAAGCGTTTTGTCCGAGGAGGAGGTGCTCCAGCGGTAGTCGTGCAGGTACCGGATGTACGAGTATGAAAGCGAGCCGCGGAGCCTGACCGAGGGGTGCGGGCGGTAGGTGCCGTGCAGCGTGGGTGTGAGCGAAACCTGATCGTAGGAGATATTTTCCCTGAGATCGATTGCGCTACTACCGGACGCATCGAGCAAGACACTTGATCCCAGCGTATCGAAGACAGCGGCGGTGCGGTCAAGTACTACAATTTCATGGGTGCTGTCGATCAATGGTTCCAAAAATGCAGCGCTTGCGGTCAGTGCGGCATCAACGGAGAAGCGTCGCGCTCCCGGCCTGGTCAGATACTCCGAAACCCATGCGTAGTGCCCGGCGGAAGACAGGTCGTTATCCAATTCAAGAGAGTAGCCGGCAACGGTGAAAAGAAGTGTGCTGCTCAGGGCGGTGTGGTGCATCGCCGAGAAGTCGTGCAGAGAAGTGTATGTCCCCTGGTAGCTTTTCGTGCGCTCGTACGCGTATTCAATGGTGGTTGTGCCGCCGATATCATAGATGCCGGCTCCGGCCCCGAGCGAGAGCGTCAGTGAATCGATATCCGGGAACTCTTTCGACGCCCACGCGGGCCGATCTGCCTCTCCCTTGAGGCCGATGCCGATGGAGCTGGTGGAGACAAACGGGACTTTCCAGATCGACCCCAGCGAGCCCCGCCAGGTGGGTCCTGCACGCTCGTCTTGACGGATTCCAAGGGAGTCGCTCAGCCGTTCATACCCCAGCTCGGCTCGTGCGCGCACGATCGGAAGATACGGTTTGCGGCCGTCGGCGGAGCGACTTCGGAGGCTCCCGAGCTGCTCACGTGTCTTCCGGGCGTGGGAAGGGAGTCCCAGGGCGGTGTAGATTCGGTATCGTTGTTGCAGAAGTGTTCGGAGGAGTTGAGAACCGGTATCCGGCGACGCGGCATGGTTGAAACCGAGGGCGGTGTCGAGCACGCCCTTCCGAGTGTACACTTCGGCCAGAAGCAGCAGCAGGCTGTCGCGGGACATGCCCTGTGTCCCGGCGCGCAGGAATGCCTCCGAGGCTGCCCGGTAGTGCTTCTTTTTCAGTGCATCCCATCCGCGATCACGATAGATCGACACGGAATCGGCGGCATGCACAACGCACACGGCCGCGACAAGCGTCAGGCACAATGTCGCCGGTAGTTTCATGGCTGTCTCTTGCCGGACCTTGCGCGTACGGCGCCGGCCCGTCCTATGAGTATACGGTGTGTGCGCACGTGATTCCACTACCGGCGCGCGGAAGACGGACAGCACGCCGCCCTCCGCCCGGCGTCGGATCAATGATCGGCGATAATCATCGGGGTGCTTCCGCGGCGCAGGTATACACCGGAGGGAACCGAGACGCCGGAAGTTGAACCGTGCCGGACCCGCCTGCTTAATGGGTCGAACAGAAGCGGGGAGTCCCGGTCCAATGATGTACCCGGACGAAGCCTCGCGGATGGAACCGACTGGCCGGTCCCCGGAACGAGCGCGACCTCGGCGTTGTCGGGATCCAGGAAATGGATGGCGTAGATCAATGCTCCGTAGAAGCTGAGGGCCGTGTCCATGTCGGCGGTGTCGCTCATCGCGTAGAACTCGTAGCCGCAGCCGCGATTGGAGCATAGCTGTATGAACTCCTCCCACACGAGGCTGCTGGTGTCGTCGGCATAGTACCGGACGAACATCTCGGGAGCCCACAGGCCGTCCTTGGTCCTCTCGTGCGACGAATCGTCGTAGAGAAGGACATTGTAAGGGTCGAATTGCATCATGAGCTTGTACGTGATGAAATTCGCTCGTGTCCATTCCTTGTCCGCCTGATAGGTGCCGGCTATCGTGTGCTTGACAACGAAAATCTGTCCGGGCAGGGCACCGGTTGTGTCGCGGTATCTGAACTGAGAGTCGGAGACCACGGTTTCCGCCCATCCGTCGGGAAGGAATATCGAATACCCGCCACGCTGGTTGACAAGAGTTGTGTCGGCATGTGACGGGAGAGAAAGAAGAATGGATGCCGCTGCTGCACAAAAAAGTAACCGTTTCATCCTGTCCATCCTTTGTCGACTGTTGGTCTACCGTACGAGGTTGACTTTTGCACCGATGGCTTCACTGGTTCATTGCTTGTTGCGTTTGTTCCCGCGTCGCATTTCCTTGAATTCAATTTCCCGCTGCTCCCGTTTTTCCTTCATTTCCCTGATGAGCAGTTCGACCTTGTCCCTGACCTCCGGCGGCAGCTTCTCGATTGCTTCTCGCGTGCGATCGGCCGCCTCCTCAGCCCCGGCACGGGCATCTTCCCTTGCGCGCTCGTCGGCCCGGTTGGAACGTCCTCCGCCCCCGGCCTCGCCGGCGCCGCGTTCCGCGTCCGGACCTCGACCGACGGAGTCAACCTGATCCCTTACTTCGCCGGGAAGGCCGGACATGATTTCGTCGAAAAGACTCTCCACCGTTTTCCCCTTCGTGTCCCGTGACGCCGGTTTCTCTGCCGCTCCGACCGGGATGACCAGCAGGGCGGCGGTCAGGAGTGCGAACCTGCTCAACTCATTCATGTTCATGGCTAGTCTCCTGTTTTCCCGGGAAAACGGGAGAGAGGAGGATTTCGCCTCCTCCCCCCCTCAGTCCGCCATCGGTGCACGAAGGACAGGACTGGTTTACTTTGCGCTTTTGCCGGTTTTGGACTGTTCGTCTTCACCGGAACCATCACGCGCCCTTTCCCGGACTCGCTCCCGAAGCTGCTTCATCTCGGCTTCCTTCTCTTCCAGGCGCTTGCAGATCTCCTGCTTTGCTTCCTTGATCTGAGCCTTCACCTGCTCCGAAGCCTGGTCCATGGATTGGATGGCAGTCTCGATCTGCTCTTGTGCCTGCGTGCGCACGCGCTTGAGTTCGGCCTCGACTTCCTCGGCGCTGGAACCGCTACCCTTCATCTCCTGGATAGTCTTGCGGGCCTGTTGTGCCGCTGCCTTGGCCTCCTGGATCTGATTCTGCACTTCCTGCGGAAGCTCGTCAAGGCTCGCACTAACCTGCGCCTTGACCTCCTCGCGCAACTGCTCCATAGTCTTCTCACCGTCCTCCGCCGCAAGGCCGACCGCACACACGCCGATCACGATTGAGGTTAACAGCTTTTTCATACCAACCCTCCTTTGTTAAGGTAAGAGAAAATGAATGATGCTGAAAAGTTTGATCCGGATCCTTTTGTCAGCGATTCACGGGTGCATTGAGGTATCAATTTCCGTGCCATGACTTGCAAGCCATTGTCGTGTTGAGAGATATGCGCAATCACCGTCGGAAAGGGTTCTGGTTCAAATTGATGTCCGTTGACCCCGTACTGGTGGAAAGGCAAGGTGCCGGATCGATCTAACCTGCTGTCATAAAGGC
>CAZNDN010000085.1:0-18339 GCA_964571815.1 uncultured Fibrobacterota bacterium | reverse complement strand
CTCAGGGCTCTTGTCGACCACGAGGCAGCCTCATTTGTCCTTCTGCCCGGCCTCGCTTTCCCGCGGACTTTCCTCGTACACCGGCATCAGCCACCATCCGGCCAGATAGGTTGCAATTCCCGGCCATATCCCCGTGCTGACCGCGAGGAACACCGCAATCAGCCGCACAACCGTTGGGTCCCACTGAAGCATATCGGCTACGCCACAGCACACGCCGGCTATCTTCTTCCCCTTTTCCAGGCGATACAGTTTGTGTTTCAACATCGTCACGCTCCTTTCGCTGCTACATCACCTCCGAGACTTCTCGAGACTTCAATCGGTATCCCTTTTCCTTGAACAACCGCACGCAACAATCCACTGCAGTAGAATCGTAGAGCACCCCTTTATTTGTGGTTATTTCGTGGAGTGCCTGTTCGAGCCCCAGCGCGGGACGGTACGGTCGGTGAGAAGACATGCTCTCAACAACATCCGCTACCGCAAGAATCCGCGCTTCCAGGCAGATCTGATCTCCAAAGGTTCCCATCGGGTATCCGGATCCGTCCATACGCTCATGGTGCTGCAGCACGGTCTGGCCTATGGGCCACGGGAAATCAATATACTTCACGATGTCGTAGCCGACTTCGGGATGACTCTGGATGAAGCTTCGTTCGTTGTCGTTGAGGGCACCCGGTTTGTTGAGAATCTCGGCGGGCACATAGATCTTCCCCAGATCGTGGATCACCCCCGCCATGCGAACGCCTTCGATCCGCTCCCGGCTCAACCCCATCTCCATAGCCGTTGCCCTGGCCAGATCGGTCGTTCTTCGCTGATGTCCGGCGGTATACGGATCGCGCTTCTCCACCGCAAGGGCCATGGCGTGAATCGTGCCGCCGACCGCTCGGCGAAGCCTGCGAAGGTTGTGCTGATGTTTCTTCTCGCCATTCTTGTATTCGGTGATCTCCTGAGCCGTATGGAGGATGCCGATTACGCGCCCGGCGGCGTCCAACCGCGGACTGCAGTGCAGCTTCACCCAGAACCCCCCGCCGTCGGCGGAGACCTCGGCCAACTCACACGCAGCGGAGCAGCCGTGCCGGAGCACGGTTCGCACAGCGTTGTCGGCGGCGGCTTTCGCAACCTTGTTGTCGGGATGGAGGATGTCCAATGTTTCACGATCGACTACGTCGGCGGCAGAGTACCCGTAGAGGGTCTCCGCACCGGCGTTCCAGAATCGAATCGTCCCCGCCGGGTCCGTGGTGAAGAGCGGTATTCCGCACGAGACCCGGCAGAAGCCGTCGGAATTCCGCACAATACCGGCTAATCGGCTCCTCAGGAAGCTGCATTCTTTCTCAAGCTCCGCCAACCTGCTCGCCAGGGAGCGCTCGTGCGGGTTGTTAACAGCGGCACTCATGGTGTGTGTCCATTGACCGGGCCACGTGAAAACAGTTTGCACCACAATTTTATCCAGTATGGAGTGTGGATGTCTACCGAAAAAACGGAGAAAGAAACAAAAAGACAAAACCAGCGGCATGTGCCTTTTTTTTTCACTCCCGGGGCGCATCCCTGCCCCGGCGCACGCCCACTCTGTATGCTTCTGCCGTGCCGAGAGTACCGACAACATATTTTTTCCGGTTTTTCTTTTCCGGTCTCACGTCCGGTTCAACGCCGCGAGGAATGAATTCATGTACACGCCATCACCGAAAACTCTGCGATCATACGCCCGCGTCCTCACCGATTTCGCGCTCAACGGCGGCTCGGGTATCAAGCGCGACGAAGTTGTGCTGGTCGCGACACAGGTTGCCGGATTACCCCTTGCCCGGCAGCTCTACCGGGCCGTACTTCACCGGGGCGGTCATCCGATTCTTCAGCTTATCGACGATGAATGCAAGCGGATGCTTCTGGCCGAGGGCACCGCGGCCCAGGTGGAATTCTTTCCGCGAGCCTGGATGAAAGGCATGGCCGCGACGATCGATCACTGGGTGCGGGTGCGTGCCGAAGACAACCCGACGTACCTCAAGGGCATTGACCCCTCGCGTATCATGGCCGCCGCCCGCGCCGCACGCCCATTCAGGGAATGGCTCGACAAGAAGGAAGACCGGGGTGAATTCACCTGGACTCTGTGTCTCTATGGTACCGAGGCGGCCGCCGCGGAAGCGGGTATGTCCCTGCAGGAGTACTGGCGCCAGATCCGGCGGGCGTGCTACCTTGACACGCAGGACCCGATCGGTCGGTGGCAACAGACGTACAAAGAGATGAATCGCCTGCTGCGGGTGCTCAACCGCATGCCGGTTGAACGTCTGCATCTGACCGCCGAAGGCACCGACCTGTGGATTTCGGTCGGCAACGGACGGCAATGGCTGGGGGGCCGCGGCCGGAACATCCCCAGCTTCGAGATATTCACCTCACCCGACTGGCGCGGCACTCACGGCACGATCAGCTTCGACCTGCCGCTGTACCGCCACGGCAACATCATCAAGGATATCAAGCTCCGGTTCGAAGGGGGAGTCGTAGTCGAGGCAACCGCCGGCACCAACGAGTCGCTGCTGCGTGAGATGATCCGGCAGCGCAACGCCGACAAGGTCGGAGAATTCTCCATGACCGACCGTCGTTTCTCCCGCATCACGCGCTTCATGGCCAACACGCTCTACGACGAGAATTTCGGAGGGCGCTACGGCAACACCCACATTGCGCTGGGGAAAGCCTATCACCAGGCGCTTGCCGGCGATCGGCGGTCGGTTTCGAAGAAAGAGTATGCGCAAATGGGTTTCAACGAAAGCGTCGAACACTGCGATATCATCGCCTCAACGCCCCGGACCGTGACCGCTCACCTGACCGGCGGGTCCCGGAAGACCCTCTACAAGAACGGAGTGTTCGTAGTATAACCGGCGCATCGCATCTCACGCAAGCGCCCTTACCACCTGCCGGCAGCGATGCTCATACGTGTGTCGGGCACAAATTCTCTCCCGCGCCGCGGCTGAAATCCGCGCCCGGGCTTCCTCGTGCGCCGCATAGAAAGCGGCTTTCTCTTTCAGCTCCTCAACGGAGCCGTAACAGACCAGTTCCTTCTCCGGGTCAAAGAGTTCCGACAGGTCGTCCTGCGTATCGTTGAGGACGAATCCGCCGGCCAGCGGCACGTCGAACACGCGCTGATTCACGGCCGTGGGCATCTGGCAGGAAGTGATATTGATATTCACGCCGGTTTGCCGATACACGCCGCAGAGTTCGGTGCGGTAGTCCACCGAATCGTGTGCCGTCACCTCTTCTCCCAGCAGCAAGCGCCATCCTTCGGGGTCGCCCACGAGTTCGATGCCCGCCGGAAGGAGCGCTCCGATTCTTTCGCGCCGCCGGGTCATACTCGCCAGGTGGATGACATACGCGCACAACCAGGTCATATTCCGGACATCCTCAAAGGGCAATGACCCGTCCCGGCTCCGCACCGCGCACGCAATGACTTCGTCAACGGCTGTCTCCGGATTATGAAGCAGCTCCACCGACGATTCCTCGGCAAGAGAGGCCAGAGAATCGTTCCACATGAACCGACTTCGTATGTTCCGGAGAAACTCGCCGCCCATGGAGCTTCCCACAAATCCCAGGGGAACAGCAACGGGTGCATCGGGGTCGGGACCGAACAGCGACGGATCACCGGCAAGCGGCAGATAGTCGACCCTGCCGAATCCCGCACGGTTCAGAAACGGCTTGTAAGATCGCTCCCAGCACAGCGCGATCATCGAAGGGGTAATGAATTGCCGCTGGTGCAGCAGAATGGGATGGGGATCGTCAACAAACCATACGACAATCGGGATCCCGCGTCGAGCGCAGATCTCTCCCAACGCTCCGTTCCCGTCGAACCCTTTCATGTTGACCGAGATCACACAATCGGGCCCGAAGTCTTCAATTGCTCTCTGGAGGTGCGACTCAAACGCCGCCGCCCCCTTGTGGTCCTCATAGCGAAACAGTGCCGGGCGCTCTCCGAGAAGCTTTTCGAAGCCGCCGCGTATCTCCTCCTGCAGGAAAAAACCACCATGGAGCAGCAGGGGACGCGGTGTGCGGCTCGCGCCTCCCCCGCCGGCAGACTTCGAACAATTCAGCCGCTCCAGGATGCCGTTATAGAACTCCGGATGAAGTGAGAACGAGGCGGGGTGCCGTACCACCTGCACCGTCTCCCGTGGTGCCGCACGCGCCCACGCGAGGGCGTCTTCGATACTCTCGGGGGAATCCGAAGCACACACGGCCCTGCGGGAGCAGGGCAGCGACGAGAGCACCGTGCCGCGGCAGTGGTCGATGCACTCCTTGTAGTAGTCAAGCACCAGCAGCCGGGTATGTGCCGGCAGCTCCCGCGGGGTGTCGCCCAGGTGGTATCCCAGACCGATGCCGGCCAGGACAACCACGTCTCCCCACAGCGGCGTCCCGTCGAAGTAGCTCGATTCCGCGGCCGGGTCGACCAGCGAATGGAGGTGACGGGTTGTCGTTTCGTCGAGCATAACCTTCGCCGACGGCGCACCCGACTGCGCGGTGAATATGTGCAATTGTCCCCCACCGCTCTCCGATGTCATATACGCTCCCCGCGGCTCGCTTGACACGGCCGCTGCGCTACAAAAATGATTCGGGACACCTCCTCCCCGGCGAGCCTCCGGCGACCCGAGCTATTTTCTTTGCATGTGCCGATCCCCCGCCGACCTCAAGCGTGCCCTCCGGGAGATTGTCGTTCTGGCCCGTACGGGCGACTACGGCGATGCGGCGTCTCGACTCAACCTCGCGTTGCAGGACGTCTCGACGCTGCTGCGTTCGGGGACCGGCGAACCCCGGGCGACGGCGAAACTGGCGTACTCCCTGGAAACCATGGTTCTCATGCAGACACAGGGGGATTGGGTGGCGCTGGCGGATGTGATCGAGTATGAATTCATCGCCCTTCTTCAACAGGCTCTTGCCCCCGGCACCACGAACGCCACATAGCCCGATACGCATCCTCCATTGCTTCGGCAAAACCCGGCCCGTCACACAACACCGAGCCGCGCATGGTATCTCGAAGGCTGCGCCGCAGAGACGCTCTCCGCCGCCGGTCGGCGGCAAGCTCCACCGCAATGTCCACGTAGTCTTCCCTGGTTTCGGCAACGAGCGACTCCAGACCGACACGCGAAAGGATCCCGGCAACCATGCGTCCCGCGTGACGCCGGCCCCGAAGGCTCACCACGGGAACCCCCATCCACAGCGCTTCGCAGGCAGTGGTATGGCCGCTCCAGGGAAACGTATCCAGCGCAATATCGATGCCGTGGCAGGCATGAAGGTGACCGCCCGGGGGAAGTTCATTGTTGATATCGACCCGTTCGGCTTCGATGCCGTAGTCCGCGAACCACGCGGTCAATCGTGCCCGGGTTCGGTCGGTCACCGCATCCCGCAGTATCTTCAGGCGAGCCCCGGGCACCCGGCGCACTATTCCGGCCCACAGAGAGATTACTTCGCGGTTAAGCCGAGCCAGGTGATGCAGGGAGCCGAAGGTGACCGCGCCGTTGACCGTTGATGCCGGCTCGGGAGCGGTTGCGGGAGGTTCATAGCAACAGAAGCCCGTTTTCAGGCGGACGAGTTGCTCGCTGAAACACGACTCCGCCCCCGGCGGATCGACGATATCGTCGGTGATGTAATACTGCATGGAACGGAGGCCGGTGGTGGTGGGATAGCCCACGCAGGTGAGCTGAATCGGGGCCGGTCGACGTGCGAAGGCGCCCAGCCTGTTGCCCCGCGTATGGCCCGCACAGTCAACGAGGATGTCGATCCGGCCGGCACGCACCGTCTCGGCCAGTTCGCCGTCGGAAAGACGCCGAATATCGTGCCACTCCGATGCCGAGGCGCGGCACTGGTCGGTGCGGCTGTCGGAGCGGCTTACGTCGGAGAAACACACCACCTCGCACCGCGCCTTGTTGTGATGCTTGAGCAAGGGCAGGATAAACGCGCCGACGGGGTGGCGGGAAAAATCCGGCGAGACATAGCCGACGCGAAGCGCGCGAGAGGGGTCGGGATCGACGTCGTATACCGGCGACCTATCCTCGCCCCGCTCCACCATTGCGGCCCATCGGCAGTGCTCCCGATAAATGTCGGCGCCGGACGCCTCCGGGACAAAATTCATACAGTAGATCAGATTCTCCCGGGCGCGAGCGCTCTGCTTGTCCATCGCAACAGCCCGTCGGTACTGCTCCAGTGCACCATCCACGTCACCCATGGTCATGAGTGATTCGGCAAGGTTGGTACGTATCGGTGCCGACTCCGGATTGATCTCCAGCGCTTTGCGCAGCATATCGGCCGCATCACCGGGCCGGTGCCGCTCCCGCATGAGATTGCCCAGATTGAAAAACGCATCGGAGGAGCGCGGATTGAGCCCGACCGCCCGCCGGAAAGCCGCCTCGGCTTCCGTGAGCTTTCCGCGGCACGCCAGAACCACGCCCCGCCGCAGATGTGCCTCTTCGGAGCCGGGCGCCTGGTTCACTGCCCGATCGAGAACCTCCTGAGCCTCGCTGAACGCTTCCAGTCGATACAAGACGTATCCGAGCTGCATAAGCACCCGCGTGTCGGCGGGCCGGATCGCCAGGGCCCGCCGCAACTCCGCCGCCGAATCCTCCAGCCGGCCGCTTTCCCGGAGAATCATTGCCGCGCACACGTAAGCCTCGGGACGTCGGGGCTCCAGTCGCATTCCCTCTCGTGCCTCGGCTTCGGCTTCCCGCGCCCATCCCAGCTTCCTCAGTACTTCGGCATAGTTGATCCGCGCCGCGTACGAACGGGGATCGGCCGCCACCGCTTTGCGGCACCATCGGTGCGCGGCCGGGAGATCGCCCCGGCGCAGGCACTGCAGTGCCCGGTCGAGCAGGCTGCCGGAAGAATTGGTCGATGTGCTCATGAGAAATGAACCGATACTCGTACCGACGTACGCCGGCGTGGTCCTCCCGAAAGCTGTATCAAAGTATTGCCGCCTCTCACACATGATTGTATAATTATTCCAGCGCCAATGCACATGGACCCTGCAAGTAAACAGACACGGTACAAGCGGCAGGGTTTCCGACGACGAAGAAGGGGCCGGTGGCGGAGCAACGACCGATTTACTATTTCATAAACGGTAGCGTCAATCTTCTCGTGGTTGACGACGATCCGCGCGTACTGAAGATTCTCAATGAGAAACTGGCGCCGCTCTCCCTCTACAGCGTGAAATGCGCCTCCGACAGCCGAACAGCGGTAGAGCTGCTGGAATCACCCGAGCGTTTCCACGTGTGCGTGGCCGATCCGGGACTCAAGGACAAGGAAGACGATGAGTTTTACCTGCTGAAACGGTTTCATCGTCACGTGTCCTTCGTCATACTCACCGGAGCCTCCTCCCCCCGCAAGGGATTTCTGGCTGCCAAGCACGGGGCCAGGGCGTTGATGGAGAAGTCGGGGGAGCTTGACTACGGCTCATTTGTCCGCATGCTCAACCGCTATGCCCTTCTCAATATCATCAATCCCCGCTATCAGGCACACGGTAAGGACCCGCTCTCGGTTTCGACGCGCGTGCTGTTTGAGAAATCGCCGACATTCGTGACCGACTGGGCACTCGAGATGGGCGTAACCGACCGGGAGATTCGCCATATCTGGAAACGCAACCTGGGTGCAAACGCGAAAATCATTCTTTTCATGTACCAGCTTTTCCGCGGCGCCTTCACCTACTACGAGCATTTCCTGGAGCCGGACTTCGACGGGGCGGATGCCGCGGTGCCGGAAGACTATCGCCGCCGGGAAGAGTACTACCACTGTCACCGAAGCACGATCTGCGACTACATAGCCTTCGGCAACGTGGTCAACTTCACCTGATTCTCCGTTTCCATTGCCAGTCGATTCCTCTGCGCTCCAGGTAGGAGATGAACTCTTCGGGGCGTGAGAAATGATGCTGATAGTACGGATCCCCCCTGCCCTCGAATTCGCAATGGTTGTCGGGGTCGGGGTATTCCCTGCACAGGCGCGGACGGTTTTCGTAGTCCCCGCATCGAAAATCCTGCCTGAGGTTGCGGCAGGGCGTTTCGAACTCCACCATCCAGTCTCCTTCGTGGTCGACGAATACGTGGACCTTATCGTGCAGAAGATACCAGATGATATTGTCGTAATCTCGCTTACAGGTCGGTCTGTCGATTTCCATGGCTACGTGACGGCAGCAGAGAGCCCGGCACGTGTCGCAGGGGGGTTGCGTTGCAGGCACTTCGGTGGTACTCCTTTCACGATGGATACTGTTTTGATTTGTTCTCGGGGCTTGCCAAGCCCGCCATTTCCAGAATCGACCGCACATGAGAGCCGTGCCAATAAACACGGCCGCAGGTGCGGCACGTTCCGAACCGGCGGCAGTGCTCCCGCGTCCGCGGTGGTACTTCGTCCCACACGTCCTCCACCCGGACATCGGCAATTGGGCCGTTGCAGCGGCTGCACCTGGTTAGCGGGGAGAGGAAGTCGGCCAGATCGAACCGCTCGATCACTTCGGCGGTCTGGACCCTCGGATCGGTCGAACGCACACAGTAGCCCCTGACAACACCCGAGCGCATGAGCAGGCCCCTGTCGCGGGTAAGCACGGCACGTCGTTTCCGCCGCGATACATCCACGATCACGGCGTCTTCGTAGTCGTTTTCGTACGCGGTGTCGAGTCCCAGAAGCCGGAGGTTGCGGGCAAGCTTGCCCAGGTGCACGTCACAAATGAACCGGGGACGCCGCAAGGGACGGGGCCGAAGGCGGGCAAGGGATGAGATATCCAGCGATTCGAACACCGGATAGACCGCGATGCGATCGTCCGGTTTTACACGATAGGAGAAATCCACCGATTCACCATTGACCACGACAAGGTCAACTTCGGTATGCGGAACCCCGCGTGACTGGATCACGTCCCTGACCGCGGGTGAACATGGAACACGCACCGTGCTCCAGACCTTGCGACGGTCGGGAGGGACGAAATCGTTGAGTTCTTCGAAGAAACGAATTCGTGCGGTTGGTTCGGATTTGCATTCCATGGAACGGAAGGGTGCTTTCCGCAAGCTGCGGTGGGAAAATACATCACCGGTGAGCCGCCACGACGTGGAACGCGCCGGGCCGTCTTTCCGCTGCGCCTGCCGGAGCGCCGAGTCGCACCCATCGCAGCCGGAGTCGGTCAGGAAATCTTGAAGAATTGATACCGTTTCAGCTTGGTATCGAGGTTCATGACTTTCAGCAGGGAACGCAGTTTGAAACGCCCGATTTTCTCGGAACCGTAATCGGGATCGGAGAGACGTCGACGAATCCTCCGCTCATCGCCGAGCGGATCCTCCATGATAATCGATTTGATTTTCTGTTCAAGCGGCAAATCCCACTTGTCGACAGCGGGCTGTTCGCCACCGTGGCGGCCGGCTTGTTCCTCGCCCCCCGCTTCGCGTGCGGTTGGAGGAGGAGCCTGCGGCGCCCGCGACGGGGTTGACCGTGACGCGGGGGAAGCGGCTTCCAACGGCGGTTTCCGCTCGTCGGTGCTCTTTTCGGGCGGCGCCTCCGATTCGGCCGGGCCGGCCTCCGATTGAAAGGCTTTCAGCGCAGCTTCTTCCGAGGGGTACACCCCGAAGAGTTTGTCAAGGGCCAGCAGCCGTGCCTGCTCGGCCACCTTTCGGCTGAGGTGAACCAGCTTTATCGCATGCCCGTCCTGCTGTACACGCTTGAGTTGACGAAGCAGGGCGCCCCAGCCGGTACTGCCGATGAACGGGACCTCACTCATCTCCAGAAGGACATTGAATGTCCCGTCGGCAAACAGCGGATCAAACAACCGGGGAAGCCTTTTTGCGTTGTTCTGATCGATTGGTCCGCGAAGCGTCACCCGGACGACAAGCAGGTCGCTGTCGATCAGCGCGCTGTCGATTTTCAGCTCCGTATCGGCTCCCGGCTTGTGCGAGGATTGCGCCTGCATGAGAACGGTATTCGGCCCCCCGCCCGGCGATACGGAAGTCACCTCCGGCCGATCCCCGGCCGCCTGATCGTCGTCCTCGATTCTCAACGGGGAAGAGCGTGCCGAGGCCGGACTCGCGGCGGCAGCCGGCTGCTCCTTGAAAAGGATGACGTAGGTAGCCACGGCAATGCCGTCGCCGTGACTGAGCCGTACCCGCTTTGCGCGGCTTCCGTTGACGAATGTGCCGTTGAGCGAACCCAGATCGGTAAGGACGAACGAGCCGCCGGATTGCTCGATGCGACAATGGTGACGGGAAACACCGCTGCTGACAATGGAGATCGTGTTGTCGCGCGACCGTCCCACCGTCACCGGGTCCCCGCTCATCACGTAGGTCCCCAGGACCGAATCATTGCGCAGGAGCACGAGCGTAGGCATAAGGACTCACAGACTCCGTATCCAGGTAACCGGCATAATATACTATGTGTTCACTGTACCGGGGGCGAGTTCCTATCGAGTGTAACCCGCGGCGCCGGCCGGGCGTGAATCTCCCCACCTTATGTATATTATCGTATCTGTGGTGGGTAGTGCAAGTAAACTCGTTTCATCGCGGCGCATCGGCGTCCGGACACGATCGGATGAGGAGCGGGCAAGATGCATTCGGAGAATCACCCCGACGGGCTCGGTATCGGCGATGATGAATTGCGGGCGGCGGGGGTAACACCCGAAATGCGGCGGGACATCGAGCACGCGTACCCGGGATTCCGCCGATCTTCCGAAGAGCTTGCACGCGGAATCGCCGCCGTGCTCCTGCCGCGAAAAGATGTCCACGCGGTGACACTGATCATCAGGGATGCCGTCGACATTCTCCCCGTCACCCTGCAACGCTTGACCCGGGCCGAACAACGCCGGCCCGACTCGCCGGAGTTGTTCGAAGGTGTCGTGGAGATACGGGTTTTGTACGCCCGGCGGCACCAGCGATCTTCAATTGGCGAGTTCATCGAGAAGAGCTGGCACGTGAGTCGTTTCGACGTGGACAGCATCCACCGGGAAGGCGACGCGGAGCAGGGAGCCTCCTTGAAGTACGTAGTCGTCGGGTCTCATCTGCGACCGGCCGGAATCGTGACCGTGCGGCTTCAGAGCATAGTTGACAATGTGTGTCGCGAACTGGAGGACCATGCCCGTCAAATTGTGGAGGAAGTAGGCGTCCGGGCCGAATCGGATGTTGCTTCGCTGGAAGAGACCGCGGCCGGGCTGCGCCGGCTTCTTTCGGTTTCGTCGGGAAAGCAGGAGCCCGAAGCAGCGCCGCGCTCCGACACGGACATGAAGTCCAAGACCGATACCGGTGCGTCGAACGCCGCGCCGCGGCAAGACCCCCGGCATACGGACGAGCAGGCCGGGGCCGGCGGGCCGCGGGAGGAAGGACGTGATCCGTTGAGCGAAACGGTGTTTGCCAGGGATATTGCCCAGACGGTGTTTCTTTCCCGGGATGAACTGCAGGCTCAACGCAGGTCCGCCCGGGCCCCCGGTACACGGCCGAATGAACATGACCGGTCCTCCTCCGAGAGCGTCGACCCGTTGGCACGGACACGAAACATGCGTTTCAAGATCGGACGGGACGGAGACGACACCGGGCCGACGTCGGTCTTCAATCTGGAAGACCTTCAGCGGGGTGGAGATACCCAGCGGCTGAATGTCGACGAGGTGAGAAACGCGAAGGAAGGCGCGGCGCCTACCCCGGAATGGTCGCAGGATGAGATCACCCGCGAGCGCAAGCGCACGAAGCCGGACCGTGAGAACACGAAGGGTAAAAACAGCCACCGATAGTTTTCTGAAAAGGACAACGGTATTCTATGGCGCAGGGAGACCCGGACGTTCGTACCCCGCTTGAGGTGTACAATCAAGCGTACACGTTTCATTACGTGGAAAACCGCATTGCGGATGCATGCCGGCTCTACAAGGAGATTATCAGGGAGTTCCCCGACTCAAACGAATGCGCTTACGCCGCGGTACAGTTGGAGAAAATAGCCGCCGAAGAAGTGGCTGGGAAAGTGAAGACGGGCTCCGGCGCCCGCTCGGCGGTCTTGTGGATTCTTGTCGTGATAAACCTCCTGGGGCTGGCCGGCTTCGGCGGGCTGTTCTGGTACTATCGCCGTGAGACGTCCCGTCATCTTCGGTCCGTCTCTCAGGCGATGCAGCAGATCGAACGTTCATCCTTCGAAAGAGATCGAGCAATTCGCGGCATGCTCGATACGTTGCGGACACCATGAGCGCGCTTGCCGATACTTTTTCGACCCTTCGAAGCAATGTCGTTGCCGGTCGTGTGCTCGACGAGCACGGGGCGTGGGTACCGCGGAAGCAGTTGGTCTCCTCCCGTCGTACCATGCGACGCCGGCTTGCGGCGGGCGAGGTCATGCTCGACGGCGCCTGGGTCACGATTCAACACGCCCTCGACGGGCAAGCCGCGGCCGGGAAGCATCGCGGGGCCGTTGACGAGCCGCCGCGGCCGAGCGAAGCTCCGCGGCACGACCCCCCGACTCCGGAGCCGCCGGTTGGAGAAAAAGCTCCCGTGGAGGAGCGATCCCCTTCGACCGGTTCTCAGGCGGGCGGGGAGCTGTTTGCGCTGGCCGGCAGGGTTGCGGCCGTGGTCCGCGTTCCCTGTCGGGGGGTGCCGCTCAGCGTGATCAAACTGGCGGGACATCTCGATCATAACAACGCGGGGCGTCTCGATGAAGTGTTCTCGCTGGTGGCCCGCAACGGGCACCGGCATGTGGCACTGGACCTGACCCGGCTTGAGTACAGCGCCAGTGCGGGCTGGGGCACAATCGCCGCGGAAGCGAAACGGCTGCGCTCCGAAGGGGGTGAGCTTCGTCTGTTCGGCTTGAACGGTGAAGTCGAGTCGGGATTCAGGATTCTGCAATTCGACCAGATTCTTCCGACGGACCCTTGCGAGGAACACTGCGTTGCCGCACTGCGGCGAAGTCTTGCCCAAAGCGTTACCATCGATTCGGAAGCGACTCCGCGGCCGGGTAATCGGGAGAGCCCCGCCGGCGTAGCCGAGGCCAGTATGGAACTCGAAGCGCTCTCGCTGGAGGAGAAGGTCAAGCGAGCCGTCGCCGCCAATGGTCCCATGAAGTTCGGAGAACTCCGGCGGGTGCTCGCCTCTCCCGCATACGGATCCACACGAATCGGCATGGTGAAACTCTACCGCGGGTTGCGAGCAATGGGGCTGGAGACGGAAGCCAAACGGAAGCGTTACTACCGTTCGTGCTGAACCGCGAAAGGACCTGCAATGCTGAAACGAAAGAGTCGAGGGATTGTCGGGAATTCGATGTGGGGCGGGCTTCTTGCCGTCTGTCTTTTCGTGGTCGGAGTTACCGCGCAGACCGGAGAAGAAGCGCCTGAGGCCCCGGAAACCGAAACCACAACTCCCCAACAACGGACGGGTGCTCCCCGCTGCGCGATCACGTCGCCCTTTGCACCGGGGGACGGGTTGCGGGTGACGGTATATCCGGATACCGCCAGTTTCCTCAACGGTGTGTATCCTATTGACGATGAGGGATGCGTGGACCTGCCGATTGTGGGAATGATACGGGTAGTGGGGAAGAGTCCCGAGCAGGTGCAGCAGGAGTTGAGCGAAGCCTACGTGGAGTATTTGCGCTATCCCAACGTCCGGGTGCGTCCGCTCATTCGCGTTACGCTTCTGGGCGGTTTTTTCCGTCCGGGGCTCTACTATGTCGATCCGCGGGAAAACATGTGGTCGCTGGTACGCATGGCGGGCGGAACGGAGCGGGACGACGGCGTGGAGAAGCTGCTGTGGCGACGTGACGGGGAGATTCTCGACGACGACCTTGTCTCCCTGTTCCAGTCGGGCAAATCGCTGAAAACGATCGGGTTCACGTCCGGCGATCAGATCACGGTGACCCACAGGCCGAACCAGCGTTTCTGGGACACGTTTCGTGACGACATACTCCCGGTGCTGAGCTTCGCCATTACGGCCGTGAGTTCATCGATGACCGTCTACATAAGCTATCTGGCTTTGACCGAAGCACGCGATGGAGGGCGCTGAGCATGTCACCGCAGACCGCACGCCCCGGCCCGCCCCGGCAGACGACGCTCAAGGATGTCGATGTCGGGCACATCCTGCGGCATTACGCCAATCTTCTGTGGCGGTACAAATGGTATATCGGTATCACCTTCCCCGCGGTTGCGCTACTCGGCACGGCCGTGGCGTTCACGGTGCTTCCGCTCAAGCCGGAGCTGCCGGTACAGGTGAAGCTGGGACTTGAGAACCCCGAAGCGATCAGTGCCGTCGATGAATACTTCGACCAGGCCGGCAGCAAGGCCGAGATGATCCAGAGCAGGCGTTTTCTGCGCATGGTCGTGGATTCCCTCTCCCTTCGTCTGCGACTGCCCGACCACCAGCGGAGCGAGCTTTTCGTATCCTGCGACGTTGACTCGGCCGCGGCCGGCGGCAAGTACCAATTCACGACCGATAAGCGAGGCAACGGAGGATACAGGGTGCTCTTCACCAACAAAGATGCCGGTATCGAGGGAAGAGTCGTGAACAGCGGCTCCCTGGCGTCGCTGTCTACCCTTGAAGCTCCGGGAATACGACTGGGATTTACACGGGAATTTCTGGTCGATCCTCACGACTTCACGTTCTACGTCACATCGACCCGGCGCGCCGTCGATTTCCTTCTTTCGTCCATGAGAGTCGAAGGTGCCGATCCGCGCCGGGGCAGACACCACATAGGAGTGACGCTCGAAGGGAGCGACTACCCGCTTCTTTCCCGCACCGCCAACACGCTTGCGGACATGTACGTCAAGGAGAATCTCGCCCTGCGCAGGCGTCGTACGAGCGAGGCGTTGCGGACGCTGGAGAAGCAACTGGCAGAGGCCAAGACCCAGCTTGCCCAGTCGGAAGGAGCATTGGAAGGCTTTCTGGCTTCCAACCCGCGTGTGGGGCTCGATGCCGGCACGCAGGAGACGATCACGGAGCTGATGACGCTGGAGACGGACGACCGGACTATCGAAAACACGCTGCGCGAAGTCCAACGACTACAGTCCCAGTACGAATCGAATACCGGCGAAAGAAAGACACAGGCGGTCAACGAGATCGTCCTTTTCCTTTCATCACGGGGCAACACCCAGGCGACGGTGCTCCGCAGCGAATTGAATCGTCTCCTTGCGGAGCGTGAAGAGCTTGAAGCCAACTATGCGCGCGGTCATCCCGAAATG
The DNA here is from genome assembly GCA_964571815.1 of uncultured Fibrobacterota bacterium. Classification (GTDB taxonomy): domain Bacteria; phylum Fibrobacterota; class Chitinivibrionia; order Chitinivibrionales; family WJKA01; genus CAZNDN01. The sequence goes on along the minus strand of CAZNDN010000085.1, from coordinate 3,221 downwards.
GCTCGCAATCGACGAGAAATCCAGGATGTGGGTACCCAGGCGGTCCATGCGTTGAGCAGTTTCGCCTCGGACCTCCGGGAGCGGAAAAGTCAGAGACTGGCCACGGCACGCTCGCTTACGTCGCGTCTCCACGGACTCCCGACAAAGCAGCAGCGCCTGGCGCAGCTTCAGCGCAAGTACGAAATCGACGCCGAGCTGCACTCGGCCGTTCTCAGCCGTTACAATCGTGCGAAGGTCTCCGATGCGGCGGAGCTGGCCGATGTTTTTATCATGGACTATGCGGTGCCTCCCATCCCGCCGGGCATGCTCATGATTATTCTCAAGTTCATCGGTATTGGCTTTGCGGCAGGCGCGGCCGTGGCCTTCGGACCGGTAATCCTCCTGGATATGCTCGACAAGACGGCGCGAACCGGCAGCGATTTCCGCAAGATGAGCGATCTGGTTCTCCTGGAGTGTATTCCCACGATTCGAGGCGGATCCTCATCGGACTCCGGCACCTGACAGGGAGAGGGCATGCAGACGGCGGCACGAAAACGAGAAATCGACGACAAACTGATCACCGCGCAGTTCACGTCGGACTTTGTCAACGAGTTGTTCCGTTCGTTGCGCACCAAGATCATGCTGGGGCTGCACGAGTCTCCGGACAACAGCCTGGCGGTAACGAGCCTGGATATCGGCGCCGGCAAATCCACGATCGCGGCCAATATCGCGATTACCCTGGCCCAGAACGGCACCCGTACCATCCTGGTCGACGGAGACATGCGGCGGGGCGTCTTGCATAACAGTTTCGTTCTCCCCAAGTCCCCCGGTCTCTCCGATTTCCTGGTTACGCGTGAAGACGTATCGTGGGAAAACGTGCAGTCGGTCGTCCAACAGACCCATGTCCCGAATCTCCTGGTGATCTCTTCGGGCAAGAACGTCGCCAATGCCTCGGAGCTGCTCATGACGCAGCGATTCAGGACCATGAAGGAAGAGCTTGCCGGGCACTTCGAGATGATCATCATGGATTTCCCGCCCCTGGGCGCGGTGACCGACGCAGTCGTTGTCCACGAACTGTTCTCACGCTACCTTCTGGTGGCCAGAGCAGGCGCGACCAATATCCCCGATTTGAACGCCAAGATCGAGGAGTTCCCTCCCGTAAAGAAAAAACTGCTGGGCGTGGTGCTCAACGAAGCGATCGTGGATCGCAAGATGAGCTACTACAAGAATTCGCATTACCAGTATTGAAGGATTGCGGAATGCGGATTGCAGATTGCGGATTGGAGTTCAATCAGTAAGGGGAGTCATGGGCAACAACGGGACCGCACCTCCGGGTTCCGGATACCACGTACCGGACCGCCTGCCTTGCGGCTCGCTGCCCTCAGCCTTCTGCCCTCCGCCCCGCTGATTCCTGTTCTTTGATCTTCAGAACGTTGTCCTTCGCTTCCCTACCCCTTTTTGCCGCCACCGGTTCGATCTCCGGCGGAGAGGCCGTGTTTTTTCATGAGATCGTAGAGCGTGGGGCGGCTGACACCGAGGGCCCTGGCGGTGGTGGAGACCTTGTGGTCCGATCGCTTGAGAGCTTTTTCGATGAATTCCTTTTCGAACAGCTCGCGTGCCTCTTTCAGTCCGATATCTCCCATGCCGCCGGCCGAAAGCTGCAGGTCGTCGGGCTCGATTGTCTGGTTTACGCAGGTGATGGCCGCGCGGCTGAGCCGGTTCTCCAATTCCCGCACATTGCCCGGCCAGGTGTAACGACGGAGCATATCCCGTGCACGAGTGCTGAGATGCAGTTTTGGTGTGTCGAACTTCTCACGATTTCGTCGCACGATTTCCTCTGCAAGCACAATGACATCGTCGCCGCGCTCCCGCAACGGCGGAAGCTGTATCTCGAACTCACTGAGCCGATAGTAGAGATCGTTGCGCACGACCTCGCCCTCTCCCCCGGCCACATCATCGCGGTTCGTCGCCGCGACAACCCTGACATCGCTGTGATACAAGCCGGTATCGCCCAGGCGCTGAAAGGACTGGTCTTCCAGGAATCGCAGGAGTTTCACCTGCAGCGCCCGGGGCATATCCCCTATCTCATCCAGAAACAGCGTACCGCCGTCGGCGGACTCGATCAGCCCCTTCTTGTCGCCCTGCGCCCCGGTGAAAGCGCCTTTGGCGTAGCCGAACAGTTCGGATTCAAGGAGGGTATCGGGAATCGCACCGCAGTTGATCGGCACGAACGGCCGCACGCTTCGCTTTCCGTGAAAATGTATGGCGCGGGCGCACAGCTCCTTACCCGTACCGCTCTCACCGGTGATCAGCACGCTGACCGTGGTGCGGGAAAGCTTCTGGATGGTCTGGAACACTTTCTGCATGGCCGGGCACTCACCGATCATCTCGAAGCCGGGACTGCTCTGAAGCGTCGGTCCGGCGGGTTCCCGGTCGCGGGGTTCCATTTCGAAGAGCCGAACGGCACGGCCCAGTATCACGCGAAGCTCATCGATATCCACGGGCTTGCGAAGGTAGTCGAACGCTCCCTTTGCCACCGCGCGCGAACCAGGATCTTCACCGGTATGAGCCGTGACCACCACGATCTTCGTGAGGCGCTCGATCCCCAGCAGGGAATCGATCAACTCCAGCCCCTTCTCGGGTTCGTTGTCCAGCCCCATGTCAAGGCAGACCAGTGGAGGATGTCGCTCCTGGAATATCCGCAGGCAGGCCTCGGAGCAGTCGGCCTCCAGCACCTCGTAGCGGTCCGACAACGCCCATTTCATCTGCTCGCGCAGCCCCGCATTGTCTTCAACCAGAAGCAGTTTCATTTGAGTGCCCGGCAATCTTCCCTCCCCTCCTCGGTCCGCCCGCATTCGAAAGAGGGAAAATAGCATCCGCCTTCATGTGCGTGAGTCGATCGGGAAGAGACGATTCTGCGCCCACGGCGAATTCGGCCGCAAAGCCAGGATAATCCGGTGCCGGAAAACCGGACACGAAGGTAATCACCGCTCCATGAAAACTCCATCGACATTCACCGAGTCCCTCCTCCAATCACTGTTTCCAAAGTCATCATCCGCACGCCCGCCATCAGCCTCAACGCTAATCCGAATACAAGACACTACAAGACGAAAATACCAGGACGAGGACCACCGACGAGGACGAATTTGTGTCAGTCCGTCGACCCTGCCGCATTCGCGTGCGTCAATTCGCGTCTTTCTTTCCCACCGCCTCACACCACTGAAGAGACTATATCAATCCGA
>CAZNDN010000084.1:7287-18441 GCA_964571815.1 uncultured Fibrobacterota bacterium | reverse complement strand
GCCGTGAGTCCCGCGGCAACGACCCACTGCCACACGGGTACGCGGAACCGGACATGATCCGGCTCGAACTCTTCGCGCAGCATCTCTTCATACTCCTCCTCGCCCGGCAAGTCGATTCCATCAAGGTAGGTCTCCGACGACCATCCGGTCTGCTCATCGGAGCCGCAGTGCGGACACGCTTTGGCTTTCGCGGGCATGTCCCGGTGACAGTAGGGGCACGGAACCGTGTCTGAATCGCTCATCCGATCTCTTCCTTGTTCGGGGAGAGGCAGCAGAGGTGAATATCATGGAAAATAACGTATTGCCGCCGGTGATTGAACAAGTCCCGCCCGGCTCCCGGCGACCCGGTGTCAGGAAATCCCCGCGAAGTTATTTTTGTCCATGACGGGGGCCGCCGATCGACAGCCTGAAGCGGGATCCCGTGTTTTCGCTACCTTCATCGATACGCGTACGGGTTGTTGGATGCAAAGATACGGCACCCGACCCCCGACCAGGGAAAGCGACCGCCATGAACATACTCCCCACAATCCTTGCGGCAACCTTCGCGGCCCCGCTTGCGGTTGGCGCCGCCGCGGTCAGCGTGTTGGGACGGCGCGGAAAAAGCGCCCCGCGACCCGCCCTGGTCTTCCATTCCGTGCTCGCCTCCCGCGGTCCCGGCGTGTCTTATTTCCCGGTTGTACGGTTCGATTCGCTCCTGCAGGCACTCGTCTCACGAGGATTTGCATTCAAAACACTTTCGGAGGCGTCCCTTCCGGCGCCGACCAAGGCGCCCGAGGCGATCCTGACCTTCGACGACGGCTTCCGGTGCTTCGTCGACAACGCCCTCCCGCTTCTGCGCAAGCACGGCGCGCGGGTCACGGTGTTTCCCGTGGCAGGCTTTCTCGGAAAGCGTTCCGCGTGGGACGTGTACTCCGGTCTGGATCACCTGTCCGAAGACAACCTGCGGCTGATCGCATCGGAGGGGCACGAAATCGGCAGCCATTCCCTGACACACCCCGACCTCACCCTGCTCTCCTCAGCCGACCTCCGCACCGAACTTGCCGATTCCAAAGCGAAACTGGAGGATATCATCAACGCCCCCGTCCGCGGGCTCGCTTTCCCCGGGGGATGCTGGAACCAGTGGGTGTGGGAAACGGCACGAGAGCTTGGCTATTGCCGGGCAACCGTGTATCGGGGCTACCGGGAGGGACTACCGGGCCTGGTTCCGGCATGCGGCGTGTACGCATTCGACACCGTTGAAGATGTCATCGAGCGGATCGATTCTTCCGGGAGGCCACGAAACGCCGTGACACGCGGAAAGATCATGCCGCATTTCGCCAAAGGCACTTTCGTGTGGCGGTTTCGCCGCGACTATGTCAGACTTCCCGCACTCCGGGGTTGATCCCTCGACGGCGCCATCACACCTCTCGACGCCCGACTCGCCGGGGGTATCATCCGTGCCTTCCCGCCACACCGACGCCGGGGTGTCGCCACGGCGAAGCGGACGAATCAGGGTGAAGACTCCGTGACGTGAACGTCTTTCTTCTCGTCCCAGATCCTCTCAAGCTCGTCGCAGCACGCGCCGACCACCTTTTCCACGGTTGCGAAGCTCAGCGGGTCCCTTCGTACCTTGATATCCCGACGTGCCGCGATGGTTGCCCCCGCCTCGCCGCCGGCCCGCTCGTACCGTCGCACGACCAGGCGCGCCCTGACCCCGCCGCTGCGCCCTTTGCCGGTGAGCACGTATTCTTCAATGACCGGAACCACCAGTGAACCGCCGCACTGCTCAACCTGCTTCAGTCCCCGTGCGCCGACTCCGTACACTTCTCTGCCCGTCGCCCGCTGGAGTGCACGAAGCACCATGCCGTTGAGCACCATCATGTGCCGTCCCGTAAGGGGAAAGCCCACCGTCCTGGAGTCCAGGACAAACCTTTGCATAAACAACCGCCGGTCGCACTCCGTGACCGCCTTCCCGTAGACCCCCTCCATGCTTTCCAACTGCAGCCGGAAATCATCGGCAACGGCCTGCACCGCCTTTTCCACGTGTACCGACGGCACCGTGGAACCGAGATGCCAGGGGCTGCTCTTCCGCGCGACAAGTTTGAAATCGGGCTCCGCGCTTCCCGGCGCAAAGAACGACAGGATGATCCCCGCCCGGCCGCCTTCGAGCATGAGAAGCCTCTTGTGGCGATAGAAATCGAGCTGCGCCTCGACAACCATTCCGCGGCACTCTTCGGGCACATCGGCCTCCCGCGCCGGAAGCAGGGTGACTTCCCTGTCGAAAAACCCGCTCAGCAGATCCACGAGCGGCTTGTGGATGGCGATACGCTCGAACGGGGCGGGAGAGAAATCGACCGTTCCCATGGAAAGGTCCATGGCCACCAGCGCCACCTGTCCGTCACACCACGATGCTTGTGGAGAGGATGAATCTGCTGAAGGAGTTTCCTGCGCAATCGCAGCGCACACCGGAAGCAGGCACCATACCGGCATTCTCATCGTCTCCTCCTTTCACTTCACATCCCGCTTCGCGGAAAGGTTCGATCAGGAGCCCGCGGCCTTCTTTTTCTGAATGCGCGCCCACTGATCGCGAAGCGTGACTATCCGGTTAAAAACCGGCGCACCCGTTCGGGAGTCCGCCGGATCGACGATAAAGTATCCCTGCCGCTCAAACTGGTACCGGCTTCCGGGTTCGGCGCCGGCAAGACCCGGCTCGATCCGGCAGCCCGTCAGAACTTCCAGCGAATGCGGGTTCAGCCCTCCGGCCAGTTCTTCCATGGTGGAGGCCGACGGTTTCTCGGCTTCGAAGAGGTGCTCGTACAACCGCACCTCGGCGCCGACCGCGTGGCGTGTTGACACCCAGTGCATGGTGCTTTTCACCCTGCGCCCGTCGGGCGCATCCCCCCCCCGAGTGTCCGGATCGTACGTACAATGCACTTCGACTACCTCCCCGGCCTCGTCCCGCCTCGCGTCGACACACGTAATGAAGTATGCCCAGCGAAGGCGCACTTCACGGCCGGGCGCCAGCCGGAAAAACTTCCGGGGCGGATCGAGCATGAAATCTTCACGCTCAATATACAACTCTCGTGAGAACGGAACCTTCCGCACCCCCATGGACTCATCCTCGGGGTTGTTCACGGCATCGAACTCCTCCTCGCAGTCGTCGGGGTAGTTGTCGATAATCACCTTCAGCGGTCGAAGCACGGCCATGGCGCGCGGGGCCGTGCGATTCAGCTCTTCACGGACGCAATGCTCGAGCAGGGCGATATCAACCGTGCTGTCGCGCCTGGCCACGCCGATGCGCTCGCAGAAATCGCGGATCGACGAGGGGGTGTAGCCGCGGCGACGAAACCCGGAGATGGTCGGCATCCGCGGGTCGTCCCATCCCGACACGTGACCCTCCCGAACCAGGTGGAGCAGCTTCCGCTTGCTCATCACCGTGTGGGACAGATTCAGCCGGGCGAATTCTATCTGCTGTGGATGATAGACGCGCAACCGGTCGAGAAACCAGTCGTACAGCGGACGGTGATCCTCGAATTCGAGCGTGCAAATCGAATGGGTCACCTTCTCGATCGAGTCTTCGAGGCCATGCGCCCAGTCGTACATGGGATAGATGCACCACGTGGAACCGGTACGATGATGAGAGGCATGGACAATCCGATACAGCACCGGATCCCGCATGTTGAGGTTGGGCGATGCCATGTCGATCCTGGCCCGCAGCACTTTCGCTCCGTCGGGAAATTCACCGGCCCGCATGCGCCGGAACAGATCGAGGTTCTCGTCAACCGAGCGGCTCCGACACTCGCTCTCCCGTCCCGGCTCGGTCAGTGTACCGCGATACTGCCTGACCTGCTCCCCGCTGAGATCGTCAACATACGCATTCCCTTCCCCGACAAGCTGCTCGGCGTATTCGTACATCTTCTCGAAGTAATCGGATGCGTAGTACAGGTGCTCTCCCCAGTCGAATCCCAGCCACGCGACATCTTCCTTGATCGACTCGATGTACTCACGTTCTTCTTTGGAGGGATTGGTATCGTCGAACCGAAGATGGCACTCACCGCCGAATTCCCGAGCAAGCCCGAAATTGAGGCATATCGACTTGGCATGACCGATATGGAGGTAGCCGTTGGGCTCGGGCGGGAAGCGCGTGACGACGCGCCCGTTCCATTTGTTGGTGCGCATGTCTTCTTCGACAATCGCCCGGATGAAATGCGCCGGGCGTTCCGTGCCCCCGGCCGCGTCCGCTTCGCTGCTCATGATTTCACTCCCTCCCCGAATCCGCCCGTCCGCCCGTGCCGGCGCCGCCCAGGCGCTCCCGGGCGCGGCGCATACGCCTGAGCACCGTCTCTCTGCCCAGCAGCTCCATCAGCTCAAACAGGCCGGGTCCGAAACTGACACCGCTGAGGGCAAGACGTGTGGGATGAATAAGTTTCCCGGTCGATACTTCCCGTTCCTCGGCAAACCGCCGGTATTCTTTCTCCAGTTGGGCCGTGTCGAACGGCTCGACAGCCTCGACGATCCGCTCCAACTCCTGCATCAGAGCAAGAGTGCCCGCCTTGATATGCTTCTTGACCGCCTTCGCTTCGTACTCTTGAGGATCTTCGAAGAAATAGCCGGTGTTTTCCGCAATATCCCCCACCCGCCTCGACCGGCCCTTCATAAGTTCAATCACCCGCCGCACGTAGGATTCATCGGCCGCTCGTTCGCCTCGCGCGATGCCCGTCTCAGCCCAGATTTCCCGCACCTGATCGATAAGGGAATCGACCGAACGCCGCGCCAGGTACTGGCCGTTCATCCACTCGAGCTTGCGCTCATCGAAGACGGCTGCTTTGGGCGATATGCGCTTCAGATCAAACGCCTCGACAATCTCTTCCCTGCTCATTATCTCCCGATCGTCTCCCGGCGCCCATCCCAGCAAGGTGAGAAAATTGAACAGCGTCTCGGGAAGGATACCGTCCCGGCGAAAATCGATCACCGATGCCGCACCCTTGCGCTTGGAGAGCTTGCCGCCGCCGGGAGCCAGAATCACGGGCATGTGGGCGAATGCCGGCGGCTCCCACCCGAATGCCTCGTACAGAAGAATATGGCGGGGGGTCGATGCAATCCACTCATCGCCCCGGAGAACATCAGTGATACCCATGAAGTGATCGTCGACCACGTTGGCCAGGTGATACGTCGGAAAGCCGTCGGATTTCAGCAGCACCAGATCGTCAAGCACCTCCGTCTTGTACTCGATGTCCCCTCGGACAAGGTCATGGAACGTAATGTTCCGGCGCTCCAGGGGCACTTTCAAGCGAACCACCGACCGAGCCCCCTGTTCGGTCAACTCCCTCACGCGAGCCGCCGGCAATTCGCGGCAATGGCGGTCGTAGCCCGAAACATGCGCGGCACCCGCCTGCTCCTGTTCCTTTCTTACCTGCGCAAGCCGCTCGGGAGCGCAGAAACACCGGTAAGCATGCCCCTCGGCCATGAGTCTTTCGGCGTGCTCCCTGTAGAGATCGGTTCTCTCCGACTGGACATACGGCCCGTAGTCACCGCCCCGCTCCGGCCCTTCGTCCCACTCCAGCCCAAGCCAGCGAAGACTCGTGAGGATCTCCTCCAGAGCGTGTTCCTGAAACCTTTTGCGATCGGTGTCTTCGATGCGCAGGATGAACGTTCCCTTACCGTGACGGGCGAACAGGTAGTTGAAAAGAGCGGTGCGTGCCCCTCCGACATGGAGCGAGCCCGTGGGCGATGGAGCAAATCGTACTCGCCGGCGTGTATCCAACGTAGCCTCCAGCGGAAAATGAAATTGAAACAGCGACCTGAACAACAGGCAGAAGCCGCCCGGCTCCCTCACGCGTCACGTGCAACTCCCGGTCCGGTTCCCTCGATACCCTTCCGGGTCGCGGAATCACTCGGGCACAGGATCATACGCGCAAGGGCGACGGCAGACACCGAAGAAAATAACTTCTGAGTGGAAGGGTGAAATCGCTCTTTGGTCTTCATTCGGTTCGGCGGTGCGAAGAACGCGATGACCGACGGAAAGAGGTTGAACATGTCCTTGCCGAAACTCGCCATGGATCAGCCGTACAACACGGCAAAGAGAGCCGTGAGCACGGTGGTAATACGCCCGAGCCGCTGAATCTCTTTCTGCGAGGCATTGGGCCGGAAGTTCTTCACGTAGATATCCATCGTCAAGACCGTGCTGAAGGAGTTCAACCCGGAGTCGATACTGCTGACCAGGGTGGCGATCATGACCACGGCCATGAACCCGACCATGCCGGTGGGCAGGTGATGCGTCACCATCATCATGTAGGCCTTGTCCGGATCGTCGAGACCCGGATGTTCCGTGACTCTCCCTGCCTTTGCGAAAAGGCAGTCGAACATTCCGCGGCCCCGGTTCCCCGGGCCTACTCCCCGTACTCCATCACCGTCCTCCACCGTTTCACCGCGCCCGGCCCGATCGTGCACTCCACGAAAAACTCCGGGCACAGGGCACGTCTCGATGAATACAGCATGCAGTCCGCTACGGGCTGATTCCCGGTGATCGCAACACTGCCTCCGGCCTCGTGCTCGATCACCACCCTGTTGGAACCGATATCCGCGCCGAAGCCCAGGAATCGTGCCCACAAGGCCGATGATGCTTCTATGGGGGATGTTATGGTCACCACCGAGCCATCCAACCGTGCCTTCCCATCCAGAGTTCCCTGCCGAAGGGTTGGCGTGAACACGTAGGTCAGGCTGTAACCCGGCCCGATCCGCTGCTTGTCAATCGATGTGAACTGATGGCTGTAGGTAGATATTTCACAGGCCTTTGTCCCGGTGTTGCGCAATGTCTGGTCCATTGCCAGCGATTTGCCGCTGACGGTCAGGAGTTTTACGTATCGGTAATCCCACCCCCGAAGCTCGTCGATATCATGTTGAAACCTGATCCACGATACGCCCCGCGTCACGGTCCACGATCCCGCATCGACGATATCGTACTCATCGTTGAAGAAGTAGTCTCCCCTGCCGCGACGCAACCTGCCCACACCGATCTTGACGAACTCTTCGCCGACACCGGCTTCATCGTAGCCCGGCGGCGTTTCCATGTCGAACTCCACCGCCGGTCCCACCGCGTGCTCAGGATTTACCGGGTCGTGTGGTGTAAGCCAGTCCTCGTAGTACGTATGCCCCCCGCAAGTGACTTCGCCCACCATACCCGACCAGTCAAATCGCGATCCCCGGTAGTACCCCGCGCTTTCATCCGGCAGATATACCAGTGCCCGGGTTGTGCCGTTGCCGAGTATCACACGCGGGTACCCACCCGGCTTCGAAAGAAAAAACACGGCGTTGTCCGAGTCGAAGTCTTTCATTATTACTTTGGCCGAAACATACCCTTCCCTGGTAAGCAGAAGCGTATCCACCACGCCGGCAGCCTTGCCAAGTGCGCGGGGTGAGGAAGATGCCTGTCGTCGACGCGGCAACGGGGAAGCAACTGCCCCGTCGAGCTGCAGAAGCGCTACGACCGTTTCCTCCCTGTCGAGCCGTATCCGTACCGTGTAGAAGCCGTCGGCGCCGAATGTGTTACCCGGCTCGGCAAGCCGCCGCACCCCGGCCGTGAGACCCTCACGGCGCACGAGGGATAGTGTCCTGCCGCGGCAATCGATCATCTCCACGGTTGCGGTTCGCACTCCCGAAGGGATATCACCGTAGAGCACGCCTCCACGAACGGCAAACTCCGCGGACGCCCCCACATGGATCCGCCCCGGCCATCGGGCTTTCACGTCCACCTGAAACCGTCCCTCGCCGTCCGAAGTTGCCTCATCACCCCCGGGAACCACTTTTGCCTGAACTCCGGCCAGCGGCAGCCCGTCCTCATCCAGCACCACACCCGTGACCGGATCGGCCACAGCCGAGGTCACCCCCCATCCGGCGAGAGAACAAACAAGCACTCCATCTCTCACGGCTTTCGGCAGTTCACCAAGTCTTCGAATCATCGGCTCCTCGTTGCGCCAGCAATGTATGAATGATGAAACACGGATGCCCGGTCTTGCCGATACTATTATCGTCTGATCAGTGCTACGCCCGACGACAAGCCACAGTAAGAATGCACCGGTGAAACGACCCTGCCCGCGGGCGTGTACATCCCGGCGCCCGCCGGCCGGATTGAACCCGGCGTGGCGGCCCGAATCCTGATGGCCGATCGGGTCGCCCGCTCCCCATTGTCCCGAATCCGCATCGACGATCCCCGGGGGACCACCCCCTGCGACTGATCATACTGCCTTTTCCCCTGCACATTCATCTTCAGGCGAAAAACCCGGTCCGAGGCCGTCACGTACAAATACGGCTTCTCCCCCCAGCCGAACGTGCAGTTGGTAGTGTTGAACTGCTCCCCTTCCGACCTGAAAGCAATGCTTCCCAGCGAGACGCCCTCGGGGTCGTACACTTCGATACGCGCATAGGTGAAAGAAACTGCATAGACATTGCCGTGTCTGTCCAGCTCGATCCCGTCGGGATTGCCGATATCGGCGAAATCGCGCCAGTCACCCGGGTCACCGTTTGCCTCCACCTCCGTGACAACGACCTTGTTGTCCCCGGAGACACAGAGATAGAGCCGTCCGAGATCCGGATCGTACTCGATCCCGTTGGGCTTGTTGAGCCCCTCGGCGATACGGGTAAGCACGCCTTCCGACGACACCCGGAAGACATCGTTGCCGTGCTCGTCGGAGCCCCAGTTGGGGTTCGTGAAGTACATCGCACCGTCGGGGCCCATGGTCAGATCGTTGGTGGAACCGAGGGTGATACCATTGTAGTCGGTGATAAGGTCGGTTGCCGCTCCAGTGGCGGTGTCGATTCGCGCCACGTTGCCGCTGCGGCAGGCAATCAGCGCTCCGTCGACAAACACCATCCCGTTGGCGCCTCCTCCATCCTCCATGAACAACGCGGGAGCGCCGCCGTCGCGGACCCGGTAGATCGCGGTAGGGTTGGTGCCCAGCTCCGTATAGTACAGATCGCCCCCGGGAGCGACCGCCGGTCCCTCACAGAAGCTGCGCCCCGTTGCGAGTACTTCGATTTGGGCATCGGAAGCCACGAGGGAATCGGGCAGGTCTATCGTTCCTGCCCCTGTCTGAACGACAAAAGCAACGACCAGGGCCATCCTCAACAGGACGCCGCAGGTCGGGTTTGCACTGGTAAGGGAATTCCCCCGGCGCCGCCTACCTGACATGCTGCATCCGGATGGTCTGCGTTGCCTGCCCGCTGCGCAGCCTGCAGAGGTACTGCCCCGTGCCCACTCGCTCAATCCCGTGATCGGTCGGCCTGAATGTCACCGTGTGCTGCCCCGCCGTGCCAACCCCCTCGGCAAGCGTCGCAATCACCCGTCCCCGCGGGTCGAGCACTTCGAGCACCAGCGTCTCACCTCCCCGGGGCAGGTAATAAGGAATTACCGTTGACAGGGAGAAGGGGTTGGGCCAACTTCTTCCCAGCAGGGCGCTCCCCCGACGCGCAATCTCGGGACCAAACGGTCTGACCGGGGAGCCTTCGACGCGTACCAGCTCAATGCCCTTGCCGCCGTCCGGATCGATATTTCGGCTGTATTCCATAGTCTCGGGGCTGTCCCAGTGCTCGTGCACTCCCAGGCTGGTCAGCGGGGTGCCGTCCTGCTCCGGGTCGTACTCGACACCGTCGGGCCACGCACTCGGGGAAGCGGCCTGGTGAAGGTAGTCTTCCGTACCGTCCACCGTGTTGGGGGAGCACCACTGCTCTATGTCGTAGCCGTTGTCGGGGGTATACTCATTGCGAAGCAAATCGAATCCCACCGATTCGAGTGCCACCGGGTCCTGAGAGAGCAGAATGCTGGAGGGCCAGTTGTTATTAAACGGCTCCGAACGCCACTTGTTGGGATCGCCTATCGACTCGTAAGCACCCCACAAGCCGTCGACAATCGAGATAATCGTCTTGCCGCCCAAATGCTCGTGCCCGAGAAGATCGACCAGATTGCGATAGTAACCCATTCCCTCCGGGCCACCGGTCCATGAACCGGGCAGAGAACCGTGAAGAAACTCGGACAAACTCAGCGTGCCGCCTTCATTTCCAAAGGCATGGGAGCCGAAATGGTTCTTGGCGCCCATGGAAATGCCGGCCCCGCTGTGTCCCTTGAGCACCGACAGATTTATGAAATACGCGGCATGGACATATCGCTGCGGGAGTCGGTTGCTCTTCTGCTTACCCGAGGGATCGCTGTACTTGACTTCGCCTACGCGCGATTCGACCACTTTTGTTCGCCCGTCTTTTCCCCATGGATCAAGATACACCACATCGGGGAACTCATCGCGGAGCATGCTGTGAAACTGCTCGAAAAACGGTCTCATGGGATCGCCGATAACAATATTTCCTTGCGGCACCCCCGCCACATCGACAAGCTGGCGCAGCAAAGCACGCATCATTTGCGGCGAAGTATCAATCATTTTGATCTCGTCGTTGTCTTTGCCGCCCCCGGGGTCACGCTTCACGTAGTTGCCGATTCCGTAGGCGCTGCAGAGGTTGACTTTGATTGCAATCCCCTCCCCCGCCTCGTAGCCTCGTTCACCACGATCGTGCGCCTTGTTGTAGTGGCGAAACAAGGCCTCCCACGCGCTCTCGTCGCTCCCCTTTCCGGTAACCCGCCGCACCCCTTGCGCCAGCATGGCGTCAACGACACTCTGCCGCGTGTTACCGTCCTGCCACCAGTAGTCCCCCTTTTCGTTGGTGCATTCGGCATTGGTGGCACTCGTGTCGTGTATCCATACCACCCTCCCCGGTTTGATTCCTTTCGCGGTACCCACGGGGTCGTGGTCTTCCTCGATCTCGACTATTTTTGCGGCACCCGTCGCCCGAAAGGCAAGAAACGCGTTGCGACCGGTCCGGCCGGCAAAGGCCGTTTCGCTGGTCACCAGGGAGGTCACAACCACGGCGGTGCCGGCAAGCGCCAGGAAACACGCGCCGAGGACATACCGGGAGCGCCGGAAATGCAGGCGCGCCTTACCGAAAGCAAAGACGCCGGCGGCCGCTCCGAGAATCCAACCCAGGAATCCCGATGCCAGCGGCATGGCAACACGCTGGCAGGGATAGGCCATGCGACTGGGCTTGGGAACTACCCTTACCAGAAACCACACCAGCGAGAGAAATCCGGCAATCGGAAGAAGCCGGAGAGGCGTCCGTGATGAGAGTACAGGG
>CAZNDN010000084.1:0-7187 GCA_964571815.1 uncultured Fibrobacterota bacterium | reverse complement strand
GGAACGCCCGCTGCCACCTCACCCAGGAGTTTTTTCCCGGATGCGGGTACGATCCAGGCGACAAGTACGTTGGCTCGATACCCCGCCTTCAGGGGATCCAGCACCGCGGCCACCCGGCGTATCGTACCGCTCTCAAGGCCCCCCTTGATCCGCCGCAGGACCTCTCCCTCGCTGAGGCCAAGCTCCCGAGCAGCCTTGCGACAGGGCCGCGACACCATGCTCAGGTCGCCCTGAAGCGCCCGGATAAAACGCTTGTTGACCCCACTGCGCGCCGATGAACCCCGTTGTCCGGTTCGAGGCTTGTTCCGGCCCACCGCCGGCGCTCGTTGTGTCATGGCGTTACTCGCTCCGCTCATGGGAAGCGCCAGGCCGATTTTGAATGTCCGCACCGCCGGGAGAAACAGCCACTCCCGCACCGCCGCCTCACGCGCCAGGCGGGCAACAGCCGTACGAAGGTTCTGCCGCTCGGGCACCGTGAGAGTAAACCATACGTTGAAATCGCCCTCGCGCACGTAGTTGTGACTGACACCCGGCACGAGATTCAGACACCCCGCTACCCGGTCGATATCATCGGGATCGACCTTGAACGCCGCCAGAGTCCCGTGGTAGCCGATTTTGCCGCTGCTGAACACCGGGCCCAGTCGCCGGATCACTCCCTTCTCTTTCAGCGCCTCGATCCTCGCAATCGCTTCGCGCTCCCCGCACCCCGCCATCCGTGCCACGGCCGCCCACGGCCGCGTGGTCAGAGGAAAATCGAATTGCAGTATGTCGAGTATGTTCCTGTCCGTGCGGTCCATGTTTCCTACTCCGATTTCTCCTCATCCTCCGCGCAGCATGCCAGGGCCCTCCGTGCCGCATCCACCGCCCGAGCGATATCATCGTCGGTGTGCGACGACGAAACAAAGGCCGCCTCAAACTGTGACGGGGCCGGGTAGAGACCGTTATCGAGGGCCGCGTGGAAGAACCGCGCGTATCTTTGTGTATCGCTTTTCCGCGCCGAATCGTAGTCGGTCACGGCAGGATCCGACGTGAAAAAGCAGGTCATCATGGAGCCGACCCGGTTGACCACCGCAGGCACGTCCACCGCCCCGCACCCCTCACGCAACCCTTGCTCAAGCGCCGCTCCCCTGGCATCGAGCGTTTCATACAAGCCGGGCGTCTCGTCGATCACCTCCAGCATGGCCAGGCCCGCGGCTACCGCGGCCGGATTACCCGACAGTGTGCCCGCCTGGTACACCGGTCCCGTGGGAGCAAGGCGATCCATAATATCCGCACGTCCTCCGTAAGCCCCCACCGGCAAACCACCTCCGATAATCTTCCCGAGCGTGGTCAGGTCGGGTGTCACTTCATAGTACTGCTGCGCCCCGCCCGGTGCAACCCGAAAACCCGTGATCACTTCATCGAAAATCAACAGCGCCCCGTGCTTCCCGGTGATCTCACGCAGCCAGGCCAGAAACCCCTCGGCCGGCGGGATAACGCCCATGTTGCCGGCCACGGGCTCCACGATAAGGGCGGCAATGGCATCACCGTGCCGATGAAACAGCTCGGCAACCGAATCTTTGTCGTTGTAGCGGGCCAACAGCGTGCCCTCGGCGGTTCCCCTGGTCACTCCCGGGCTGCTGGGAATGCCAAGCGTTGTCGCGCCGGAGCCGGCGGCGATGAGGAAGGCGTCTCCGTGCCCATGGTAGCAGCCTTCGAACTTGACCACCAGGTCACGGCCGGTTGCGCCGCGCGCCAGGCGCACCGCGCTCATGGTTGCTTCCGTACCGGAGCTTACCAGCCGCAGGCGGTCCACCGACGGTACCGCGGCCACGATTCGCTCAGCAAGCTCGGTTTCCATGCGGGTGGGCAGACCGAAGCTCGTGCCGTCGCGGGCCGCTCTGCACACCGCCTCCACGATCCGGGGATGGGCGTGGCCGTGGAGAAGCGGACCCCAGGAGCAAACCAGGTCGATATAGGTGTTGCCGTCAATATCACGCAGCCGCGGGCCATGTCCCGATGCCGCAAACACGGGCGTTCCTCCCACGCCGGTAAAGGCTCGAACCGGCGAATTGACTCCACCCGCTATGACGGCGCGGGCCCGCTTGAACGCCTCGGCACTCCGTTTTGCTTCTCGCATGTAGTGTGACCTCCCTCCTTTCGGGTAGTATCGGTTTTGTTCACGCGGACGGTGAGCGATTCAGGACGAGGAAGATTCTCCGTCAGTCGCGGCCCCTTCCGCGCGGCTGATACGTACAGAAGGGCTCTTCGGCCAGATAGTCACCGCTCGTTGCGTAGGCCCGGGCGCGGCAGCCGCCGCAGACTTTGCGGTATTCGCATATCCCGCACCGGCCCCCGTATCCGTCGACATTGCGCACGGCCGCGTACAGTTTCGATTCTTTCCAGATACGGCCGAAATCGTAGTCAACGTCCCTGATATCCCCGGCGGGAACATCCAGGAACCCGCAAATCTGCGCTGTGCCGACGTGCGAAAGGAAGGCAAACCCCTGACCTCCCAGGCACCCTTTTGTCATGGCGTCAAGGCCGTGCGTCTCGGGCTTCACCGCCCGTCCTTCCGCCCGCTCTCGCTGCCGCAGGATTCTGTAGTAGTGCGGCGCGCAGGTGGGCTTCACTCTCAATCCTTCGGCGCCACGTTGCTCGTAGATCCAATGCAGGACCCGTTCGTATTCCGAAGGCGGCAGTTGCTGATCGGCCAGCTCGCCGCCCCGGCCCGTCGGCACCAGCAGAAACGGGTGAAACGACACCGCGCCCATGCGCAGAGCCAGATCGAAAATCGCCTGCAGCTCGGCCACGTTGTGCTTCGTTACCGTGGTATTGACCTGAAACTCCAGTCCGGCCTTTTTCGCGGCCCGCATACCGCGCATTACCCCCTCGAACGCTCCCTCCATCCCCCTGAACGCATCGTGCGACGCCGCATCCGCCCCGTCGACACTCAAACTGATACGTCGTATTCCGGAATCGATCAAACGCCGACAGCTCTCTTCGGTCAACATCAGGCCGCACGGAGCCATGACCATGCGCAATCCCAGATCCGTCCCGTAGCGGGCAAGCTCGTAGATATCCTCACGCAACATGGGCTCCCCGCCGGTCAGAATCACGATCGGCTCACCCAGCGGCGGCAGACTCTCCAGCACACGCCGGCATTCTCCGGTGTCAAGCTCTCCGGTGTAGGGGCCCCGGCGGGCGGCGGCCCGGCAGTGACGGCAATTCAGATTGCACGAACGCGTGACCTCCCACGCCAGCAGACGCAAAGGCGGCGCCGCATCCCGCCCCCGCTTCCGGCGTCCACCGGCGGATGCTTGCATTGCCTGCTCCCTCTCCGGGGGCATGTTCAGCCGCCTTCCGCTCGCCACCGAAGCACATCGGCGGCGTGATAGGTGAGAATGATATCCGCACCCGCGCGTTTCATCGAGATCAGCATCTCGTTCACCACCCGCTTCTCATCGATCCACCCTCTCTCAGCCGCTGCCTTGACCATGGCATACTCACCGCTGACACTGTAGACCGCAAGCGGCACATCGAACCGCTCCTTCGCACGTCGGACAATATCCAGGTACGCCATGCCCGGCTTCACCATGACAATATCGGCGCCTTCCTCGATATCCAGCGCCATCTCCCGCATGGCCTCATCCCCGTTGGCCGGATCCATCTGGTAGGCGCGACGGTCGCCGAAAGACGGCGCCGAATCGGCGGCATCGCGAAACGGGCCGTAGAAGGCCGACCCGTACTTGGCCGCGTATGAGAGGATCGCGACGTTGACAAAGCCCGCCTTGTCCAGGGCATCCCGCAGCGCGCCCACCCGGCCGTCCATCATGTCACTGGGCGCCACCACGTCGCAGCCGGCCTCGGCATGCGAGACCGCTTGAGCGGCCAGTACTTCGAGCGTGCGATCGTTGTCCACCTCGCCGTCAACCACCACCCCGCAATGCCCGTGGGTGGTATACGCACAGTTGCACACATCGGTGATAATCACCAGCTCGTCGAAATTCCGTCTGAGTGCCCGGACGGCCCTCTGCACAATGCCCGCCGGCGCACACCCGCACTGCCCCGTCTCGTCCTTGGACTCCGGTATTCCAAACAGCAGCACCGCCCGAATCCCGGCCTTCATGAGGGCCTCGCACTCCTTGACACAGGCGTCAATCGACAACCGCGATACTCCCGGCATCGACTCCACCGGGTCGCGCACCCCCGTGCCCGGACATACAAACAAAGGCGCCACCAGATCGTCCGCCTCTACCCGTGTCTCCCGCACCAGGCCCCGCATACCCGTGCCACGGCGCAATCGCCGCATTCGGGTTCGTGGAAATGCCATGCGCTCATCCTCCTTTCCGAAAATGCCCCCGCCGCCCTTCCGGCCCCGCATCCTGCGTCGATTGCTCCGCGGGGGGGGCGATCCGCTCCGAAATCTCCCGCTCGGTGAGGTAACAGGCAGGGTCCTCAGCCCAGATATCCCCATATACCGCCTCGGCGCGGGCACGGAAATTTCCGTTGCACACGTCCTGCCACACGCACCTGCCGCACTTGCCGCCCAGTTTCGCTCTCCGGTCCTTAAGTCCGGCCATAACCGGATCGGACGTATCGGTCCATATCCGACTGAACGGGCGGCGGCACACGTTGCCGAAACTGTAATTGCGCCAGAATTGATCCGCGTGGACCTCTCCGTCCCAGCTTATGCATCCAATACCAATGCCGCTGCTGTTGCCGCCGTTCATCTTCAGCAACCGCAGCACATCCGCCGCACGCGGCGAACCCTCCCGAAGCATGCGCAGATACAGGTATACCCCGTCGGCGTGATTGTCCACGGTCAACACTTCGGTCGGCACACCGCGCTTGTGCAGATCGGCGGTTCGGTCGACAATCAGATCAACCGTCGCCCGGGTAGCGTCGTGATCCAAATCTTCATCACGCAGCGAACTGCCCCTTCCGGCGTAGACAAGGTGATAAAAACACACACGCGGTATGTTCTCTTCCTCGATCAGATCGAAAATTTCCGGAATGTCCTGCGCATTGCCGCGAAACATGGTGAAACGCAGACCGACCTTGATACCGGCCTTCCGACACGTGCGAATGCCCTGTATGGCCCGGTCAAAAGCGCCCTCCACCCGTCGGAACCGATCATGAGTAGCCCGCAAGCCGTCAAGGCTCACCCCCACATAGGAGACATCGAGTTGCTTGAGCCGCTCCGCCGCCCTTTCATCGATCAGCGTACCGTTGGTGGAAAGCACCGCCCGCATCCCCGCTGCCCGTGCGCGTGCCACCAGATCGTACAAGTCCGGGCGCATGAGCGGCTCACCGCCCGAAAACAACACCACGGGCACGCCGAATCCCGCCAAATCGTCGATACATCGGTACGCTTCATCGGTGGTCATCTCTCCACCGTAGGCCCCGTCGGCGGAGTGGGAGTAACAGTGCACGCACCGAAGGTTGCACCGTCTCCCGACATTCCACACCACCACCGGCTTCTTGTCGCTGGAGAATTGCAGCAGATGCGACGGCAGTCGGGCGGACTTGCGTCCGTACCGCAAGGCATCGGAGGATTCCACGGTCGCGCAGTAGAGTTTTGAGATACCAATCATGATTCGTAGTACTCTTTCAGTGCCGTCACCAGCCCGCCAATCGTGTGCTCGCGAGCCTCGACTATCGGCTCGACTCCTCGGGAGCGTAGTGTTGAGGCCGTAATCGGCCCGATCGCCGCCGCTCGCAGCGAGGTAGCCATGCGACCAAACCGCTCCTGTCCCATCAGCCCCGCGAAATGCTCCACCGTCGACGAGCTGGTGAACGTGATACAGTCGTACTCCCCACTAAGTATACGATTTACCACCTCCTCGGATTCACCTTCAGTCGCTCTGGTGGTATATGCCGGGACGACCGAAAGATCGGCGCCTGCCCGGCGGAGGAACTCGGGCACTACATCGCGCGCCCGCGCCGCGCGCGGGAGCAGCACACGCCGGCCACGCCAGTCGCCCACCTTTCTCAGCTCCTCGACAAGGCCCTCGGCAACCGCCCTCCGGGCCACGATGTCCACATGCACGTGAAAAGCTGTGATTGCCGCGGCAGTACCGGGCCCGATCGCGGCAATCCGCGCCTTTCCCAGGGAGCGCACATCGCCGTGCATGCCCATGAGCCGCTCGAAGAATATGCCCGCTGCGTTGGGACTGGTGAAAACAATCCAGTCGAACGTATCGATTCTCTCAAGACTCCGATCCAACTCACCGCCCGGCGGGTCGGGCTCGATCGCAATAGTCGGCAACTCGATCACCTCGGCGCCCAGTTCCCGCAGCGGTCCGCTCAATTGCGAAGCCTGCGTTCGTGAGCGCGTGTTGACAATCGTTCTCCCAAACAGGGGGCGCTTCTCAAACCAGGCGAGTTTTTCCCGCAGCGCACACACCGATCCCACGACCGTCACCGCGGGCGGCCGAAGTCCTGCCCGGCTCACCTCTCCGGCAATTGACTCCAGAGTCCCCGTCACCGTCTTCTGCGCCGGCTTGGTGCCCCACCGGATACATGCCGCGGGCGTGTCCGGTTCCCGGCCCGCTTCGATAAGCTGCCGCGCGATCGCCTCAAGGTTCCCCACGCCCATGTAGAAAACCAGTGTGTCCACGCCGCGTGCCAGATGCTCCCAATTGATTGCCGATCGCCCCTTGCGGGGGTCTTCGTGGCCGGTGATGAATGCCACCGACGATGCGTCCGCGCGGTGGGTCACCGGAATGCCGGCGCAGGCGGGAGCGGCAACACCGGCGGTGACCCCCGGCACGATTTCGTAGCTGCATCCGTGCTCCCGCAGCATCTCGCACTCCTCCCCGCCCCGGCCGAACACGAACGGATCGCCGCCTTTCAGACGCACGACCACCCCGCCCTCACCACTCTTGCGCACCAGCAGCTCGTTGATCTCATCCTGCTTCATGGTATGGCGCCCGGCACGCTTGCCCGCGTAAATGCGCTCGGCATGGACCGGTACATACGCAAGGAGCGAAGGATCGGCCAGGTAGTCGTACACGACAACATCGGCCCTGCCCAGACACTCCCGTCCGCGCACGGTGATGAGATCCGGATCGCCCGGCCCCGCGCCAATCAGGTATACCACACAATCCTCCATTCGGGCCACGAAGCGGGTGGGCCACCATACGATGGTTGGCGGAGTGTCAACGGAGTAGACTTTTGTATTTGCCCTGTTGTAAGCTGCAAAT
>CAZNDN010000083.1:10687-18567 GCA_964571815.1 uncultured Fibrobacterota bacterium | reverse complement strand
TTAGTTCTTAAGTTGCGAAATATCGAAGACGAGTCGTATTTTCAGGATTCCACACGACCGCGTAGAAAGGGAGGGCATATGACGTTCAGGAATTGTCTGGCCGGTGCCGTGGCATTGTCCCTGATTGCCGGCGGCTGCGGCAAGAAAAGAACCGAGGAGGCCGTGGACAAGGATTTCGTCGATGCCGCACAGACGCGGGAGGAGGAATCGGACGTATTCGATGAGTTCTACGAGGAAGACACTTCAGCCGGTGAAGCCGCCATGGTGGAAGAAGAAACGTTCTCGACTTCACCGGGAAGCTACACGCCGCGGTTTGCCGATAACGGCGCGTACGTCGTACAGGTAAGCTGCGTGGCGTCGTCGGGGTTTGCACAGAAGAAGGCAGAGGAGCTTCAAGCTGCCGGGTATCCGGCGTATGTCGCCGAAGTTCAGGACCCCACCCCGCAGCTTCCGGGCACCTATTATCGGGTACGTATCGGCTCGTTCAACACGGTGACGGCCGCCAGGGAGTTTGCCGAGAACAGACTCGTTCCCTCCGGCTACGAATTCTGGGTTGACAACAAGGCAAATGACCACGTGGGAATGGAGGGATACGGTCTTGGTTCGGGCGGCGACGCCGGTGCCTATGGAGACTTCGGAGCAACCGAGCCGGCGGCTACGGGAGAGGCTGCCTCCTCGTCGGCTTCCACCGACGCCGGGTTTGAGAGTGCCGCTCAACCGGCTCCCGCGGCCACCTATCCGGAGACGGAAAGCGCTCCGGCGAGAGACGAATATTCTGAAGAACCGGAATACGAACCGGTTGAATCCGCTGCAAGCACTCCCCCTCCCCCGGCGGAGCCACCGCCCTCGCCCGCTCCGGAAGATGCCGCCGCGGCTCCTGCTCCCGACGAATCCGGGGCGGCTACGGGAGAGTCATCCGGCCGGACGCAGGAGAGCGGATGGGAAGAGAGCGGGTGGGGTGAGGACGAGTGGGACGATGCGGAGTGGTGAGGCAAAACTCCTTTCTCAAAAATCAAGACAAAAACGCCGCGGGTTTCACCCTTCAGGGTGAAACCCGTTCTTCATTTCGTTACATCCGCGGGGGAATCCCTCGAAGGTACAATGTGAGAGTATGAAGCGAGTAGCACTCTGCAACCTCGGATGCAGCAAGAACATGGTCGACGGTGAGCGGATGCTCCGGCATCTCTGCGACACCGGCATGGTCTACACGGATGAGCCTTCCGAGGCCGATGTCATTCTTGTCAACACCTGCACGTTCATACGGGAGGCTACCCAGGAGGCAATCAACACGATTCTGGAGATGGCCGAGCTGAAGCGCCGGGGGAAGTGCACCTGTCTGGCCGTTGCGGGATGTTTTTCGGAGCGATACCGCCGCAGCGCGTCCACGGACCTGCCGGAGGTTGACGTGTGGATTGATGTGCCGAATCGTCACGAGCAGATTGCCCGGATATGGGGAGCGCCGCCGAGGGCCGACAATCCACGCTACCTGACGGAGGATTCGGCAACCCGGTATCTGAAGATCGCCGACGGATGTTCGCATCGATGCAGTTTCTGTGTCATACCTTCACTGCGCGGCCCGTTTCGCAGCCGCTCCCCCGACGATATCGTGAGCGAGGCACGATGGCTTCGTGAGAACGGCACGAGAGAGTGTATACTCGTAGCCCAGGACACATCGCGATACGGCCGGGACCGGGGGGGAAATCTGGTGCAACTGCTCGAAAGAATCCTGCGCGACGTTCCTTTTGAGTGGATTCGCCTGATGTACCTGCACCCCCGGCATGTTGACGATGCCCTCCTGCGGCTCGTCGCTGCCGAGCCTCGTCTGTGTTCCTATTTTGACATTCCCCTGCAGCATATCGCCGACCCGATTCTTCGCGCGATGGGACGGCGACCACACGCCGCGGGGACAAGAAAGCTTCTCGAAAGAATCAGAACACTGGTTCCCGACAGTGCACTGCGCACCACCTTCATTCTCGGCTTCCCCGGGGAAACCTCCCGCCACTTCGATACACTGGTTCGCTTCGTGAAACAGCAGTGCTTCGACAAGGTTGGGGTCTTTCCTTACTCGCCGGAGGAAGGTACGCCCGCGGCCTCAATGCGGGGGCGGCCGCGTGACGCTACCGTGATGCGACGGTGCGAAGAGCTGATGGAGGTGCAGCGGGAAATCAGCAGCCAACGCCTCGCCTGCCGGGTGAACGAACTCGTACCCGTAATCATCGATCGTGAGTCCGAAGAGCCGGGGTTTACGGCGGAAGCTCGAACCCGGTGGGACGCCCCGGAGGTCGACGGAAGAGTGTGGGTAGCTGGAGGAAGCCCGGCCCCGGGAGCTATCGTCACCGTGAGGATCGTTGAGTCGTCGGACTATGACCTCTACGCCGAGTATGGAGGCAAGCAGGCAATATAGGTTGACAATTCGGTGAACATAATATATCTTGATTTCCTCCTTTTGTGCACTTTTCGGGAGTTTGACACAATGCCCACGTATGAATACGAATGTGAGAAATGCGGGTCTGTTTTCGAAGAATTCCAGTCTATCACCGCCGAGCCGCTGCAATCCTGCAGGCGGGACGGATGCGACGGGAGGGTCCACCGGCTCCTGTCGCCGGGCGCCGGATTCATCTTCAAGGGCTCGGGGTTTTATTCAACCGACTACCGGTCCGAGTCGTACAAGAAGGCGGCCAAAGCAGACTCACCGGGCGATTCCGGCAAGAAGGAAGGTTCCGGCTCCACGAAGGAGGGGTCATCGTCGGACTCCTCCTCAGCGGGTTCGAAGGATACTTCTTCGGACAGCTCCAAATCATCAGCATAGCACGGATACGCCTCCGGTGAGGTGAATCACCGGTTTTCGGTCGAATCATGTTTATCGATGAAACACTTCTGCAGGTGAAGGCCGGTGACGGCGGCAACGGGTGTTACGCCCACGAGCGCTCCAAGTCAAACCGCTACGGGAGGCCGTCGGGAGGCAGCGGTGGCCGCGGCGGCAACATATATCTGCGTGCCGACCCTCACGTGCGGACATTGCGCGATGTGGCTTATCACAAGTCCTGCAAAGCCGGGCGCGGAGCCCACGGCAAAGGCAGCAACAAGGACGGCAAGTACGGGGACGACGTGGTTATCGTCGTCCCGAGAGGCACCGTCGTGTATGACGACAACAAGGACGAGATGATCCGGGATATCGTTGATCCCGGTGCACCGGTCCTGGCGGCCGCGGGGGGAAAGGGAGGCAAAGGCAATGCCGCCCTTGTGTCACGACGGAATCCCGACCCGGCCCGGGCCCTTGCCGGAAAGCCCGGGGAAGAGAAAACTCTGAGACTCTGCCTGAAAGTGCTCGCCGATGTCGGGTTGGTCGGCAGGCCCAACGCGGGAAAGTCGACATTTCTTTCGCGCATCTCCCGCGCACGCCCCCGGATCGCCGATTATCCGTTTACCACGACATCACCCCATCTGGGTATCACCGCGCGGGTTCACGGATTCGGATCATACGTCGTAGCCGATATCCCCGGACTCATCGAAGGCGCCCACGAGGGCAAAGGGATGGGGCTACGCTTCCTCCGCCATGTCGAGCGAACACGCATATTGGTCATGCTGGTGGAGAGCACACGGGAGGATCCCGCGGACGACGTGCGCGTGCTCAGAGAGGAATTGAAGGCCTACAGCCCGCTTCTTGCGGAAAAACCTTTCTGCGTCGTGCTCACCAAGACCGACCTTCTCGGCACGTCTGCTCCTCCCGGCATTGATAGTAAGTGGTGTGCGATGTCGGCCATGACCGGACAGGGACTTGATCGGGTCCGGTCACGAATCGAGCACCTCCTTGACTCCGCCGGTGGTCAACAATCGTGAGGACCGGACGACCGAAGAGAATCAACGCCGCCGACGGGGAGGATGGATGACGAGTTTCCTGATGGGACTTCGGTCAATCTGCCGGGGCACCGAGCCGGGGCCTTCCACAATAACCTGGTAGAGGTAGATGTCGGGTGGAAGAGGATTATCAAGCTGATCCGTTCCGTCCCACGCCACGCCGTTGGCGGCCCCACTCGCGGCACCCTCGGTGAACGGATCAATTACACGTACCAGCTTGCCCGAAAGAGTGTAGATTCGTATGGTCGCGGCAATCGTGTCCAGGCGCGTATACTGCAGCGCGGGCGATGAGTAGAAGAAGAAGCGCGTGCGCTCTCCCACCCGCATGGGGTTGGGGTAGTTGAACACGTGTCCCAGCTTGAATTCCTCCCGGTCGGTCACCTCCAGCTCGACCGTGTCTATTGAACTGTTGCCGAACAGGTCCTGCGCCGCCACCACCAGGTCGTGAACGCCGTTGTTCAGGCTCCCCTCTTCGAAGCTCAGCACGGCAACTCCCCTTCGGTAGTCTCCCTCGGCAAACTGGAATTTGTGATTCATGTTCTGCTTCCGCATGGCCCCGGGAATTGCCACCGCAACGCCGGCATCGGGAGTGGTCCCGACGACATCGAGTCCGCTGGAATCGCTCAGTTCAACCTCGAGGTCGGCAGGAAGTGAGAGGACGATTCGGTCGCTGAACCCGGCGCCGCTGTTTCGCTCGGGAACCTGGTACAGGGGGCGTACCGCGATGCGGGGGCCCGTGGTATCCTGGATATCGGCAAGGACGGTTCCCTTGAAAATCACGTTGCCGTTGTACCCCAGCGCCTGTCGCTCGCCTTCCCAGGCGTAGGCGGTCAGCCTGACTCCCTCCCGCTCGAAAAACAGGTTTCGCGGCAGCAGAATACGTTGCTCGAATCTTCCCTTCTCCACCGCTGTCTTGCCCATGAAAATGGGCGTCCCGGGGAGCGTATACGGCTGTATGTCCGCCGGGTATCCGTCTTTGCGCCTGGATGTGTCGGCGGGGTTGAAAAGCCCGACATGAACGTACGCCTGTCGGTCCGACGAGCCGAAGTCGGTGCGTGTGCGCGTACCGCCGGAGGGAACCACCCGCCCTTCGACGCGAACCTCCTGAAGCGCCTTCAGCGTGTCCAGCTCTTTCCCGTTTTCATCCGCTATGGTCAGGTCCACCTCATACCGCGGGTTGAGGTATCGCAGGGAGGGGTCTCCCAGGAAGGCATACTGCTTGTTCCTGCTGTTAATGGCCATTGCGCGGCGGTAGGCACCGCCCACACCGGGGATGGAATCCAGGTCGAAAAGCGTTTCGTAAAAATCGATCGCAAGGGTTGTGTTGGAAGAAGCGTAAGCCACGCGTGTTGCCGCTATGCCCGCCACGGCGCCCGCCGCGGGCAGTCGCACCAGTTCACCCGTGAGGCACGTATGATCCGGCCTGTCGAACCGTCCCACCGAGCAGGAAAACGACGAAACCACCGGATAGCGCCGCTCGTTCTGAAGATTCGAAAGGTTGTCGGCCTGCAGCACATGCTCGTCGGCCCAGACTACATCACTGCCGTGCCCGAAATAGTTGACAAAAGAAATACCGTTGTTGAAATGATTCTCGATGGCCCTGGAGGCCCCCGGCTTGAAATAGACTTCATCGAACTCGTACTCAAACAGATACACCTTCCGCACATCGATCAGCGGAGCTTCCCTGAAAACGACCTCGGCCACGCGCTCGGAACTGACGTGATGTGCCGAGGTCCCCACAATCGGGTCCGCATCGGGTCCCTGCCGGTCATCGTCGGCAACGAACAATATCCGACTTCGCCATGCGCCGTAGTCGGCGCGCGACGGGGCCTCGGTGTCGACTATCTTGTCCACCACGGCCGCCGCCTCGTCCGCGTCCCGGCAGGGTATCCTGCCCAGCATCACGTCCGGCCTGTCGTCGCTCCACAGTGAGTCGGGTGTCAGGCAGGCGAAGTAGTCCTCCACGCATTTTTGACTCCTGCCCTCACCCTTCTGGGCCGTGGGGATACGTATCGCCTCCCGCGTGGTTATCTGCTTGTAGTCGTAGTGGCCGTCACCGAGCAAAAGCACGTAATCCAGCGTCCCGCTCCAGTACCGGTCAACATAGAACAAAAAATTCCGAATTGCCGTCGGGTCAACAGCACCTCCGGAAAACTCCCGATAGATGTCCTCGATCGCGATCACCTGCGGCGCCGGGCTGGTGAACGTGCCGTGCCGCTTCTTGTGTTCGGCAAGCCGCACCGCCTCCTCCTCAAACGCGGCCGGGGTGATGATCACGTAATTGGCCCGGGCACCCCGACGAAGATTGCGCACCGTCAGTGACGAATTCTCACGACCGGAAACCACCTCGGCCGATACCGGAAGGCTCCGCAGTCCCTCCTCCCGCGAAACGAAATACCTGATGCCGATTCCCGCCGTGTCGGTCCACGTGCAGACCTTGTCGTTGAGATCGTACGAAGGAACAACCCGCTGCATTTGGCTCTCGCCGGCCGAAACGCGGAGAATACGCACCGAATCCCCGTCAAGCCCCGAGAGCCGATACGTGACAAGTCCCGAATCCGACGGCGAGTAAACCATGAGCCGATCGATTCCGTCAAGATCCAGCCGACGCGGGTAGACGACCTCGACAGCACCCAGATCGAACCCCTGATCCCCCCCGCTGATCCGCGAGTCAATCCGTAGCGAGGCCTCCTCGGCCCATACACCACCCTCACGCCACTCACCCGACATGCAGCCGCCGCACACCTCTTCCCCACCGAGGGTTACCCACAACGATTTGCTGTGACCGCGCACCTCATGCACACGAAGGCGCCCCCCTTGTCCCGAAACAAGACCCGGAAGCGGGAATTGAAAATCAAACACCGGGGACGCAGCGTTGAGCTGCTGCCATGTCCAGTCGATCCCTCCCTCGGTATGCTCCGGAAGCCGAGTAGACTTCTTCAGCATTACGAAGTTCTCAAATGAATCTATCGTATCCTTCCCCGCGCCCCGGCCCTCAAAGGTCCCCGCACTCAGTGCCGCGCCGTCCTGTTTCACCCCAAGCCAGTAATGGCGATAGTCGTCGTAGCGATTGAGCTGAAACGAATAAGAATACACGCCGTCGTCCCGCCGGGAGGCGATCCAGTCCGAAGCTCCGGTCACGCAGGCAAGGAAGTAGTCCTGACTGTCGACTCGTTTGTTGCCGTTATGGTCAATCCGCACCAGGGGCACTTCCACGACTCCGTCGGGAATCTCCTCCGGTTTCGGAACCCGTTCGGGAAGTTCGCCCTTGTGCGATGCGTACAATGCTACCGAGCGGACGGGGACGGTACCGCCCCAATGCGAAGAAATATCCTCGCCCGTTATTTTCAGCACGCCGTTTTCCTCGGTCGTTCCCTCATTCAGCCCCGTATGTCCGTCACCCACCGTGAAGTGGACCATCCGGTGGGCCGAAAGGGGGAATGCGGCGGCCGCTCGCTTCCGAAGCCCGGGTGAGGGGGGCATTGTCCAGCGTCGAGCCGTGGCGTAGTTGATGATCAGGGACCGTACGAAACTGTCGTAGTCGCCGCGGCCGGCCGCACCACTGCCGGTCGAGGAGCCGGCGGGGAATTCTATGGTGCAGCTTCCTCTCCGAAGATATCGAATCTCGTTGCTTCGAGCATCGTAGACAACCGGCCTGATCACTACCCGTGCCGCGCGAAGACGACGGAATACGGCGTAGGAAGGAGTCGATACCCACGGCCGCTCGAAATGCGTATCACTCGCGAGGTCGTCGTCGGGCACTCGCTCAAGCGGCGCCGGCGGAGCAACTCGCCGGATCTCCCGCGACTGCATGCGAATGCGAATCCCGCCGCTTGCGGGAACCCCCACGAAAAAGGCAAAACCGGGTAGAGACGCTTCACCCGGACTTCCCACCCGCACGTTGCTGCCCGAAAAATCCAGATGCGTATACGTTTTTCCCGTTTGACCGACTTCGGCCCGAGCCGCAAAACCGTCCATCTCCCACGACAGAACAAGCCGCTCGGGCGAATCTTCCACTATAT
>CAZNDN010000083.1:0-10587 GCA_964571815.1 uncultured Fibrobacterota bacterium | reverse complement strand
CCATCCTCTGCTTCGCAGAGCCGGCACCCCTTATCTGTATCGAGTACGTTTGGGGCGGCTTCGATATTTGGTTTACTCTCAGCCACATCAGCAGCACTTCGGCAACTGGACCGTGCAGACATCGTCCGATTCACCTGAGACCGTTTTCACAACTCACCGGTCCCGCGGCGTGATGTCGTCGCAGTCGGGGTCTCGTGTCGCGAGCCGCACCGCCGAATACCTGACTAACTCATCGGCCCGGCTCGGCTAGAGGCCCGCGGCCTTCTTGAGCTTATCCGCCATGTCGACCTTCTCCCAGGTAAAATCCGCCAGATTGCGTCCGAAATGGCCCGCACGCGCGGTTTCCTTATAGATCGGCCTTCTCAGCTTGAGACGCCGGATGATAGCCGATGGTTTCAGATCAAATACCTGAAGCGCAATGTCACGGATTTCTTCATCGGGAAGCTTCCCCGTACCCAGGGTATCAACGTTGAACGAAATCGGTTCCGCGACCCCGATTGCGTAGGAGACCTGCACCTCACAATGAGTCGCAAGTCCGGCAGCGACCACATTCTTGGCTACCCACCGCATGGCGTAGGCGGCACTGCGGTCCACTTTCGATGGGTCCTTGCCCGAGAAAGCGCCTCCGCCGTGAGCGCCGTAGCCTCCGTATGTATCGACGATTATTTTCCGCCCGGTCAAGCCGCAGTCACCCTTTGGCCCCCCCGTCACGAACCGCCCGGTCGGATTAATGTGAAACAGGGTTTGACTGTCGAGATACCGTCGCGGAATCACTTTCCTGACCACCTTCTCGACTACGTCCTTGCGAATGGTGGCAAATTTGACACCGGGATCGTGCTGCGTCGAGACAACGGCAGTGTGCACGCGTACCGGCCGTGTCCCATCGTACTCAACCGTCACCTGTGATTTGCCGTCGGGACGCAGGTACGGGATAATCCCTTTCTTGCGTGCCCGGGTCAACTCCTGGACCAGGCGATGAGCAAGGTGCACCCCCAGCGGCATAAGTGACGTCGTTTCGTTGCAGGCAAAACCGAACATCATTCCCTGGTCGCCGGCGCCCTGTTCCTTGTGGAGGCCTGAGCCTTCGGTGACACCCTGTGAGATATCCGGTGACTGCTTGTCCAGAGACACCATTACCGCGCAATTTTCGTAGTCGAATCCGTAGTGAGGGTCGGTGTACCCGATCTCCCTGACCGTCTCGCGGACCAGGTCGGGAATGTCGACGATCGCCTTGCTGGTAATCTCGCCCGCAACCACCACAAGCCCGGTGGTAACAAGCGTTTCGCACGCAACACGGGAGAGGGGGTCCTGGGCAATCATGGCGTCCAGTATTGCATCGGAAATCTGATCGGCCATCTTGTCCGGATGACCTTGTGACACGCTTTCTGACGTAAAGAGACGTTTCACATCTCCTCCCGGTATGAATGTGATTTGGAAAATACTGAGTCTTTGTGAGACGAGAATCCTCTGGTGAAACATGTTCGATCCCGGGGACACCCGCGGCATCGCATTCCTGGAGAGGCTGCGCCGCGGCTCACCGTTGCCTATCCTTGCCTGACCGGGACATCAAGCCAAAAGTCTCCATCACGTCGATCAGCGGTTTCCCGGTCCTGCCGGCAATCGAAGCAAGTGAATCGAATTCGGCCTTGCTGAAAGAGAGGTGTTTGTGGCGACACTCCTTGACTTCAACCGGATCGTCCCCCAGCCTTTCCGCCCGACTGGACCGTGCCATCGTCAGCCGTTCGGTTGTGCGGGTCCGGATACCGAGGGTGCGGGTTTCGGCAAATATCGTGTCGGCAAGTTCCGACACGGTCTCGGGACGAGCCATGACCGTCAAACGATACCCCGGCCGCCCTTTTTTCATGAACAGTGGACACCAGGACACATCGAGAGCCCCGACATCAAACAATCGTTGCGCGGCATACGCCATGATCTCACCCGACACATGATCCATGTCCGATTCAAGCACCGCGATTTTCTCCGCCGGTGCTACGACCCCTTCCCGGCTTTCGATCAGGAACGCTCGGAGAATGTTGGGATACCGGTCAAACTGTTTCCGGCCGTAGCCGTATCCGGTCCCGCCGATCTTCCCCGACGGCATCGCCGTCAGTTGGCGCCCCAATGTTGTGAGAACGGCGCACCCCGTGGGTGTCAGGATTTCGCCGGCAATATCGAGGGGCCGCACCGCAAGGCCTTTGAGCAACACGGCGGTGGCCGGCGCGGGAACCGGCATGATCCCATGGGCGCACGCAACCGTACCGTGTCCCACCGTCAACTCGGAGAAAGCCGTCTCATCAATTTCGAGGTACTCCATGCACAGACAGGCACCGGCGACATCGATGATGGTATCCGCGGCACCCACCTCGTGAAAATGGACTTTCTCAAGGGGGACACCATGAACAGCGGCCTCTGCTTCCCCCAGGGCGGTAAGGATTCTACGAGAGTCCCGCTGGACCTTCTCTGAGAAGCCGGCGTCTGCAATGATATCGAGAATTTGGGGTAGATGGCGCCAGGTTTGTTCCTCCGGCAGATCGATGATCATTCCCGTGGCGTTCACTCCCGCCCGGGCAGATTTTTCGATGTCTATTCGCACTCCCGGAAGAGCGAGACGATCGAGTTGATCCCGGAGATATTTTATTGGTATCCCCAGATCGATAAGCGAAGCGAGAATCATATCGCCGCTTGCGCCGCAGAGTGTGTCGAAATAGAGGGTTCTCATGAACGCGGGGTACGACTCCGGTGGTTTCAGTAATCGTAATTGAAGTAATCAGAGTAAAATACATTCAATATCCACTCGTGTGTTCCCTCCGGAGAGGAATGCGGTGATTCCCTCGGGCCGTATTATCCAGCTTCATCGCAGCTCCTGTGTGGTTGACACCGGGGAAGGGGCGGTTGTCGCCACGCTTCGAGGCAGCCTTGCCGTTCGCGGCCGCGTTTACGTTGGAGACATGGTTGAACTGACCAAGCCGCAAACGCCCGGCGCCACGGCCACTATCTGCCGTTGTCGCCCCCGACGCAACCGTTTACAACGGCCCGCCGTCGCTAATATCGACCAGCTTCTGCTCGTCTACTCCTGCAAAGAGCCGGACCCCGATCTTGAAGTCCTCGACCGGTGTCTGGTCTCGAGCGAGTACGAGGAGATACCGGCCACGCTGGTTTGCAACAAGACGGACCTGGCCGACAGGCGAAGACGCCGGGAAGTAGAAGAAATCAACGCGATCTACAATCGTTCGGGCTATCACGTGCACTCTATGTCGGCGCGGTCGGGAGAGGGCCTGCCGGAGCTGAGACGACTCTGCAGCGACAAGATTTCGGTACTGGGAGGCATTTCCGGAGTGGGCAAGACCAGCATACTGAACACGCTCCTTCCGGAACACCGATTCAGGACCGCCGATGTCTCGAGGGGACACGGCAGGGGAGTTCACACAACGACCGGTACGTCACTCGTACCGCTTCCCGAAGGCGGCTACCTGGCCGACACGCCGGGCTTTTCGGCGGTTGACCTCCCCTGCATGGAAGAGGATGAGCTTCAGGCCTGCTTTCCCGAGATTGTTTCCCGCATGGGATCATGCCGATTCAACAATTGTTCTCACCATGATGAACCGGGATGCTCGGTCAGAGCGACCGCCGAGCAAGGAACGATCGGATTGTCACGATACAACCATTTCGTGAAGTTCTACGACCATCTCCGCGAACGTCGTCAAACCTACCCCGGGAAACGCAGCCGGGGAGGCAGGTAGACAATTCCCGGATTGTTGCGGCACGGCGGCCCGCCGTGCACGTGCATGAAGCTCAGTTCAGCTCAATGACCGCTTTGATCACTCCGTCACGGTAACCGCTTACCACATCAAATGCCCGCGGTGCCTGCTCCAGGGTATACGTATGGCTGACAATCCCTTCCAGAGTCACCAAAGCTTGCGAAACCATAGCAATGGAGCGGCCAAGAGTCCTGTTCGAGCGGCGGACATTCATCAGGCGAAGTTCTTTTCTGCGCATGGTGTGCGGACTGACCGTCACCCGGTCTTCGTCGGGGATCCCCACGATCATTACTCTGCCGCCGATGCGGGCCGATTCCAGGGACCAGTCGATCGCTCGCGCCGAACCCGCCGCCTCAAACACCGCATCGGCGCCCCGTCCCCCGGTGATTTCCCTGACGGCCTCGACGGGATCGGTGTCGTTGACGTCGACGGTATGGGAGGCCCCGTACCGACCCGAGGCGACATCGAGCCGGGTTCTGAGCTTGTCCATGACGATCACGGGTCCCGCACCGCATGCGCGAGCAACGGCAAGCAGCAGGAGGCCGATGGGGCCGGAGCCGTAGATAACCACGGATTCGGTCGGACATAGTCGGGCCAGGGTAACGGCGTGCAGTGCCACGCCAAGGGGCTCCAGGAGCGTTGCCTCGGGAAAATGCATCGTTTGGGGTATGCGCGCCAGTTGCGACGGGGGAAGGCTCAGGCGCTCCTGAAGGGCTCCGGGCATTCCGGGTGAACCGAGAAACCGCACGAACGGACACCGATTGTGATACCCCGACACACAGTGTTCGCACGTACCGCAGGGGCTGCCGGGCTCCACCGCTACTCGATCGCCGGGCTTGAATTCAGATGCCGGCCCACACGCCACCACTTCCCCGGCACATTCGTGGCCGATGGATTGCGGATACGTACAGAGTTCGCCGCCGATCCCCCCTTCCCGGTAGTAATGGGCGTCGGAGCCGCACAGGCCTACAGCCCTGATCGCAACAAGTATTTCTCCCTCGCCTCGAACCGGTTCCGGTACTTCGGCAAGCTCCAACTCTCTCCGTGCCTTCAATCTCAACGCCTTCATAATTGCCGGTTCCTCCTGCAACGGTCCGCCGCCGATAAATGATTCCCCAGGAGAAAAAATAACCCACCGCCGGGAGGTGTGCGATGATTGAGCCCCCCCGTACTTGAATCGGACGACGTCAAGAACATATCTTGATGTGTTACGTTATGTGGAAAGTACAGCGGTTCGAAGACATGCGAGTATGGAAATTGTCAAATTGCTGTGGGCCGGGGGATTTTTCCTCTTCGTCTTAATCCTGCTGTTTGTATGGAGCAAGGCGACAATCATCCGGCGACGCGTCGACTCCCTTCTGCCGGTTCTCGACAGAAGCGCTGCGCTCAAGTCTCAGACTGCTGCCTCTCATGAAAGTCCCTCAGTGAAAACCGAGTCGGAAGGTTGACACAGAGGGGCTGCCGGTCGTTTTTCAATCCCCTTCGGAGGGAACGTACCGGCTTCGGACGTCACCGGGGGAACCTATCCGGCAGAGGTTCAATTCTCCCTGTTCTTTGAAATCGACGGAGTACGATGTGGAGCGCACATGGCGGTATCCGTGCCATCGAGATCAGGTACGGATCAGACCAAGGCTGTCGCCGACACTGGAATACCGCAGCCATTGTCACACTGTGACCATGACTGACACGCACCGAACCGACTGCATTCTACCGCACCCTACGCTCTGAAACTTCATTGCTTCACCACCCGGCCGCGGACGGCGATGGGCGGCCGGACTCACACGGCACGGTGTGCCGTGTGGCATGGACGGTTCGGATGAAATCGATCAGTTACTCATTCCATCCCAATGGAGAAACTTCTATGGATTCGGCAACATCATTTGCCACAGTAGCGATACTACTCCTGCAACTGCTCCTGCTCTTTCTCGTTCTTGACGTGAGATCGAAGGTCGGCAGAATCCTGAAATCTCGCGGCAACCCGTCGGATTCCGCAAGGAAAGAACGGTCGGAGGCCGCACCGTCACGGCCGTTCAACGACAAGGGGAGTTCCCGGCAACCGTCTCCGCCTCAAAATCGAGAGAAGCCGCCTGCTCCGAAGCCCGCGCCAAGTGTTGACAAGTCACTCAGAGACATCAACCTTCGGCTCAAGTCGGCAGAGCGTGATCAAGCCCGGGCGCGCAAGAGCATCAGGGGTGCTGTTGACCCCAACGAGAATTCGGGAAAACGATCGGGGAAAGAGGGAGATCGATCGCAGAAAGAGGGGAAGCGTTCGAGGAGAGGCGGAAGGAGGAGGGATTCGCGCCGAAAGCCTGATCGAGACAGAAATCGAGATCAGCGCAATTCCCGCAAGCCACAGAGGGAAACGAAGGATTCCCAGCCCGCACCATCCCGGGAGTCAAGTGGGAGTCAAGCGCCTGTAGTCGAGAAGCGCCAGGAAGTGGAGCATGGACGCAAAGTAGTGGTTAAGCGCCGCACGCTTCCGGGAGAAAACCCCTCTGAGAAGGAAGATCGGAACAAGGAAAGCAGCTCCGGCCTGCAGGAACCGAACAACGGAAAATCCGGAAACACCCAATCGGATTTCTCCGGCGGCTTTGAGAGCGAAAACGAGGGCAGGCAGGACACTGAGCAATCGTATGGAAGGCGCTAGGAGGGTTCTCTCGAAGCCCCCACGGCGTCAAGCAGAGCGAACGGCCGGGAATGTCAAACCATTCCCGGCCGTTTTTTTTGGGAACGGCTGAGGAGGCCCGGGTTATGCAGACCGCCCGTGGAGATTCAAACGCCACGACCCAATCTTCTCACGACTTAGAAGGCTATTCTGGAGATAACCTCCATGAGCCGGCGTGCGGGCGGCAGGGTCACCTCGGCCGTGCCGAGGGCAATCAAAACGATCTCCAGGGAAAAAACGACGGCAGCGGTGCGGATGAAGGCCGTGAACAGAAACACCAGGCTCGAGCGAACCTGCTTCCGACGCCTGCTCACCATCAGAACCCTGCCGAATCGAAACAGCAATCGTGCCATGCTCTCCCCTTCTCAAGGTAGGTTCACTCTTCTTTCGTCGACCCTCCCGCGTTCCGTTCGCGGTGTCCTCACCTCCGCCGACCCGCGCCGCGCAGCGTTCGGCGCGAATGCCCACCGCCCATGGAGGGGCCGGGCACGGCTGAAGAAGTTTACTTGAACACGATTCTCTTCACCAGATACGTGCTGTCCCGCGGGTCGACCCGGTTACGGTACATCTTGATAATCGAAAGCGAACTTGACCGCTGCTGAACATTGGTGACGCAGGCAAGCGCCGCCGGTTTCGCGGAAGTCTTTTCGTCTTCGACCGGAAACGTCTGAAACACATCGCCCAGTTGGACCCCGTCCCGCGCCCCGACATCAACGATAACCGACTGAAAAGGATAGGGACTGACCGTGTTCTCGACACGCTCCACTATCGCGGCCTCGATTCTTATGTTCGGCTCTACTACACGATCCACGCGGTAGGAGGGGACCCGGCCGACCGGGGCGATACGGTCGCGGCAGGACACAATGTCCCATACCTCAGAAAGCTGCAGCCGAACGCTCTTGCCCGCTACCCGGGTCACGCGGCCGCGCCCGACGCGCCTCACCAGATTCGCGGTTCGATCCCGGATCCCGACAAACCGTAATGAGTGAAATATATCGACCGTATCTCCCTCACGGTAGGCCGACGCGTCATAGGTCTTCGCGCCGACTTCGTCGAACCTCCGAAACACCTCCTGCTTGCCGCATTCTTCCAGGTAGCCGTTACCCGGGAATATCTTCCCTCGCGCGTCCTTTTCGAACCACAGAAACCCCACGCGCGCCAGGTAGTCCGATGAGAAAAACGACTCCGACGAGAGGGCGTCCCGCAAGGCGATTTCCGCCGGGCTTTCGAGCGCACCCGAAACAGACACCGTCGAATCGGCCGCGGTGTCGCCGTCTTCGGGAAAACCACCGGACGAGTAGGCGGACGTGTTGTCGAGGAACCCCCGCGTGAGCGCATCAAAGCCGACTGAACCTCTTTCGCCCGAACCTTCGAGACGCAGGGTCAACCCCGGGATTGCCAGCCTGTCGCCGGGGTAAATCAAATGAGGGTTGTTGATGGAAGGATTCACCTTCCATATCTCCCGCCATTGAAACGGATCGTTGAGGAATTGTCCGGAGAGATCCCAGAGCGTGTCCCATTTCTTGACAAAGTAGTAGTCCGCGCCTTCCCGGCTGTTGTCCGCAACGGTCTCGGCGTCCGTCTCCGCCTGAACAGCCGTCACAAAGATCACGGATACGGCGAAAGCCGCCGATTTCGAGACACTTTCGAGCGTTTTCCCTGGGTTCATCGGTACCCGACTCCGACAAAACGCATACGTGAGTAATTGTCAATCAAATATAGTATATATGTTTTGG
This sequence comes from uncultured Fibrobacterota bacterium, assembly GCA_964571815.1. Taxonomy (GTDB): domain Bacteria; phylum Fibrobacterota; class Chitinivibrionia; order Chitinivibrionales; family WJKA01; genus CAZNDN01. Next base: position 2,428 of record CAZNDN010000083.1, on the reverse strand, counting down.
TCGTGAGCTGTCAAGGAAATCAAAGTACTTTTCGGTACAAAGCCTCCGCCCCGCCCCGGTCTGGCCGGCAGGTGGAACAATCGCCTTCTTTGTGCTTCAGCTACCTCGGAACGGCGGCTTCCCTTCCCGATCGTCGGGAACCGCAACGACTGTGTTGCCTATGTGTGATACTCTGCATTGATGCGGATATAGTCGTAGGATAGATCGCACGTATGGGCCACGGCGGAGCCTTTCCCCAGACCGAGATCAATGCTGACAGGTACGCAGGAACGTTGAAGGGCCCGGCGCATCTTTCCCCGGGCGAAACGAATCGGTTCGGTACCCCGACACACGGGCATTCCGGCCAGTGACACACTGAGACGGGACCGGGAGAATGGGGCCCCCGCGTACCCTATCGCACAGAGGATTCGTCCCCAGTTGGGATCGTTTCCGAAAATCGCCGTCTTGACAAGGCTGGAGTTGGCGACCGCCTGTGCTACCCTCTTCGCGTCGCGCGAGGACTTGCCGCCGCGTACCTCGATCTCTATCCGCTTGGTGGCTCCCTCACCGTCGCCGGCAATAGCCGCGCACAACTCATTGCATACCCGATACAGGGACTTTTCGAAGGTATCATGTTCCCCGGGCGTGCTGAGTGACACCCCCGAGGCCCCGTTTGCCATCAGCAACACCATATCGTTGGTTGAAGTGTCCCCGTCGATTGTCAGATTGTTGAAGGTACGCTCGACTACCCGTGAGAGGATTCGCTGAAGCGGCCGTGGGGCAACGCCCACATCGGTGGTAACGAAGGCGAGCATGGTGGCCATCCTGGGATGGATCATGCCCGAGCCTTTTGCCGCCCCTCCAATCGCGCAGGTCGCTCCCGCAAAGTCGAGCTTCACCGCAGACTCCTTGGGAACTGTGTCGGTGGTCATGATCGCCCGTGCAAACCCCGGCCCGCCCCGCAACGAAAGTCTCGACACGAGGCCCGGCACGGCATCGACCAGCTTTCCCATGGGAAGCGGTTCGCCGATTACGCCCGTGGAGGCAACGCATACTTCGGCGGCCTCTATGCCGAGCCGGCCGGCAACTTCCCGAGCCATCCGTTCCGTGTCCCGCCTTCCTCGCTCACCGGTGCAGGCATTGGCATTTCCGGAATTGCAGATCACGGCTCTTCCGCGCCCGGAGGAAACACGCTTCGAACTCCAGTCAACACAGGAGGCACGGATCCGGTTGGTCGTGAATGTTCCCGCGACACTGCAGACGGCGTCGGCGGCCAGCAACCCGATATCCAGACCACCGGCCTGCTTGATCCCCGCCTCGGCAGAGGACGCAACGAACCCCCTCGGGGCCGTCACTCCGCCCTTCCGGGCACACATACGTCTTCCACCACGTACGGACATGGCGAAAAAAATAAATCCACGCCGGCAATTCACCGTCCCAGCCCGGCTCCTCACTTGACCTTTTTCCTGTCGGGTCGTTATAATAGGAGGAGATTTTGCGTGCACCGAAACAGTGCTCTGTCCGGCGGAATCCCTGAGAAGAGTATGCTGTTCCGCACTACGGACCACGGTGGGTGCATGCGGAAGCACGGAAAGTGCGGCAACGGAAGAGCGCGGGCACTTCCCGGGCTCGAGCGGTTTCAAGAGGAGAGAGGATTATGAAAATCAGGACACGAGACAAGGATTCTTCAACGTTTCTGCATATTTCGGGTCCTGTTCGTGGCCCGTCGAGTACGCAACTGTCTAAAACACTTGCGTCCCTGGCAGAGACGAACAGCAGGCGGATTGTGGTCGATCTTACCCAGGTGGAGTCAATCGACAGTTCGGGTTTGGGAGCCCTCATATTCTGCCAGAAACTTCTGGAGGAATCCGGAAAGGATATGCTGGTTGCGGCGTACGAGCACACGAAGAAAATGCTCTTGAGCTGCAACCTGGAAAAGATCCTGAAAATACTGGACCCGATGGAACTGATAGTCGAAAACTCACCTCTTCCTCCACCCCCCGAGCCCGAAGCCTCGCGGGATTGATAAACCGGCAGTGCAGGCCGACACCACCGAAACGCACGGTCGCGTGAGAGCTCGATGTCGATACGAAGTTGCGGAGCTCTTTGCTCCTTTTCGCGGTATGCGGAAAACCGGCCTCACCGCCGGAATCGGGATCCGAGGCTTCGTTTCCATTTCCCCATCTCCCCCGGACGTCGCCGCTCGACCATCACCAAGTCGACCAATCCGCGAAAAGTGGCAATCGCCTTGTTGATTCACGGGGCATTGTATTATTTTCTACCTGTTTTGCCCCCAAAGCTCTGTATGAGCAGGCGGGCAACGTAAGAGGAAAATGCACCATTAGCTCAGTTGGTATCCCGCTAAGGCGGGATTAATCAGCGGGCAACGTAAGGGGAAAATGCACCATTAGCTCAGTTGGTATCCCGCTAAGGCGGGATTAATCAGCGG
>CAZNDN010000082.1:0-18776 GCA_964571815.1 uncultured Fibrobacterota bacterium | reverse complement strand
TGATGACGTCCAGAAGGGGGGCGACGGGATCGTGGTTGCGGCCGCGGATACGTTCGATTTCGGCTTTACCATGAAAGATATTCCGGCAAGCCGGGTTTCGGTGGGGGAGGAGATCGACCTGGACGAGGTGCGGGATGTGGTTGCGGAGAACGATATCGATTTGGAGACCATGGGTATCACCGGTTTCGGGGCCACGGCCACCGACAAGGGCGGGTTTATCGATGCCAACCGGGACGTGCGGTGCGTGCTGTCGATTTACTATGTCGACGAGGAAGGCAACCTGGTCAAGATCATCACTACGCCGCCCGAAGGCTCACTCACGCCCGTGGTGACTGTCGGTGACATGGAAGAGGGGCTCGCGGCCCACCGGGAGATTTTCAAGACCATGAATTTCCCGAAATTCACCGAGGCGGTCAAGGACGAGTCGCTCGCGGAGATGGAGGTGGTGGGAGAGATCCACTTCCTGGACGATATCAACAGCGAGAAGGGCGAGATGACGGTCCGGTTCGCGGTGGAGATGCGGGGCAAGAAGAAAGTCTGATCCAACCCCGGCAGCGCGGAATGATTAGTTGCGGCCCGCTCTTTCGGGAGCGGGCCGTTTTTTTCGCGCCGGCCGAAGGCGGCGATCCGGGCGAGGCATCACGACACCGGCTTGCCGGACCAGGTGGTCCGGTAAGCTTTCGCTTTCTCATCGTTTGACTGGCTTCGAAGAGAGGAATTATTTTGGGGGCTGAACGAAAGGGCCACTAACGCAAATGCCGATCCGGGCGACCGGAATGAACGCTGCTGCACGCCGGAGAACGGTGGTCGCCCCTGTTCGTGCAACGGCCGGGACCCGGCTCGCATCGGGGTGCGGCGGCGCTGCGCCTGGGACGAAGACCCTGAATCGGTGGAGGCGGGGCCGTATCGATCGGACTATGCGAATGCGCGAGATGCCATTGCGACGATTTCGAATGCGGGCGTCGGCAGGCCGGCTGAGATGGTTAGCGGTGTTGCTTCCGTGCGCGGTGTGCTTTGTTCATCCGGGGTGCTCCAGCGAAATAACCTCCGTTTCACTTCCGTATCCCTCCGAGGCCGCCTCGTCCGACGAGCGTTCGGTTGACACTACCGGCCCACGGGACGCTATCGTGGTCGAGGAGTTCACCGACAAGCGCCGAATCACCGACAGTCTGCTGCTGAAACGAGGGCTTCGCTTTCAAGACAGCTCGCAGGTCTCTTTGTCCCAACCCCTGGGCCCCTGGATAACCGATGAAATCAGGCGGGAGTTGACCCGCCGAGGTATGGCGGTGATTACCGCCCGAGCCGGAACGCGGGCCCCGGTCCTGAGCGGGACGGTGATTTCGGCATCGGCCCGTGCCAATGTCAATTACTACATGGCCGATCTTTCCATGCGGATTCGCCTCGATCGCGGTGACGAGACGCTTCTGAATTGTCGTGACTCCACCGGAATAACCCGTCCGGGCGAGTTGCCCCCCACCGGACCGGGCGTAGCCGCGACCATGAGCCTGGCTCTTGACGAGGCTGTTTCGGGGATAGCGGACACGGTGGCGGCTGTGCTGGGAATTGCGCCGGAGGTTGTGGATACTCCGGATTCCCGGGAGGATGATATCGATTCGGTTCCAATTGCTTATGATCGTGGTTTCCTGGATTCGATCTGCGAACTGAACAAGATACTGTACGTGGTCGAAGGGGCCAGGACGGCGAAATCGATCTATGAACACCTTCAGGGCAAAGAAGCGATTTTCTATCAGTATCAGCGGCAACGTCTGGATCAGAGCCTGTGGATTTTCGGTGACCTGTACCTGCTCATGGGAATTGACGAGGCGGGGCAGGTCACCCATGTGACCAAACTGAAATCAACGGTCGGCGACACCGTACTGCAGAATCAGGTCATTCGCAGGCTCAGAGAGATTCCCTTCAATCCTGCTCCAGAAGGATCCGGCCCCACCGCGGTAGTGTACCGGGTCCGGTTTGAGCTGCTGGACGCGGGAGTTAATGCCGCCGCCGTGACTCTCCGGGTACTCGGTGGTGTGCTGACTGTGCTCATGCTTCTCAGCTTGCCCCGGGGGCCGTATTGATACGAGGCGCAATTGGTGCCGTCGCAAGGGAGGGCTCCAGCTCCACTACCGTGCACACCGGGAACCTTTCCTGTGGCCGGGAAGGAAACGTGGAACGGGACCGGAAAACCAGCCGCCGACAGCACCTTCATGTGCGGGGTTGAGTGACAACGAGGACTACTATGCGGATGGAATCGACAGTTGATGCGCACCGTTGGGTACACGAAATGCGTGGTTGCTTCCGGAAGCAAACTGCGGGCTTCCTTCGAATTGCGGCGGCTATGGTGCCGGGAATCTGTTGGGCATTCCCGGTTGCGGTGATTGTCTTCTCGGGTATTCTCTTCTCCGGCATTGCTCAGGAGAGCGAAACGGATACCACCTTGAAACCGGTTGATAGGGCCACGCGGGAACTGTTGCAGCCGCCCGAAGGTGAAGGGTCGCGGTATATCAGCGAGTTCGCGACGTCGTCGTTGAATTTCTCCGAATATCGTCGGAAGGCGGTCGGTGGGACGGCCGCCTTTTTTACCGGTGCAGGTATCGATCTTGCCGTGGGAGCCATTATCGCCGGGGCGGATGTCGATACAATCGGCCCGGGCGGGGCAATCATGCTTTCGACCGCGGGCGGAGCGGTTACGGCACTGCGAATGGTGGGAGTACCGGTTGCCTGTACGCAGGCGTCCAAGGCCTACGATGAATACACCTACAGCTACAAGAATCCGCCCCGAAACCGCGTATGGCTGTTCTACGGCCTCGGCTGGATTTGTGCCGGGGGCGCCTTGATCTCCAATCTCTCGGTCGAGCTGACCGAAGACCCTTCGACGGCTGTGGTGGGATCCGTCTTCGGACTGGGCCGCGACGCGTTGTGGGGAATTGCCTGTATCAAGTCGATAGTGTACGTAAAGAGACTGCGGGACAAGGTGGAAGAGCACGAAGGAGAGCCGGCGTTTTCTCTTGTGCCCACCGTGCGCGGCGGCGACGGCGTGGGACTACTTGCCCGGCTTCGTTTTTAGGGGCCAGGGGGAAACGACCGCGCCTCATATCTTTTCGCGACCGTGAGCCCTCATGAAAGCCCCGGTATGGGCCGGCGAATTGACTCCGGCCCGCGGGCGGAATATTTTTATAATCTCCGTGCTTCCCCGGCGGGACTGTCGACCGGAATCGATTCAGTAAGCGGTCGGTGACACAGCCGGACATTTCAACGCCAACAGTGCGGGGCGGCAGCATCGCCCCGGCAATGCAACTGAATCGGTAAGCCGGCATGATACTCAACTACCGCTCCTATCCTCGTGCCGCCCTGATCGGCAATCCTTCCGACGGGTACTACGGCAAGACGATCGCTTTCGTTTTTACCGACTTCCATGCGGAGGTCACGCTGTATGAGTCGCCCGACCTGCAGATTATGCCCAGCGAGCGGGACCACTCGACGTTCCGGTCCCTGGAGCACGTGTTTCACGATGTCAAGACGTACGGGTATTACGGCGGGATACGTCTTCTGAAAGCCGCGGTGAAGCTCTTCTACGAGTACTGTCGCGAGCACGACATTGCCCTGGAAAAGAACAACTTCACCCTTCGCTACCACTCCACCATCCCGCACCGGCTGGGCCTTGCCGGATCCAGCGCGATTATCACCGCGGCGGTGCGGGCCATGGCGGCGTTTTACGGCCTGGAGATTCCCGTCCATTCATTTGCGAATCTTGTCCTTGCGGTGGAAAAGGACGAGCTGTTGATCGGGGCGGGGTTGCAGGATCGCGTGGCGCAGGCCTTCGACGGCGGCCTTATTGCCATGGATTTCAATCGCGAACTCATGGAAACGCGCGGGTACGGCCGGTACTCGCGACTGCCGGTTTCCACGATTCCCAATTTCTACCTTGCATACCGGACCGACCTCGCCGAGGGGTCGGAGGTGACGCACGGCAGGCTCGCCCACCGGTACCGCTCGGGAGACAAGAGGGTGCTTGCGGCTATCGAGGAATGGTCTTCCCTCACCGACCGGTTCGCGTCGGCCCTGAAAACCGGCAACACCGAACTACTCGGTCCGCTCATGAATCGCAATTTCGATCTGCGCGCCGAGGTGTGCCGGATCAGCCCGGGCAATCGCACGATGGTGGAAACAGCGCGCAGCACGGGCGCGAGCGCGAAATTCACCGGCTCGGGCGGGGCGATTATCGGCACGTATTCCGACGATGCAATGTATCTCAGGCTGCAGAAGGCGATGCGCGAAAACAAGGTTGCGGTAATCAAACCGCATGTCAAAATGTAAGTTGCGAAAGGGGCGCGGCGGTCAAGGCGCCGGCGTCACCCCGCGGGTGGGAGAACTGTCGAGTACCCATCGAATCGTGACCGGGACTGAACCAATGCAGAAAGTCAAGAAAGCCGTGATACCGGCCGCCGGATTCGGCACCCGGTTTCTTCCGGCAACCAAGTCGCAGCCCAAGGAAATGCTCCCTATTGTCGACACCCCGGTTATCCAGTACGTGGTGCAGGAAGCCGTCGATTCGGGAATCACCGACATCCTGATGGTTATCGGGAGGGGCAAGCGGGCGATCGAAGAGCATTTCGACCGGAATTTCGATCTCGAACAGCGCCTGGAAGACAAGGGAAAACATGAGCTTTGCGCCCGGGTCAAATCGATTGCCTCCATGGCCGATATCCATTTCGTCTGGCAGAAGGAGCAGCGGGGCCTGGGAGATGCGGTTCGGTGCGCCCGCAGTCATGTCGGCAACGAGCCGTTTGCCGTGCTGCTGGGCGACACACTTGCCCGGACCGCGGCCGGCACGCCGCTGACGGCACAGCTCGTTTCGGTGTTCGAGAGGTTCGGCGAAGGGGTCATTGCGCTTGAGGAAGTTGCTCACGAGCAGGTGAGTCGGTACGGCATTGCCGCGGGCAGGGACCTCGGAGACGGCGTGATGCTGCTGAGCGATCTGGTGGAAAAGCCCGCGCCCGAAGAAGCACCGACCAACCTCTCCATTGCCAGCCGGTATGTGCTCAAACCCGGGATTTTCGACTACCTTGACATAACAGAAGAGGGTACGGGCGGTGAGGTGCAGCTTACCGATGCCATGCGTCTGATGCTCAACGACCGGGCCTTCTACGGTCTGGTGCTCGACGGGAGGCGCTACGATATCGGCAACAAACTGGACTTCATCAAGGCCAATGTTCTCTTCGGTCTCCAGCGCCCCGAAATGAAAGAAGAGCTTCTGGCCTGGCTTGCGGAGACGATCACCTGAGGGCTCGAAAACGCGGTCGGCTCAGAACCCGTCCATGGGCCCCACGTTCTGAAGGTAGACCATGGGCAGTGCCCGGCTGATCTGGACGTCCCGTTGCCGCAGCAGGTCCACGGCCTCGACCTCGTTCCGCGCTTTGAGTCGGCCCCTGGAATTGGTCAGGATGCTGACCACGGGTTTGGCATAGCGTGACTTGTTGGCCGCGACGACTTTCCCCATGCGCCCGTCGCTGAGCTGCACGATACTTCCCACGGGAAACAGCGAGGTGTAATCGAGGAAGGCGGTGAGAAACTCCGAGGATACAATCCCCTGCCGGGCCATCTTCACCAGGTTTTCCATGGCCCGGTACGGTACCAGCGGTTCACGGTGCGGCCGCGGCGACGACATCGCTTCGTAGACATCGGCCAACTGCACCAGTTTGGCGAACCGGTGAATGAGACGGCCGACGCGCTGTTTCGGATACCCTTTTCCGTTTTCCCGCTCGTGCGTCTGGTAGGCAACCAGCCCCGCCGAATCGGGCAGTCCCGTGATCTCTTCGAGAAGATGCAGACCCAGGATCGGATGCTTCTGCACCTCGTACCAGTCCTCCCGCGAGAAGCGACCCGTGTGAAGCCTGATCCGGGCGGGAACCGCCAGCATGCCGACATCGTGCAGCAGTGCCGCAATGCCGATTTCTTCAACCTGCCGCTCGTTGTATCCGTATGAGGCGGCGATGTTGATCGAGAGGAGACACACGTTGAGGCTGTGGTGGTAGATGTAGTCTTCGCCCGACGACCGGGTGCCCGCAAGGTTCAGCACAATATTGTGATCGGTGACGAACAGAGCGACGAGCTGTCTGACCACCGGTGCGATATCCTTGATCGTGATGAGCTTATCTTCCGAGACGGCGTTTAGTATCGTTTTGGTTTCTTGAAGCGCTTCCTCGTATGAGGCGATCACGTTCTGCTTGTATTCCTCGGTGCGCTCTCCAACAGCCGGTTGGCTGATTGTCTCCTTCAGGGCCTTGCCGAACGGCCGGTCCGGTGTTCGGGCTTCCCTGATCCGTTTGTCGGCTTCCAGAACAGCGGGGCTTGCCTTCAGTTCTTCCAGGGGGGCTTCGCGCACGGCACGAGTGAGCTGCTTTCGGGGACGCTTCCGGGGCGAGAAGTCCGTGTTCGCCCTTTCTCGCGCTCCGGCACCTTCGTCCGGCGGCGAGGACTCCCGGTTCCCTGGTTCCGGTTCAAGCTCATCCAGCTCCTCGAATTGCCTCGAAAGAAGGGTGTCGAGGTCATCTTTTTCCTCTTTCCTTTCCACGTAAACTTCAAAGACATTCAGCTTCCGGAGTTTATCGAGGTGGTCCCGGGAAATGGTCGACCCCCCGGCGATCAGGAGCGTTCCCTTGGAGGAGTACAGGTCGCGGTCGACCACCGTGCCCGGAGAGAGACTATCCAAGGCAATTGCTTCCACGTCCATTCCTTCCCGGGATCATGTTACCTCTCGTCACGGACGAGTGAAATGTCCGTCAGTGCACAGGGAGCTTCAGTTGGCCGCGACATCCTTTTCCTTCAATGCCTCTTCATCCACCCCGTCGGCCTGCTCCGCCAGGTAGTCGACTCTTCGTCCCTGAAGCACTTCCACCACGGCCCGGTCCATCAGCCTCAGATCGAGGCTCTGCGAGAGCAGGGACACGTCCGAGAGGGCTTCTCCACCCCCCTGCTTGAATCCCTCCTTCGCAAAGACCATCACGGGCGCAAAATCCGGCTCGGCGTCGGAGGGCAGGGGTTTGTCCGACCGCTTCACCAGGTGGCGGAACGGCTCTATCTTCTCGGCTCCCGTCTTGTCTCCGGCCCATACGACCACCGCATCAAGCTCCCCGTCGCACTTCGTAAGGTCGTCGCCGGCCGACAGTCGGCGGACCTCCGCCCCCTGTCGCTTCAGGTAGAGCGCCGGCGCGGCAAAGAGCGATTTCGGCGGGTTGGCAAAACCGAATCGTCTCTTTTCGGCCCCTTCAAACCCTTCAGCCTTCTTCAGGAATGGCTTGTCTTCCAGCTTGAGGAACTGCCGGAACAGGCGCACATCACCCACAATGCTCTCCATGGTTTCATCGGTGAGGCCCGCCGGCATTCCCGCTTCCCGAAAGATCCAGTTGTCGACCGGCCGAACGTAGAGATCGCATTCTTCGCCGATGCCCATGGCCTTGGCGATCATGTTGGCGGCGCCCACGCATGTGGCCACACGAAGCCCTCCCTCGTCGAGTTTCTCCCGCAAGGCATAGTACTCATATTGGCGGATAACGCCTTCGGTGACCTGTCGAGGCATCTTCCACATGGCGAACAGTTCCTGCACGACATCATTATGGGTGATGCCCAGCAGGGCCATCATGTTGTCGATAAAAAGAGAGCCGTTATCGGCCGTTTTGTCCAGTACCGCCGCGAGCACTTCCGGAAAGAACGCATCGAGCAGGATCATGCCGAAATCATGAAGCAGCCCCGCCAGGAACGCATCCTCGGCGCTGATCTTCCCCATGCGTTTTGCGATACGTTCGGCGACGATTGCGGTTGCCAGCGAGTGATACCAGAAATCCATCTTGTTGAAGCCGCGGTTGCGATTTTCATCGTCGAAAAGGTTCATGACCGCCATGCCCATGACCACGCGCTTGGTCTCGCGGAAACCGATTCGGACAATCGCGTCCTTGATACCGCTGATCTGCCTATTTGCGCCGGAGAAAAAGACGCTGTTGGATACCTTGAGCACGTTGGCGGAAATGACGGGATCCGACTGGATCACCTTTGCCAGGTCCACGGCCCCCGAACGTTCGTCTTCGGCGAGTTTCAGCACCCGGGCCACCGTGAAGGGGAAGGCCATGAGGCCGGCAACATGGGAAACCATAATCTCGATTTTCTTCGTCGGCAGCGTATCCGAATCCATGATCAGTTTGCTGTCGCCCTCGCGATCTTTCTTCTCGACCTTCCGGGAATCCTTGATTGACTTATCCATGGCCCGAAGGCGGGTGTCCATCAGGGATACAAGCTGCGTGAACTTGAGCGGCCGGCGAACATAGTCGGCCACGCCGACCCGCTGAATGCCCTTGAGCAGTGCCTGGTCGATTGGGTTCCCGTAGCCGACCAGCGGAATCCTCTTTGTTTTCTTGTGCGTGCGGATCATCTTTACGAAATGCAGATGGTCGGTGCAGACTCGCGGGATCTCCATCAACACGATATCGGGCGTGAGTTTCAACATCCTGAGGTAGGTCCGGTAGTTCGGCTCAAACACCGTGACCTCAACACCCAGTTGTGAGAAGGCCATCTTGAGAATCTGCTTTTCCCGTACGTTTGACGTTGTCAGCATGAGGCTGATCATATCCTGACGGCTCCGATTCAGGTGCGGCAGTTACCGCAAAAGGCCCGGCCGCGGGCACCACTTATTATATCGTTTGTAGCGGCGAGCTTTCAACGATTTCGGAAATGTACTCTCGGAGGCACGGTCAAGGGCTGAAGCAAATACGAGAAACACACGGAAGCGGCAGTCCCGCACGCGGGCTTGGCCGCGGGAGGGCCTCGGCCGGGGGAGAGGGGAGGATGATGGATCGGGAGGGCTCGAAGAGCGGCTTCCCCGAGGCCCGGGGTTTGCGAACCGGGTTCAACTCTTCGCGGAGGGCCCTATCCGCTCGTCGTCACCCTCCGGGTGGTAACGCCACAGGCTGATCCGCCCTTCGCGCATGACCGCGTAGGTGTACTGCCGTATCCACTCTCCGCAATTGCAGTACGTACCGTCGTCCCACTCCGTGATTTCGGGAGCATGGGTGTGTCCGAACACGACGATATCGTTATCGCGGCGGAGAAGCTCCCGGGCATGCCGTCGGTATTCCCTCAGCACTTCGGGTCCGCAGCGGCGGGCGAGCAGCGCCCTGCTGGATCCGGAAAAGAAACTTGCCAGTCCGATCGCAAGGGTGGGATGAAGAAGCCTGTACAGTTGCTGATTGCGCTTGTTGCGGAGGATTCTCTTAAGGATACGGTAGCCGTAGTCGGCCCGAATCAGTCCGTCACCGTGGAAAAGGTAAACTTTTCGACCTTGCAGCGTCTCGCAACGATAGTGCTCGTGTATGCGCAGTCCCACATGATCCACGAGAAACGGGCCCAGAGCGAAGTCGTGGTTGCCCATGAGGTAGTGGATCCGGGTGCCGGCGTCGCTCAGACGCCGCAGAGCGTAGAGTGCTTCGAAATACTCCGGCCGGACGGCATGGCGGTACTCAATCCAGAAATCAAACAGATCGCCCAGGATAAACAGGTGGGTGGCGTTGCCCTCCAAGCGCCGAAGGAACCCGATCAGGTCCGTTTCCCGGTTGTCGTGAGGAGGCAGCGAAATGCCCAGATGTGCATCGGAGACAAAGTATGCCGCTGATGGAGAAACCGTCATGAGCAGACTCCCCTGAGGCGGCCGTCACTCCGGAAACAGCTCACGAAAAAGCGCCGGTGCCGCCCGCACGTGAGCCCCGATACCTCCCGATTACTCCCAAAGATCTTCAGCAGTGTCGAGGTCACCGGCCATTTCGACGAAATTCGCGTTCTCCTGATGGATGTTGTCGAAATCCAGCTCCCGCATGTCATCATCGAACATTCCCTCGCCGTCATCGACGCTCTCGTCGACGTCGCGCAAGATTTCGTCCGCATCAAAGTGCTCATCGTGCAGCATGCTCCTCACCTCCTTTCCCTCCGAAAACCCACAGAATCGAAAATTTTCCCCTGGGGCGTATGCCGGAAGTATAATGAAAAGTCGACGTTTTGTCAACCTTTATTTTCGGGAAAACGCCTGAGACACTCACCATCGGCTTCCCGGGCAAACGGGAAGCGTATGCATCGCGAGCGAGAGGGGGGATTCAGGGGTTTTCATTCTTGCGGATGATATCGTCGATTTCCTTGCGAACCCGGGCGGCATACAGCATATCATCCAGATTGTCCACCTTCTCTTTTCCCCTGGTAAGCAGCTCCGTCCTCTTCTCCAGCATTGCCTGCTCAAGCTCCTTCTTTCTGCTCTCTTCCTTGCGAATCCGCAGGAGAATGATTGTTCGCCCGAGCGAAATGCCGAGAAGCAGAACAAACAACTGGACAATCCAGAACAGAAGATGGGTCTCTATCTGCACAGCCTCTTTCTCTCCTCCGGGGAAAACCGCGCCCCTCGATGTGGATGGTCGCCGCCCCTTTGCTACCTCATGACAATGAGAAAATAGGTTCCGGCCCTTCTCCGCGCAATGGGTCATTTCCACCCATACCCGTCCCGCCGGCCTCGGCTATCCCCAATCGAATTCCCTCTCGTCGGGGTAGGTGACACTCTTCCCGGCGAGTCGTCTCTTAAGAATCTCCATTCCCTGCCGGATGATGTCTTCACGCTCGATACCGGTGTTGTTGAACCACCGCTCCACTTCACCGCCCAGGCGCGTGTAACACTTGTCGCCTATGCGCTTTTCTCCCAACTGGATTTCCAGCGCGGTCTTTTCGCCGTCTACGACAACGTTTCTGATCCACCGAATACTCATGGTTCCTCCGCCCGACGTCTCCCTATCCGCGGTCGAGTTTCATCAGCAACACCCGAGCCTTACTGGAAAATACATCCCGTGGAAACGACAAAATAAGCTCTTCCAGCAATGACCGTGCCTGCTGTCTGCGACCCTGTCGCAGCAGGGCGGCGCCCTTGATGAATCGGTATTCGGGTGAGGATCCCCCGGGAGCGTGCGTGCGAAGTACCTGCAGTGCCGCTTCCGCGTCTCCCTGTTCCACGAATCCCCCGGCAAGCCTGAGCGCCGCCGGCTCGGCAATATCGGGCGGGTAGGAGGCGAGCCGCACCGTCGAAGCGGCCCTGTCGGGCCGGCCTGTGTAGAGAAACCGCTCAATCGTCCCCCAGTCGGCGGCCGCGTCGAACGAGGACGAAAGCTTACCCAAACGGTATCGGTAGCCCAGCACCTCCCCGGCTTTGTCCCATGACGGTTCGAAGCGCAAGGAATCGATACACTGCCGGGCCCGGGGCACCTTTCGGTTGAAAAGCAGGGTTCGTGCCTCCCAGAGAAGACGCTCGTTGGTACGGCCTTTCCATCGCGCAAGACGTCTCAGGTTGCCGGCCGCCTGCTCCGCACGGTCCAGTTCGCCGGCGAAAATGAGCTGCCGGATCATGAGGGTATCGCGTATCACGGATGCCGGCATTGTCTGCAGCACACTGTCGGCTGCTCGAAGGAGACCGGAGGTTTGAAAAAGCTCGACGGCCCGATCGGGCCGCGACAAGCCGCCGAACCGGGCGCGACGCGCCCATACGGCGGCCGAATCGTCGATTCCCCGGGCCTGCCAGGCACGTGCCAGCAGCGCCGCGCATTGCAGGCGGGGCGCCGTATCCTCAGCACGGCTCCAGGCCAGCCTTCCGGCAAAGACTGCCTCGCGGGGAAGTCCGCGCTGGAGGTTGCGCCCGGCGACGTCAAGCAAGCCGCGTGTCTGCGTGCCGCCGTCCCGGTCGGCCAGTTCGGCCAGCATCAGCGCTTCCTGCCGGTAGAGCCCCGATGCGTAGTACGTATCCGCAAGCCGGCGGTACAGCTCGACGTCATCGACCTTTTCGGATGCCGACATGCAACGGCGGTACTCCGACAGCACGGCGACGACCGAGGCGGAATCGGCATCCTCCAGCATCTCCCGGAGCTGTCTGCGCGCAATGGGGGAAAACCGGGATTCTTCCCGCGACACGCGGCAGAGAAGCCTTGCCGCCTCGATGGGCCTTTCCAGCACCGATGTGCACTCCGCCCACCGCAACACGTCAAAGGTGCTGAGCATACCGGCCCGATCCATGAACTCATACAAGCTGTCGGCAGTCTGCATCGCTCCCTCACCTCGAGCCTTGTCGAGCGCGCGGCGAAACGGCCCGTGGTCGGCTTCCCACATCTCGGCCACAAGCTTGACGAGGTCGGGCCTGGAGTCGAATTCCGGAAACCGTATGAGTTCGAAGGGCAGCTCGCGCGGGAGCCGCCCGCGGGTCGTCACCAGGTTTTCCAGTACGCTCGCGGGCGAAACCGGAGGTCGAGGCGATTCAGCAAGCCGTATCAGCAACGACGCCACACAGGGCACGTCAAGCGATGACACATCAGCGGTACCCAGAATTCTGCGCCGGCGTCGGGAGGACACCTCCTCCCATGCGTCATGGTTGAAGGGGCACGAGGAGTCCTCGGCCGCCACCGGGATACACAACGCCGCACAACAGGTTGCAAGAAATCGTATCATCGAACCATCTCCACCGCATCGGCCGTCGCATTGCGAAATCCGAGGTGCACCCGCCCGAAGCCTCTGGTCTCGCGGTAGTTGCGCGCCCATTCCACCGAGACCGTGCCGATACGTACCGGAATCCGTGCACCCAGCCCGTATCCCAGCATGAGGGTCCTGTCGCGCCGACGGAGCCCGAGTTTGTCTCGAAACCCCACGCCTCCGTCGAGCAGGGGATAGACCGCATTCCGCGCCCCGAAATAGCGCAGGAACTCACTCCGGATGTAAAATACGCTTCGAAGAGGGAATTCATTGTAGGTGTAGCCCCTGACGGATTCATGACCGCCCACGCGATACAGCTCGACATCAGCAAGCGTGTCCTCGCGGCTCACCAGAGTGTTTGAAACCACCTCAAACGAAGCTGCGTTCCGCAGACCCACGGGCAGGTGCGTGCCCGCGGTGAAATCCACATGCCATCGACCGTACTGCCGGCCCGATCTCCGCGCAACGCCCGATCCGGTGGCGATTCGGAGGTGATGCGTGCGGATTCCCGAGCGCCGAGGCTCTCTGAGCCGGGCCAGGATCAGCTCCCCGCCATAGAACGTGCTCTGCGCGGCCGTGGCGTTCTGTTGCGTCTCATGTCCCTTGAGCGCCAGTCCCGCCTGCCACAGAGGACGAATCTCCACGAGCGTCTCAAGCATGCCGTGCAAATACCCGTACTCCTTCTCCCGCACTTCAAGACCGAATCCGGCGCTCCCAAACAGCGGCAGCGAACCCAGCCACGGCTTGTGCACCGACATGTCGAAGAGCTGCAGCGTACGATCGCCCTCGTACCGCAGCACCGCCGCCTCACCCGTCCCGAACACGTTGAGCAGCGACAGGTCCAGGGTCCCGGTAATCAGGGCGGATTGTCCGGCTCCCGATTCGTATCCGAGCGCGCCGTCCAGTCCGAGACCCGATCTGTCTTCCACACGAATCGGTATGCTTACTCTCGGGGGGTGTTGATCGGTATCCTTTCCCGGTGTGCCCGGCCCGGATACGTTCTTGTATAAGATACGGGGTGGTCCGGTCGAGGCGGAGGTTATGTATGCCCGCGAGACCATGCGTCGTGTCGACACATCGACCTTGCCGATATCGAAGGTCGAATCCCGGTGCCAGGTCGTCTCGAGCCCCAGCAGCGACGGCCTGGTCGTGAAGTCCCCGATAAAACGCGCCTCCCCGAACACGCACCGCTGGTCGGGTGTGACCGTATAGGTGATACACAGGCCTCCCCCGGAATCGGCCGATACGCTCTCTTTCCCGGCACACGGCCGTGGCGGTTGTATGCGCACGAGAGCGAACGGATACCCCCGCGTGGCGAGATAATATGCTACTGTTCCGGCCAGAGCATCAACCGCTCCCGCATCGTAGGGGCCCGGAAACCGGCCCCGGCCGAGAGAATCCAGAGGAACCGGTATTTCACACTGTATGCCGATTGAATCGACCGTGCTTCGCGGGCCGGTGAACACGTGGACCGAGTCCGGACCGGTGGAGTCGCGCGTTGATGCAAAGAACCCGAGTGAATCGAGGATTGCACCGAGATCGCGACGCAACGAAAAGGACGGGATCCGGGCCCGCCGGGCAAGCGACTTTCGCAGGGCTCTCTTTTCTGAAGCGGGGGTATGGATAAGGATGGTGCCCGAGGAATCGGTATGGACCTGTGTCGTTGATCTCCCGGTTCGAATCGATGGAGAACCGAACAGGGCGCCGGCAACCATGGACGCCGTAAGCACCCCGCCGGCGGCCGCAATCGGGGCACGGAGATGTTTCCTCAGGGACGAGGACGGGGATTTCTCGGGGGTCGGACCCGGATTATCTCTGCCGCTGGTGTTCCAGTATCTCTTTTCCCTTGACCGAATACTTGGCAACGGGAACCTCTTCAAGACGTTCCAGGGGGATCAATTCTCCGGTAACCTTGCAGATACCATACGTGCCCTCGTCGATACGTTCCAGGGCCTCCACAACCTGGGCCAGGTATTTCTGCTGCCGTTCTGCCAACCCCATGGAGAACTCCCGGTCGTACGACAGAGAAGCGACATCACCCAGGTGGTAGCTGTAGCGGGAGTTTTCTCCGGACTGCTCGCTGATCGAATGCTTGAGATTGGATTGTGAAAGTTCTCCCATTTCCTCAAGTACCCGTTTTTTTTCCGACAGAAGTTTCTTCTTGAAATGCTCCAGCTCTTTTTTGGTTAGTTTTTTCTTCACCCTGTCCCCCTTCGGAAGATACCGTGAACAAACGGATAAAAATAGATCCTGACTGCCTCAATCGCAATCTTCGGCCCGCAACGTCACTAGTGTATCATCTCGCGGGATCGGTGCCAAGTACGCGCGCTCCCGTTGCCGGTCGCGGAGAGACGTGGCCCGAGTCGC
Organism: uncultured Fibrobacterota bacterium; assembly: GCA_964571815.1. Lineage (GTDB taxonomy): Bacteria > Fibrobacterota > Chitinivibrionia > Chitinivibrionales > WJKA01 > CAZNDN01. Next base: position 3,875 of record CAZNDN010000082.1, on the reverse strand, counting down.
CGCGGCCGGGGGGGGGTGGGGAGGCTTACCTGCGATCGGGGGCGTTTCGAGGTCTGGAGTTATATTTATACGAATGCGGTCGTTGCAGTCGGACACGGGGCGTTTGCCGGTGTTGAGCAGCGCCGTGGGCGGTTTCCCGCACATCGAGCATGTACCCGCGGGCTCCCGGCGGCGGTGGAGAGGAAGCGATGAGGCTGAGAATCGAGGAAGCGAAACAGGGTGTGGTAAGCAGGGAAATCGAATCGGTTGCCCGCGTCGAAAACATGGAGCCCGAGACGCTTCGCTTGCGGGTTGCCGACGGTACCGTGGTCATCCTGCGCAATTGCACGCATGATGTCAAGCCCGTGGCCCTTGGGGCGGGAACCGGGATCAAGGTCAACGCCAATATCGGGAGTTCTTCGTCCCGTGCTTCGGTGGCCGAGGAGGTCGCGAAGATGCGGTGTGCGGTGGACAGCGGCGCCGACACGATCATGGACCTTTCCACGGGAGGCGACATCGAAGAGATTCGCCTCGAGCTTCTCCGCGCGTGTCCCGTACCGCTGGGCACGGTTCCGGTGTACGACATGGGTTCGCTGGCTCGCGAGCGGGGCGTTCCCCTGTATGAGTTGGGCGCCGACGATATTCTGAAGGTCGTGGAGAATCACTGTCGTCAGGGGGTCGATTTCCTCACGCTCCACTGCGGTGTCACGCGACGAAGTGTTGCTGAGTACCTGGACTCCAACCGTCTGGCGGGCGCGGTAAGCCGGGGCGGGACGATCATGATGGAGTGGATCAGGCGCAACGATGCCGAGAACCCGCTCTATGAGCGATTCGACGACGTGCTGGAGCTTGCGGGGGAGTACGATGTTGCTCTGAGCCTCGGCGACGGGTTCCGTCCGGGGGCCCTCCACGACGCAACCGACCGTCCCCAGCTCCAGGAGCTGGTAACGCTGGGTGAGCTTGTTATTCGGGCCCGGGAGCGAGATGTCGGCGTTTTCGTCGAGGGGCCCGGCCACGTTCCTCTGGATCAGATTGCGGCCAATATGCAGGTCCAGAAGAGCCTCTGTAAGGGGGCCCCCTTCTATGTTCTCGGCCCTTTGGTCACCGATGTCTCCCCGGGATACGATCATATCTCCGGGGCCATTGGAGGAGCCGTTGCCGGCATGGCCGGCGCCGATTTCCTCTGCTACGTCACGCCTGCCGAACACCTCAGGCTCCCGTCGCTTGACGATGTGAAGGAAGGGGTGATAGCTTCGCGGATTGCCGCTCATGCCGCCGATATTGCCCGCGGGCACCCCGGTGCAATCGAATGGGACCACGAAATCAGCCGGGCAAAAACCGAGCTGGACTGGGAGAAGATGATCGGGTTGTGCATCGATCCCGTCAAAGCGGGCGAGTACCGGAAGTCGCTCCCGGCGACGCAGGAGAGGCTTTGCAGCATGTGCGGGGAGTACTGTGCCATCAAGCGGACCCGTGAACTGGGTGCGGGATAATCCAATCCGTACACGGAAGAGAACCGGCGAGCATTTCTGCCTTGACGTGTTGATTGCGCCCGCGGCGGAGGCGCTGGAGATTCTGCCGGCACTCTGTGCGGAAAGGCCGGGGTTTTGTGGGTGCGAAGAGCGGGCGGAAGGCGACCGGACGCTTCTGCGCTGCTGGTTTGACAATCGCCGTGAGGCGTCGGCGGTAGCCCGGTGGTTCAAAAGCGCCCCGGGGATTGAACACGTCAAGCTGGAGCAGGTACCCCCGCGCGACTGGCAGGCCCGTTGGCGGGCGAGTCTTGAGCCCGTCAGGCTGTGCGATTCAATCTGGGTAAGCCCTTCCTGGCTGAACCCTTCCATGGTCGGCAACGAATTGTGGTTGCGGATCGAGCCCGGCATGAGCTTCGGTACGGGCTACCACGAGACAACACGGCTCTCCGCTCAGGCGCTGGCCGCGGTGGTATCCCGCTCCGACGGCGCGCGTGTACTTGATATCGGCTCGGGAACCGGCATTCTCTGCCTTGTGGGGCGCGCCTGCACGGCGGTGTCCTGCACCGGTGTCGAGGTCGATCCCGGTGCGCGCGGGGAGATGGTGCGTAACCTCCATGCCAATCCGGCTCCGGGCGGGATTCATTTTGTGATCGGCACGGTCGAGGCGCTCAAACCGGCGAAGTGCTGGAACATTGTGGTGATGAACATGCTCATGGACCGATCCACTTCTCTTCTCTCCGATATCCGCGGTTTCCTGAGGCCGGGGGGCGTGCTGATCTGGTCGGGGATTCTCTGCATCGAACACAGGCGGGCGTGCGAGGAGGCGCGCCGATGCGGATTTACTCTTGAAGAGGAGGCGGAAGAAGGGGAATGGTGGTGCGGGATTTTCGCGAGTCCCGGCGGGAGGAAGCCGGCGGTGGGAGCGGGGGCCGGCGCGGGGTCGGAGGCGCATGGCAGCGGCTTTGCGCTGGAAGCGGGGAGGCCATGACGGCGGCTGTGAGGAAAACGAAGATTGTTGCCACGCTGGGTCCGTCGACCACTTCGGCCCCTACCCTGCGAGCCCTGGTGCGAACGGGTGTTGACGTTTTCCGGTTCAACTTTTCGCACGGCTCGCACGAGGAACATGCGGACCGGGTCGAGACCGTATGCCGGGAAGCCCGCGCGGCGGGGCGAACCCCGGCGCTGCTGGCCGACCTGCAGGGTCCGAAGATTCGAACGGGAAGGACCGCCGACGATCGGGAGGTTTTTCTCAAGAAAGGCGCGCGGGTGCAGGTAATGCCGGGACAATGTCTGAGCGATGAGCGCCGGATCTGTGTGGACTATGCGGGGTTGTGCGATGACCTGAAGCCGGGGCAGCCGGTGCTGCTCAACGACGGGGCTGTGGAACTGCGGGTGAGGCGGGTGAACCGCCGCGGCGGGACGGCTGAATGCGAGGTGCGCGGCGAGGGCTGCTACGGCTCGCGCAAAGGCGTCAACCTCCCGCAAACGACGTTGCGTCTTCCATCCCTGACCGCCAAGGATCGCCGCGACCTGGAGTTTATCTTCCGTTGCGGGGCATTCGACTACATTGCACTGTCGTTTGTGCGGAGCGCCGACGATATCAAGGCCTTGAGGCGAGCCGTCGACCGGGCACGAAGCCCGGTGGGGATCATCGCGAAAGTGGAGAAGCCGGAGGCGGCCCGTGAGATCGAGTCCATTCTTCCTGCGTGCGACGGGATTATGGTCGCGCGCGGCGATCTGGGCGTGGAGACTTCGACGGCCGAAGTGCCCCTTCTGCAGAAACGGCTGATTGCGCAGGCCAATTCCCGCGCCCGGCTGGTGATCGTTGCCACGCAGATGCTGGAGTCCATGATCGAGCATGCACGGCCGACCCGGGCCGAGGCGGCCGACGTGGCGAATGCGATACTTGACGGCGCCGACGCGGTCATGCTCTCGGGCGAGACTGCCGTGGGCGGCTACCCGCGCGCTACCGTGGAGACGATGGTCAAGATCGCGGAAGCGACCGAAGCAAGCGAGCATTACCGACGGACCCCCGTAGATCTTTCGCTGCGCCGGGACTATCCTCCTCACGCCGTGTGCGAGGCCGCATCGTGGGCAAGCCGCGACCTGGGGAATGCGCCGGTGATTGTATTCACGATGTCGGGGGCAACCGCGATCTACTTGTCGAAAGTACGCACGTTCGCTCCGCTCTTTGCCTTCTCACCCGACCGCGGGGTGGTTCGCCGGCTTGCTCTCGCCGGCAACATCACCGCCTTTCACCTCCCGCGCCGGGCGCGGATCGTCACGCTGCAGCGCAAGGCCGAGCAGATACTGACGGCAAAGAGACTGATCAAGCGGGGCGATCTGGTGATCGTGGTCAGCGGAACCGAATCCACTCCCGGCGCCACCAGCTCCCTCCGCGTCAAACGCGTGGGGGAAGAGTGA
>CAZNDN010000081.1:0-18778 GCA_964571815.1 uncultured Fibrobacterota bacterium | reverse complement strand
AATTATCCGGAACATGTTCTGTTAATAAAATGTGTGGTCACCTCCGCTTGTTACGTTTTTTGCGCGGCACGTAGCGCTTACCCAACGCGTTGGTTTTCTTAGAGTCAGCTTCTCGTTTCAGCGCAGTGTCCGACTTCCTGTCCAGGGGGCAGCGCATGCTACGCGGGGATTCGGGCGACACATGAGTGTACATCTCGGTGGTATTCACATGCTTGTGTCCCGGAAGCATCCGCACCTGCCGAGTGGAATACCCGCCGTGCAGCAGGTGAGTTCCGAACGAATGACGTAAGAGGTGAAACGCGCCGTTGAACGTTCCCGGCGATCTCGCACATAGTGCCTCGGTGTCCCGTGCATGCAACCCGCGCGGACCGGGGAAGCGCCCGACCCCCGCCAGGGCACCTCGCACCGCTCTTCCTCTCGACCGCCCCGCGCTCCCCTCCTCACCCCGCCCCTTTCCTTCGCTCCTTCCCGCCCGATCCACCCCGGATCCAATGTACGGCTTGTCGTCGTCATGTTTCCCTGTTACTTTGTCTCGTGAACAGCGACTTGGCAAGCTCGTGGGCACGGATTTCACCATACTCCTCACGGCTTTCATTTCGTGTTTTGCATGGGCGGAACACAAGACCGTATCCGCGCGAAAGGAGTTCCGGATTTATTCGATATCTCTATTGTTCAGAGTAGAGGCCCCAACCAGCCACTCATACTACGAAAATAATACAAATGAGGCAATGATTCGTACTCCCCCCGGGAGAATCAGGCCGCGAAGCAGTTTCAACCGCGGCATCCACAGGCGGCCCGCTCCTGGTGGAGAGTGCCGCACGGGGAACGGCGAAGCCATGCCGCGCCTCTCGCCCGGGGGCGTTACCCCCGAGGATAAAAAGAGCAATCAGGAGATGATGAAGAAAATCGGCGAGAACCGACGGTATCAAGAAGAACAACAACGAAAGGAGGTCAAGCCCTGGACGAAAACGGCGTGGGACATCGGGCGGGAGGTGGTCGCGGCCGGCCCACCCTCGAACCTGCGAATCATGACGGACTTCCGCTTCCTCCTCAAACGGCCGCTGAGGAAACTCACGGACCTGCACAAGAGGGTGTTGGGTAATTTCCTGGCAGTTTTTTCCGATTTGTCTTGGCCCGGCGTATTTCAGGCGCCGATTTTTGCAGTTATCGACCTTTGTTAGGTCCCGATTTTTGCAGAAACTATATTTCTATTGTGGCTTTGAGCTTTCAGATCACTTTCATCAAAGGAAAGGGTGGTTTCCCATTGAAGAGATCAATCGACCGAGCGTTATTGTCGTGGAAAAACGATCCCGAACGGCTCGTCCTCCTTGTTCGCGGCGCCCGGCAAGTCGGGAAGACATACTCTGTCAGGAATCTTGGATCGACGTTTCCCCGTTTTCTTGAAATCAACTTCGAGGAACGGTCCGAAGTGAAGTCCTTTTTTGAGGGGGATTTGATCGTCCAGGACATTTGCGAGAAGCTGACGGCGTTTTTTGGTGTTCCATTGATTCCTGGAGAATCCCTGCTGTTCTTTGACGAAATCCAGGCTTGTCCCAATTGCCTGCGTGCGCTGCGTTTTTTCCACGAACGCATGCCGGGGTTGCATGTGGTGGCCGCCGGTTCGCTTCTGGAGTTTGTGCTTTCCGAAATTCCATCGTTCGGTGTGGGAAGAATTCAGTCACTTTTCATGTATCCATTGTCCTTCGGGGAGTTCATGGGCGCAGAAGGCTCGGGAGCGCTCTGGGAGTACGCTCAGAATCGCAAACCCGGGGAACCGCTGGATGCGCCTGTACACGGCAAAATCACAGAGAAAATGCGTACCTACATGCTGACAGGTGGCATGCCGGCCGTTGTGGACCAGTACACAAAAAAACGTGATTTGCGTGCATGTCAAGACCTTATTGGCGCGCTTCTTACGACGATCTTCGACGATTTCTCCAAATACGCCCACAGGATTGATCCGCTGGTTCTTCGTGATACGTTCCGTTCCGTCGGCAGCCAGGCCGGTGGAAAGTTCAAGTATGCGTCTGTCGGGGCGGGTATTCCCGGGCGAACGGCAAAGGCCGCACTCGATCTGCTGTGTCGTGCGGGTCTTGTATACCGGGTTTTCAACACCGCTGCTCGTGGAATCCCCCTGGGCGCACATAAGGACCACAAACGCTTCAAGGTGATTCCTCTGGATATTGGCATCCACCAGCGAATGCTCGGGCTCAGTCTGCCGGAAATGATTATTGCCGATCCGGCAAAAATGGTACATCGCGGCCATTGTGCGGAGATCTTTGCCGGGCTGCAATTCATGATGGAGTCATCGCCGCTTCTTGAACCCGGGCTGTTTTACTGGCACCGGGAAGCACGCGACGCCAACGCCGAGGTCGACTATGTCATTGCGCAATCGGATAGAATTGTTCCCGTCGAAATCAAGTCGGGTCTGCGGGGCTCAATGCAAAGCATGCACCTTTTCCTCAAGGAACGGGGCCTTCCCGTGGGGGTCAGACTCTCGGCGGAAAACGCCTCGCGCTATAACGGTATTATCAGCCTGCCACTCTATACGGCAGGCAGGCTTGTGAGGGATGATTGCCTGACGGCATAGTGGCCTGCATTTGCCGGTCCTGTTTCCCCACGCCGGTATGGGCGCCGCGAAACCTCATCCCCAATCCCGTCCAAACCCCTCTCCGGAGAGCAACCGAAAAACCTCCGAGCGCCCCCTTTTCGGAATGCTGCGCGGCACCTGCGCGAATGTATCGACATCGAGATCTATTGCCGCGAAACTGCTTTCACCGCCGCGATCTCCGCCGACACGACATACTTCTCCGCGCCGCTGCCCGGCGCCCAATCCTTGATGAACGACTTGCTCTCTTCTTTGGGCGTGACCCAAATATCGCTGAATCCGGCCTTCTGCAGCATCGCCGCGACATCCTCCCGCGTCGAAGCACCGGCGATGCATCCGGCATGGAGGGCAAGATCGGTACGAACCTTTTCCGGGATGGGCGACGAGGCAATGACGTCGGATACCGCGAGGCGACCGCCGGTTTGCAGGACCCTGAACGCCTGCGCGAATACCCGCGGCTTGTCGGGTGAGAGATTTATCACGCAGTTGGAAATGATCACGTCAACCGCATTGTCGGCAACAGGAAGGTTTTCAATCTCACCCAGCCGAATGTCGATGTTCGGGACATTTGATTCGGCAACATTCCCGCGTGCCTTGGAAACCATTTCAGGGGTCATGTCGACGCCGATTACCATGCCGGTCTCCCCCACTTGCTTCGCGGCAAGGAAACAATCGAATCCGCCCCCGCAGCCAAGGTCGAGGACTGTTTCGCCGGGTTTGAGTGAGGCAATCGCCCGCGGATTTCCGCAGCCAAGACCCATATTCGAGCCGTCGGGAACCGATTCGACGTCTTCGCTGCTGTAGCCCAGCGCCATGCTCGTTGCCGCGGCAATGCCGGTGCTCGATGGCTTGCTGCAGCAGGTTGGACCGCAACCACATCCTGAAGCCCCCGTGGACTCCGCCACTCTGCCGTAGTTTTCCCTGACCGCCTGCCTGATTTCTTCGTCATTTCGATTCATCATACCCTCCATCAGTAGTTCAGTCTATTCCGCAATCTTTCCGTCAACGATTCTCATTGTCCGCTGCGCTGTCGAGGCGATATTCGGATCATGCGTGATCATCACAACCGTGGTCCCGCCTGCATGCTGCCGCCTGATAATCTCCATTACTTCTTTGCCGGTATCCGGGTCGAGGTTCCCGGTCGGTTCATCGGCAAGAATGAGGCGGGGTTTCTTGACCAACGCGCGGGCGAGCGCGACACGCTGCTGCTGGCCGATACTCAGCTCCGAGGGGACATGGTCTTTTCTGTCACCCAGATCGACCTCATCGAGTATTGCGTCGATGCGTTTGCTGTCGGCTGTCTCACCATGTGCAAGAGAGAGGCCGACACTGACATTCTCGAACACGTTCAGGTATGGCACGAGATTGAATGACTGGAACACGAATCCGACGCTCGTACCGCGCCATTGCGAGCGCGTGGAAACATCCCAATCGTATATCGATTGCCCACTCCATTGCACGGTTCCCCGGTCGGGATGACTCATGCCGCCCAGGGCAAGCAGAAGAGTGCTCTTGCCGCTGCCGCTTGGCCCGGTGATGCCGACAAATTCCCCTTCCTTGATTTCAAGAGTAGCATTGTCCAGCGCTTTCACCGTCCCGTGTTTGCGCTTGAAAATTCTTGATACAGCAGTTGCTTTCAGCATGATATCATTCCTCTTTCATAATAAGGGACGGATCGACATTCGTGGCGTTAAACGCGGGAAGGGCGCTGGCGGCAAGCGCGATAACGGTGGATATTGCCACGCTGTAGAGCGCGTACATCGGCAGCGGCAATACCGGCACGCCGGCAATACGCGGCCCGAGAAACACCGCAAGGGCCGAACCGAGAATGTAACCGACTATTCCCCCGGCAAGTCCGATAATCAGGGCCTTGAGCAGAAAGAGCTTCAATATCCACGGCGAATTGGCTCCCATCGACATATAAATGCCAATTTCGCGCCGGCGTTCGTACACGTTGGCGAACATGTAGTTGGCGATACTCGCTCCGCCCACAATCAGAATGACAACGAGCATGATTGTGGAGATACGCTTCATGACCGTATTGGCCCGTATCTGGGTCGTGACGATCTGGCTTATGGTCACTACCTTTGCGTCGGGCAGCAGCTTGTTGATCTGTTGAATGAGCCCGGTCGAAATGGCCGAACAGCAGCCGACGATCTCTATCGAATGCAGCACGGAGTCCTTGCCCGCGAGTTTCTGGACGGTGTGCAGGTGCGCGAACATCCGTCCGTCGTCAACCGTGCCGGTAATCGGTAAAATGGCTTCGGCAAAAAAGCGTTTGCCCAACACGGTTACCGAATCTCCCTCTTTCACGGAAAGGGACCGCGCGACGTCGGCGCCCACGAGTATGGCGTCGGCGGCAAGATCTTCAATGACCCGCTTGCGCACCCGGGTTTTTGCGGCGTCGGTGATGCCGGGGATATTGGCGACTATTCCGCAATTTTCCGGTTTCGTAAATACGCCGAGAGCGCCTTGCCATAGCGCTTTGGACTTGAACTCATTGCGTGGCAGAATCCCCGTCAGGGTAAACTGCCGGTCGCCAACGGTAACCGGCAGACTGTACTTTGGCGAGAGATTATCCAGCCCCTGGATACCGGAATTCGTGAGCTTTGACACATAGCTTTCGGGTATCTCCGACTGTTGAAAATCAGCGCTGTAGTAATCCTGTACGGTTGCATCTTTGGCAAGAAGCAGGATGTTCGCGCCCAGCGCGTCCAGTTCTCCAGCCACGGCTTTTTCGGAGTAATGCGTCGTGCTCTGAATCGCCACCATGACCGCAATGCCGAGAGAAACGGCAGCGAGACTGGATATCAGTTGATTATTGCGCTGGAAGAGTTCGCGCGCGACAAGTTTTCTTAGTTTCATGCTCACCTGCCCTCCAGCGCTTTGATACGCTTGTTCTGCGCCTGTATCAGCAAGTCCTGCGCATCGATCTTTCCGTTCAATTCCTTCACGGCTTCGATGAGGACCGCTGTCAGCTTGTCGTACTCGACCTTCTTATAGCCTTCCTTGTCGGTATGCACCACCTCGGGAACAACCTTCTCTACATCCTGGGCGATCAGACCTGCCCGGGCTCCTTCCGGAAAGAAACGCCCGGGGAAATCGGCCCGGTTCCAGACAAAGGTGACACCCTGCAACCTCGTCACCTTCTGAAGAGCTGACTCGACAGGCTCGACATTCTGTTTGAACCGGCGATCGGAACAACACCCGCTTCCGGCGGTGCAAGATTGCAGAGACTTCAGGACGTCGTTCTTTGTCAACTTACCGGTGAGGACGCTGCCAATCCTTCCCGGCGGCAGCAGTACGACCACGGTCGCCTCCGTCACGGGAGCGACCAGTCGGCACTGTTCCACAAATTCCCGACTACCGGCGGCCGCCGGATCGGCCTTGATCGCGGAAACCATTTGCTTGTAGTCGGCGTCGTTGGCAAAATCGGACACGCCTGCCCAGGATTCCTCGCTGAACTTCGTTGCCGCATTCTGCAATGCCACCAGCGCCACTTTCTGCTCCTGGAGCGGTTTGAGCACTTTCAACATGAGTTCCGAAACCTGGGTTGCGCTCACGAGCTGTTCCGTCGATACCGTACCCGGGTATCCGCCGGTAACCACGCCGTTTGGCGCAAGGGCAAGCACCATGGGAAGACCGCCGCGTGCGCCAATGCCGTATTTGCGCACGGTTTCCGCCTCGGCCGGGTCCGCCGCATCGATGAACGCCGTATCCGCCTTTTCCCCGAGGGTTGCCATACCGCGCGCCAGCGAATCCTTCATCGCGGCAACGCGATCGGCCTCTCCGCCGAGAAACAGGAGAAACAGAAACCGGTTGTTCTCCTCCGCGTGCGCTATGACCGCGGCGCTTCGGCTCTTGCCTGCCGGCGTTTCCTCTTGTGCCGACACATTTCCGGGAGCTTCCCGCGACGCGCCTTGCGTTGCGGCTTGGTCGGCGGGTTTGCTGTCGGCCGATCCGCATCCCGATATCGACAGGAGACAGGATAGAAATACCAGTCCGCGAGGAATACTCATGATTTTCATGGCGATGTTCCTTTCTTCATTCGCATTGCGGTGAAAAATCCAAAACAAATTGCATTAGCGCTCCATTCCAGGACCAGCCGGGCATCGCTTTTCAACAACCGCCGCCAGGACCGGATTCACGCGCACCCTCCCCGGCTGCCGGTTTCTCGTCGAGATATTTTGCGGCCAGATCCCGGATTGACTTTGCCGGGCTGTCTTTCACCATCCGCGCCACTTGCACGGCCTGGAGCATGTCTTGCTTTGTCACGCCGAGCTTGCGGGCCTTATCGTAATGAAACTTGAAACAGGGCTCGCAGTTGCAGGCGATTGCCGCGCCGACAGCGACAAGTTCACGCACTGCATCCGACATGAGCGTTTCGTTTGAGGAAACTTCCGGCCCCGCCAGAGAAGCCAGTACATCCCGCGGCGGATATGACCCTTTGTGAACGACTGAACCGTCGATCATCAGTACCGGCAGGCACTCGTTGCCTTCGGTTTTGAGCAAGTCCTTGATCGAACCGTCTTTTGCAAACTCGGCGGGTTGTTGCGAGAGATTGTACCGCGCAACTGTTACCCCCCGGCTTTTCAGCCAGTCGAGGTCCGCCGTAAAACGGACCAGGTTTTCATCGACAGACGGACCGCATACTCCCGTGGAACAACACATCGGCGGATCGTACACTTCAAGTTTTTTCACAACAGGACCTCCCTGAGTATCACTGTTCGATTGCGGTTCGTGCATCGGCTGTCAAGTTCATCCGTCAGCCCGTGCCGGGAACCAGTGCGTCGTTTTCCTGCAGATCCTGACCAGCAGAAGCATCACGGGCACTTCGATGAGCACGCCGACAACCGTGGCCAGTGCCGCGCCCGAAGAGAGCCCGAAGAGCATGGTGGCCGTGGCGATTGCCACCTCGAAGTGGTTCGATGCGCCGATCATTGCCGCCGGAGCGGCGTCTTCGTAGCGCAGCCTGAACAGACGCGCCAGCCCGTAGCCCAGCCAGAAGATCAGCATGGTTTGAATGAAAAGCGGAACGGCAATCCACACGATAGTCATGGGGTTGCTCAGGATCACCTCCCCCTTGAAACTGAACAGCAGCACCAGGGTTGTCAGCAGCGCGATAATCGTAACCGGCGTCAGGACGTGGAGAAATTTCTGGTTGAACCACTGCTCTCCCTTTGCGCCGATAATCCACGTGCGGGAAAAGTATCCGGCGACAAGGGGCAGCGCCACGTAGATCGCGATGGAAAGCAGAAGCGCCTGCCAGGGAACGGGAAGGCGGCCGACACCCAGGAGGAACCCGCCAAGAACTCCGTAGAGCACCAGCATGGTCAGCGAATTGATGGCGACCATCACCAGCGTTAGACCGTCGTTGCCCCGGGCAAGGTATCCCCACACCAGGACCATGGCGGTGCACGGGGCGATACCGAGAAGGATGGCGCCGGCAAAGTAGCTGCGCCACAGGGGGACCTGAAGCATCTTGACCCCTCCCTGCAAGACCACGGTACCCGCCCCGTGCGACGCCCCCACCGGCAGATCGAGCCCGAAGGGCATTTTGACAAGGTCAACGGCATCGGGACCGATAAATCCCCGGAACAGAAACCCCAGAAACAGCAGCGCAATGCCGTACATGGTGAACGGCTTGACCGCCCAGTTGATAAACAGGGTCAGGAACACGGGTTTGCCGCTCCTGCCGGCCTTGACCACGGAAGCGAACTCGATCTTCACCATGATGGGATACATCATGAAGAAAAGACACACCGCGATAGGAATGGATACCACGGGCGCACCCTTGACATATATCGCCATGCCGTCGAGGGCGGCGGCAAGCCCCGGCGCGGCCTTGCCCAGGGCGATTCCGGCCACGATGCAAAGTCCGACCCAGAGGGTCAGATAACGCTCAAACACACTTTTCATTTTGCGTTCATCGGTACGTGACGTGTTCTCGTTCACGGCCTGTTCCTTTCATTGCCGCCGGAGTGAATCCGGAAGGGATTCAACAAACACACGGATTTGGTCGCGAACCCGTCTGTAGTGGACGAGTGCTTCTTCTTCGGTTGTTGCATCTGCGGCAAGCTTCGGCGGGTCATCGAAACTCACGTGAAATCGCTTCACTCTCCCCGGGAATACCGGGCAGCTTTCGTTCGCCGAATCGCACACGGTGACGACCCGGTCAAACGGGACATTTTCAAGCTCATCCAGATGTTTGGAGCGATGCCCGGAGATATCCACACCCGCCTCAGCCATTACCGTGACCGCATGGGGATTGAGCCCGTGCGTCTCGATTCCCGCCGAGTACGGCTCGATCTCGTCACCCTTCAAATATCGAGCCCATCCTTCGGCCATCTGACTGCGGCAGGAGTTGCCGGTGCACAGGAAAAGGATACGCATCCGTGACGTCTTGCCGGAATTCACGAGCACCTCTGCTTCCTGCATATCGTTTCCAACCCTTCCGATATAATTTCCTTCATACGCTCGTCGTCTCTATCAATACTCTTGTCGGCTTCAAGAAGCGCTATGATGAGCGAGATCAGTTTGCCGATCTGCTCCTCCCCGTCCGCCGACTCGGCCACCCTGTAATAGACCCATCGGCTGTCCTTTCGGCTGTCAACCAGCCCGGCGGATTTCAGGATTGCCATGTGCTTCGAGACTGTCGAAGGCGCCAGAGAAAGGAGTTCGATTATCTGACAGACACAGAGTTCGCCCCCGCGAAGAGCCATGAATGCGCGCACCCGATGGGGATCGGAGAGAGCTTTGGCAATAGCGACAACTTCTTCCACTCTCATGACCCATTACCTCCGCGAAGCCGATTCCGGATCTCCCGCGCGCAGATACCTGACCGCAAGAAGACGCTTCGTTTGCACGGGTGAAACCTTCACTGTCTTCGCGGCCGCGACCGTTGGGGCCATATCCGCCCGTGAAACCCCGGGTTCCCGGGCTTCCTCACAATGGAACCCGAAACATCTCCAGCAATTGCCCGCAACAGCCGCCCCCGCTGCTCCGACCCCCTTGAGCCGGTCGGTGAATGTGCTATCAATCGGTACGCTTCCGTCTTGCCTGAAATTCATCGCGCGCCCCTCACCACTACGTCATTTCGCCACATATAGAAATATATGTCGCGGCACCCCCGATTTTCAACGGTCCGGGACCCTGTCCGGTTTTCGTGTTCCTCTCGGGCCGCGAAGGCGCGTGTGAATGAAGTGCCGTCAAGTACCGGACCTGTGCGGATAGTCAATGCGAGTCCGGGACATACGGGCGGATGCGAACGGGTCAAGATTGGCATAAGGAGGAGGCCGCCCACGCGACGCGGGCGGCCTTCACCAGGATTGCGCTACGGTATGACCGTGCGTCTCATTTCCCCGACAGCGTCTCGGCCTCGTAGGTCACCGACTCCAGCACTTCCTCGGCACGCTTCACCGCGGCCTCCGGAAGCGGGGCATAGTCCAGGGGCGCCGCGTACTGCTGCCCGGCGTGAATCATCCAGTCGAGCAATTCCACAACCGCCGCGGCTTTTTCTTTTTTCCGCTTGTTGTAGCTCTGCTCCCTGTAGAGAATGAGCCAGGTGAAACCGGACAGCGGATACCCCTGCTCCGCATTGGTATTGGTCAGAGTGACCCGTGTATCGGCGGGAATCTCGACATTGGCGGCCTGGCTGATCGACTCGATCCCGGCATCAATGAAATTGCCGGCGCTGTTCTTGATCCTTGCCGACGGCATATCGTTATGCAGGGCGTAGGCCAGTTCACAGTAGCCGATCGTTCCCCTGGTCTGCTTTACCAGCCCCGAAACCCCTTCGTTCCCCTTGGCGCCCAGACCCGTCGGCCATTTCACCGACTTCCCCGTGCCCACCTTGTCTTTCCACGAGGAACTGACCTTCGCGAGGTAGTCGGTGAAAATGAACGTGGTCCCGCTGCCGTCGGAGCGGTGTACTACCATGATCTTCGTTTTCGGAAGCTTGACCGATTCGTTCAGTTTCGCGATTCGAGGGTCATTCCACTTCTTGATCGAACCAAGAAAAATATCGGCAAGCACATCCGCGGTCAGCTTCAGCTCCGGATTCCCCGGCAGGTTGTACGTCACCACTACCGCGCCAAGACACATGGGCACATGCAGGACATCGGCGCCCATCTCCTGAAGTTTCTCATCGCTCATGTACGCGTCGGTTGCTCCGAAATCAACCGTCTTACTCTCCAATTGCCGAATCCCGCCGCCGGAGCCGATCGACTGATAGTTGACCTTCACTCCCGTCTGCTTGTTGTACACGTCGAACATCTTGGAGTACAACGGATAGGGGAACGTAGCTCCCGCCCCCAGCAGCTCCGTATCACCGCCGTACAGTGCCGCGACGGCAAGCATCAGGACTGCCCCAAAGCGCACCATCCCCACAGACGGATTCAGCATGATCAAACCTCCTTGCGTCGAATGTGTATAAGTAAGACAACACTCTGCCTGTCCCCGAATCGGCCGCCTTCGTCCATGCCGAAACATATTTCTAATATCGCTGTCGAAAATTAGCGTAATGTTAGCAGACCGTCAGTATCCTGTTAGGAAACTGCCGAACCGTCGCCCCCATTCCGAGCAACAGAAACACCGCCTAAACAGGTCCGTAGTTTGCCTCGCTGAAGGTATACTGTGACGATCGACGGAGCATTCCTGGAGGTGAGGTGCCCACCTGAGGGCAACGGTAGTCCACATGACGTCACACGGGCATGATCCGCCGGCCGTCCACGCGGCCGGTCAGAAAGCCGGTTCCTCTTCCCGCGCCCGTTTGAGGCGTACTACCCGTACATTTTCAAGACCTACGACCGCACCGGGACTGCCGTTGTCCCGGGCAATTGTGTAAAGACGTTCAGCCTGACCATACTCACCGATTTCAAAGGCCAGATTGCCTCCCAGAAGCGCCAGCTCGGCGAATTTCGGCATCAGCTCGATCCCCCTCCGCGCCTCTTCCAGCGCTACCAGCGAGTTGCCCATCCGCGAAAGCAGCATCACCTTGCGATAAAACACCCACCGGTTCCCGGGATCCTGCTCAAAAGCCTTCTCCAGATGGAACAGCGCGCGCTCGGGTTCTCCCCTGCTCTGATAGATATCCGCAAGAAGCGTATTGACATACCCTTCATTCTTTCCTTCCTGAGGGTATCGCAGAAGCCACTCCGCCGCCTCATCGGGATCCTTCAATTCGCGGTACATCTCCGCCAGAGCCACATACGCCTCTTCATTCTCGGGATACCGTTGCACAATCTGCTCAAACGTGGCAACCGCTTCGGGATAGGCGCCCGCCTTGCGGTACGATGCGGCAAGGACCATCAGCGTCTTTTTGTCGTCCGGCTCAAGCGAAAGGGCACGATACGCGGCAGCTATGCACGCCCCCATTTCATCGAGCGCATGATAGGCAATTGCCAGGTTGAGGTAACCCCTGAAAAAGCGGGGAGCAACATTGATACACGCCTTGTAATAGACGATACTCTGGGGAACGCTGTCCATTCGGAAGTACGCATTGGCCATATTGAAATAGCACAACGCCGGGTTTTCTCCCTCCAGAGCAGCCTTCCGGTACATCGCAATGGCTTCCGCGGTCCTGTCGGTGTTGTAGAGGCTGTTGGCCGAGTCAAGAAGCCCCTCCGCCCCGAACAACCAATACACCAACAGCAGCAAGGCCGTCGACGCTGTCCGGCAATATCTGCCTGGTCTCATGAGAGCCTGCCGCGCTGCCGTCACGACTGAAGTTGGAATCCGATCACGATACTCATCTTGCTCTTGACCGGAACGCCCTTGTTCCTGGCCGGCTTGAATTTCCACGAAGAGACGGTTTTGCGTACCGCGGAATTGAAACTGGGATGCGGTGCTTCGATGTGCTCGATCGAGGCAACCCTGCCGTCAACCCCCACCACAAACGTCACGGCAACGTCTCCCTCCACCGCAAGGTCGCGGGCGCGTTCCGGATAGTCCGGTTGCGGCTGGTAGGTGGGAGCAGCCGGCACGTCAACTTCACCCTCCTCGAATACCTCGGCTTTCAATTCCCCTCCCCCGATCGCCACGCCCTGCGCCCCTCCCTCCACCGAAAGGTCCGGTGAAAAATTGAACTTCATCGGGTCCTGCAAAGGCTGTGACGTCGCGTTTGCAACGTCGCGTATCCTCGATTTCGGCTGCGGCTTCGCCTCTTTCTCTTTCGGCTTGATATACTCCGCTACCATCTTCTTCCCGGCCGCTTTCTCCGGCTTCTCAGCCTGGAACAGCTCGAAAAACGAGTGACTCATCGGAATGATCAGGAACAAGGAAAGGTTGATCACCAGGACTGCCGCGTATTTCACAACACCCGAAAGAAGTTGAATGAGGACATTCATGCGCTGCTACTCCTTTTCCGCTGCAATGGAAACCTTTTCGGCGCCCGCGAGCGCGCACTGATCCATGACCAGAACAGCCTTGCCGATGGCAGCGTCCTGGTCGGCTATGATAACGATCGATGTCTGCGGATTCCTGGTCACTTCCTCCTCGACAAGCATGCGAAGCCGCTCGGGGGTTACCTGCCTGCCGTACACGTGGACCGTACCCTCCCGGGTCACTCCCACAAGTATCGTCTTCTGCCCCTGACTGATGGCCGTCTTCGCCTTGGGCTTGGACACGTCGACACCGGTTTGCCGATTGAAGTTCGTAGTAATCACGAAGAAGATCAGCAGGATAAACACCATGTCGATCAGCGGCCCCATGTTGACTTCGGCCGCTTCGGAGTGCCTTCCCGCTATGCGATAGTCATCAAACATGCCCACCTAATCCGCTCCCTTTCCGGACCCGTCCGCACCCGCCGGCGGGAGCGGCCTGAGCCTCTTGACCAGTTCCTCCCCGTCCCTCATCATGCTCGCTACCAGCCTCCGCGACCTGCCGACAAGAAAGTTATGGAACAGCATCATGGGAAACGCCACGGTCAACCCCGCCTGCGTCGTAACAAGAGCCACACTGATACCCTGAGCAGTCAGGTTCGGGTTGCCCAGCCCGAAATCGGTTATCACCCTGAATGTCTGGATCATGCCGGATACCGTTCCCAACAACCCCAGAAGCGGCGCCACGGAAATCCACGCCGAGATCGTATTGAACCGGTCCTGGACCCTCGGCACGGCCCCGATCAGGAACTCCCGAAACAGCAGAGAAGGATCGCAACTCTGTCCTTTCCGACACTGTCCAATCTCCCTCAGGAGAAGATCGTAGGGCTCGAAACCGGTGCCGTGCGCCGCGTCACCGCCTTTCAGAATGGTCTCCAGGCGCGAGCGGTACGCTTGTCTGGCCCCCTGAACCTTGCGCAGACACAGCCACTTGTCCACGCCCAGACTCCAGGCGACGAGCGAGACACCGAAGATCGGCCACATCAGCGCCCCGCCCCTGGAGAAATATTCCCACAAAATCCCCACAGGTCCCACCACTAAGTCGTCTCCGGCCAGAGGCGATTCAGAATCCGTATTGCGTGCTTTTCCATCTCCGACTCTATGTGCTCGGTGCGATTTCGCAGATAATTGTGCAGCAACAGAATGGGAATCGCGATCGCAAGCCCCGTTTGGGTCGTAACAAGCGCCTCGGAGATACCGCCGGCAAGAATCTTCGGATCGCCGGTACCGTAGTGCGTGATTACTTCAAAGAGCCTGATCATCCCGGTCACGGTCCCCAGCAACCCCAGAAGCGGTGCGGCACCGGCGATCACGGCCAGGGTGGTCAGATGCTTGTTCAACTGCGGGCTTTCATCCACAAGAAGCTCCCGAACGGCCTTCTCAGCCGCACCCCGGTTCCACTGCCGGTGCTCCAGACACGTCGTCACGACCCGCGCAACAACACCCTTGCGCTTGCCGGCAAAGCCCTGAGCCTGTTCGTGTTTGCCCTGTGCCAACATACCGGCCACCTTGCCGAAAAGGTCACGATTCGACCGGTGCTTGCGGCGAAACTGCAACAGCTTGAGAACAACCAGCACCAGCGCCCACACGCACAGCAACGCAAGCGGAATCATGACCGGACCACCCGAATGAAACCAGGAAACAATCCGCGCGCCGGCTTTCACCTTCTTGCCGGATATGAGAAGACCGGAATTGACATTCTGCATCACATCCATCCGCACCGGTCCGCCGATCCTTCCACCGGAACTCCACTCAGGCACGGCCGAAGTCACGAACGCCGCCAACTCGGGGGACCCGACCTCCTCTATCGTGTAGCGGGCGGGGCCAAGTTTGCCTGTCTGGCGAATAACATACGGTTCACCTTCGTGGGACACCGCGTAAGCCAGCAAGTCCCCGAAACGCACGACACTCATCTCCCGCGGGTCTCCCTCATCAGGCATCACCACCTGTTCCACCGCCGCAATGCTGCCGCCCGATTCTACCACGCCCCGGTAGTAGTCCACCACCCGGGGCAAGTGCCGTCGCGGGTTCTTCTCCAGCTTGTACGCGCGGCGCAACTCTTCGAGAGCCTCCCGGCGTCTCTCCATCTCAAGCGGGGCCGCCTCGGGAAGAGTCTCCGCTTCCTTGTCCAGCACTTCCTCGAAATTCGCGACAACGTAGTCCCACTCCTCCCGCGTTCGCTTCACCTCCTCCTTGCTGTCCTCCAGTATCCGCTCCTTCGCAAAAACTTCCTCCTTCACCCGGGACAGCTCCGAGAATGCCTGCTCCTGACGTTCCTTGAGGCGCGCAAGCTCCTCCTTGTCAATCTCACGCTGCTCGACATAGCGCTGCTTGGCACGCCAACGGTCGGCCATTTCCCGCTGCAGCGAATCGCGAGCCTCGGCCACGTACTGTTTCAGAACCTCAAGCTCCCGCTGCTGCGCCTCAACGTCCTTGCGTCGCGCCGCATCGGCAGGCAACGACGCCCAGATCACCACCGCACACAGTATTGCCGGCCTAATCATCCGAACTGTTCTCACTTTCCGTAACCTCGTCGCTTGACTCCGCGTGCACCGCCACCGGCGTCCCCTGCAGCGGCATCTCCACCAGCTCCGGCAACGCCTTACCCTCCCTGACATTGACCGCCTTGAGAATCTCCGCCGCAATTGCCGGATCCTCCACGAACTTCCACTCCGGTTTCTCTTCATCCGTCCACCCCTCCCAGATTGCCGCCCGCGTCCCCTTGGCGTTCACCACTGCCTCGAAGATCGTGCCCAGCCTGAGAGTATACGCCGTGCCCCGTATCTGCGGTACCGGCGACGTGCCCTGGGCGATCTGGATTGAGGCCGATGCTCCATCCATGTTACGCCAAATCCGGAAAAAACGGTTTGTTGCCTCGATAGTGTTGACACTCTTGGCGTTAAGCTCATTCTTCAGAAGAGCAAGAGCCGATCGGTTCTTGGAAGCGACCCCGGGAGGTAACTCGGCCGCAGTCTCCAGCGCCCGGTCGCACGCCCGCAGCAGATCTCCCCGATAGGCCTCCTGCGTCAGTTCCAACTGCTTGTTTCGTGCTTTCTCCGCGTTGATCAGGGCCGACAGCGAATCACTCATCGACCGGTAGTCTCGATGCACGCCCTGCAAGGAGTCAATCTCCGAGCGCATGTGGCGCATACGCCGCAACATGGTCTTGCGATACGCCTGAAAATCCTCCGCATCCTTGTCCTTCTCCTCCGCAACAGTCGTGCGCTCCTCCTGCACCTGCATCAATTCCTTGCGAAGTCGCTTTATTTCGGAAGCGGTCTCTTCGCCGATATCATCCTGAGCAAGCACACATACCGCCGTAACGCACACGGACATCACAGCCACTGCTTTTGGTATCATGATCTCTCTCACTGCACACCTTCCGGCTGGAAGAAATCCAGCGGTGCTGCATTCTGTTGAACGCCGCCGGCTCCGGTACTCACATCAATTCCCGCAACTGTCCCGAACGGGGTTCAGCCTGAGCGGGGAATACAACCATAGTTCACGTATCTGAGTAGTGTCATCCGAACTGAAGTATAAAAGTACGTGGGGAGTATGAAGCTAATGTTTCCACAGTGTTAGAAATGCGCTAGAGGGCAGCGCCGGGGGGTTCAAACGGGTAGCTGTGTTTGCGGATTGTTACGATTGATGTACATTTCTTAACAGGAAAGGGAGAAGGCCGGAGGAGCCTCCGGCCGTTCTCTCTGGAATGGGAACGCGACATGATGCCGCGTCAGGGGGGTTATCTCATCACAACAAACGGAACACTCATCCGCTTCGTGCCCCGCTCAAGACACAGGACATAGTAGCCTTCGGCCACGTTCCCGAAGTCCCAGCTCAACGAATGCATTCCCGCACTCGAATTGCCGCGGGCGAGCGTAGCCACGGTCTTTCCATCCACATTGACCACGCGCAGCTCTACCCGTTCCGGTGTAGCAACCCGGTAGCTGACCGTCAGACGCCTGCCGTTGAGCCCGGCGGAGAACTGCGTCCCCTTCATGCCCCGGGCAAGGCTGTAGATGATTCCCACCTCAATCGGATCCGGATCCAGGAACCCTTTCTCCGACAGCGCCGTCCAGTTGGCCGCCCAGGTATCGGTACCCTCGGGCGCGAACGCACCCTTGTAATCAACGTCCGCGTAGAAATCGTCACCCGCGGGGTACTCGGCCAGGTCGCTCCGGGCCGCTCCCTCGGCATCCGGACGAGGATCCAGCTTCCCGTCGACATCGCGCCCGATGGAAATGAACTCAGGATCTTCGACCGTGTTGTCGTTGTTCTCAAGGTGGTTCTTGAGGTAGTTCCGGTCGGAAGCAATATCTTCCTTGAGCTTGCCTCCACCAATTGAGTACCAGATATTGTTGGCCAGGACAAGTTCCGTGCCGAGACGCTTCCGGCTGTCCTCACCCGATTCCAGGTCCTCGACCGAAGCCCCGCCCTCGAAGTCGTAGAAGATGGAGTTGTAGTACTTGCCGCCCGCGTTGTCGCGGATGTTGAACACGCCACCACCGACATCCTTGCCGGGCCCGACATACGTGGCATTGTAGACGACCGGCATGGCGTACGGCTCCCCGTCTTCAGGATCGGTACCGCCGTCGTGCTCGCCACCCTTGTCGCCTTCTCCGTTACCGTCGTCCCGCATGATCGCGAACCAGAACTGGCCCTTTCCGCGGAACCCTTCGTCGTAGTCAAACGCATCGTCGCCGTTGAATGCACTGACAAGGTGCGAGCAGGCAACGGTCCCGCCGAACCACTCAAAACCGTCGTCCTTGTTGTTGTACACCTCAACGTGATCGATAATCGTCTTGTTACCGACCGCTCCCATGGTAAGGCCGTTGATCTCGTTGCCTTCACCGATCTCGGTCCCGCCGTGACGGATCGAAACGTAGTGAAGTTCACCCGAGTTGTCGGCATCGTCGTCACCGCCGTAGGCGCCGCGAGGCTCAGTCGACGGAATTCCCTCGATCTGCCCGACGCCGGCCGAGGTATTGATCCGGGCCTTGCCCAGCAGAATCAGACCACCCCACAGACCTCGCGCATTCTTCGGAAGGTTTCCGTCGTCGGCCTCGGCCGTGAATACCACCGGATCGCTTGCCTTGCCCCGGGCGTAGATCTTGCCGCCGCGGGCGACGATCAACGCACTGGAGTTCGCGCCCTGACCCGGCGAGCCCTTGATCACCGTACCCGGACCGATATTGAGAATCGAGCCTTCCTCCACGAAGACGAATCCGTCGAGCAGATACGTGTTGTCGCTCGTCCAGTTGACCGTCTGGCCCGGCCCGATATCATCGTCGGTGACCACCACCACATCGCCCGTGGGCTCTGCAACGTAACCGTAGTCGTCCAGCGCAGTCCACCCCCGTATCCACAGGTCGAAGAGGCTGAATGCGCCGCGGTAGTCCACGTTCTGGATGAAATCAGTCGTGTCGCCGGCACTCACGGCATCGCTGAGCGCGGAGCTCCCCTCGGCCGGCCGCGGATCCAGCGTCGCGTCGGCACTCCGGGTAATTGCGGTAAGCTCAGGATCGGACCGACCGTTGTCGTTGTCCTGAAGATGACTCTTCAGGTAGTCCTGGCCCTCGGAGATCGTCCCCCACTTGTTGTCCCCGATACCGTACCAGATGTTGCTCGCCAGCACGAGATCGCCCTGGTTGAGCCGCTGACGGCTGTCGGCGCCGGAGTTGAGGTCTTCGACCGATGCTCCACCCTCGAAATCCATGAAAATGCTGTTGTAGTACTTACCGCCGGCATTGTCACGGATATTGAAGACGCCTCCGCCCACGTCGGAACCGGG
>CAZNDN010000080.1:16972-19105 GCA_964571815.1 uncultured Fibrobacterota bacterium | reverse complement strand
AATATATTTTATTTGAGGTTGGTTGTCAATGATACGCGGCCGCGTTCCGGGGCTCTTTCGGCAAAGCGGAATAAGCATCACCGGAACCTTTGTAGAGGAGTGAAGCGATGGCTGACGAGATTGATTATACAATCCACGGCGACGACATGCAGATTGTCGAGGTTGAGCTTGATACGGGCGAAGGGGTCCGGGCCGAGGCGGGCGCCATGATGTACATGGGGGAAGGCATACGGATGCAAACATCGACGGGCGGAGGCATGTTCAAAGGATTCAAACGCATGCTCACCGGGGAAACCTTCTTCATCACCACCTTCCTGTACGCCGGCCGCGGCAAGGGACACGTGGCATTCGGCGCGCCGTATCCGGGCAAAATCATTCCCCTGCACCTGGATCAACTCGGGGGAGAGATGCTGTGCCAGAAGGACGGGTTCCTCTGCGCCGCTCAGGGGGTTGAAATAGACATCGCTTTTACCAAACGATTCGGTGCCGGCCTTTTCGGCGGTGAGGGTTTCATTCTGCAGCGGCTTACCGGCGACGGGAACGCGTTCGTGCATGCCGGCGGCACGATCATTAAGCGGGAGCTGGGGAGGGGCGAAGCACTGCGCGTGGATACCGGCTGCCTGGTTGCCTTCGCACCGACGGTGAACTACGATATCCAGGCGATCTCGGGCTTTAAGAATGCTCTGTTCGGAGGTGAAGGCATCTTTCTTGCCCATCTGAGAGGACCCGGTACCGTCTATCTGCAGAGCCTGCCCTTTTCCCGCCTTGCCGACCGAATCAAAGCCGCTATCGGCGCCAATCGCGGCGAGGCAAGAGGCGTTGCCGGAATGGGCGGGGGTATGCTGGGCGGTCTGCTGGGAGGTGACAACAGGTAAGCACCCCTGAGGGGCAGCGGCGGTTTCAGTAATCGACAATCACCTCTTCTCCGCCGGTCATCACGAATCGCACGGAAGGCTCTTCCACCAGGAGTTCTTCGAGGAGATCCTCCTTCGGGCCGTGGGCGAAGCTGACGCCGATCATGTCGGCGAATGAGTCCGGCACAAGCTCTCCCAGCGAACCACCGACTCCTAATGCACGCGCGGCATTGGCCGTGGCCCACATGAGCAACTCAGCCGCCGGAATATGCGGATACCGTGACTTCAGAGCAAAGAGGTCATCGAACAGACTCATGGACTCAACCTCCGCAATGCTCTCGGTTCCCACGCACAGGTTCAAGCCCCGTTTCCGCGCCAGGTCCACGGGGTGGTTCTTGTTGCCCGATCCGGCGTCATATCGCGGCGAAATCACGATTGAGGCCCGCTTGGCCGCCAGCAGAGAAAGTTCCGCGCCACCGGCGTAGTTGCAGTGAAACAGTATGGCTCCCCGGGGCATGATATTTCGAGAGATCGCGTAATGCAACGAGCCCATCCGCGCTTCACCAAACGGCCACGGCCTTTTGCGGGTAATGTGGAAGAACAGATCGCCCTGCTGCTCCGAAAACGCCTGCAGTTCTTCGGCGCTCTCCGCAACATGGCACGCCCAGGGAATGCCGCGGTTCAGGGCCATACGGGCGACGTCCTTGTGCGCTTTCGGTCCCAGAGAGAAAAGAGCGTGAGGTCCCACCCCCACCCGCATCTGTTCGCTGCCCTCCACCAGGCGCCGCCGCAGGTCCAGAGTATGGAGAAAGGTCCCGTCGGCAACATCGCCCTCATCGTGCAGCTCCTGGATTACCCATGCCCTGATCGGCTCATCCTTGAGCACCGGTAGTGACGTCCCTGTCCGGGAGCTGTCCACAATCGTGGTGGTACCGTGCGCCAGGGCTTCTCTGATTCCCAGCCGCACCGTGGGTAACAGTGCCTCGGCCGATGCGTTGCGCAGACGCGAGTCCTTCTTGGCCATCCACGATGAGAAGGTCTCGCCGTCCCCCCTGGAATACCCCCTGAGGACCCCTTCTTCGAGGTGCGTATGCGCATTGATAAGGCCGGGCATGAGCAGCATGTCGCCGAGGTTGACGGTGCGTTCACCACGACGTCGCCCGACCGCACTGCGCGTGCCCGCGGCGACGATGCGTCCGCCCCGGACCGCCACTGCGGCGTTGGGCATGACACGACACCCCGGCCCGAGAACCCATCGTGCATAGTAGACACTGCGTGC
>CAZNDN010000080.1:0-16872 GCA_964571815.1 uncultured Fibrobacterota bacterium | reverse complement strand
CACTACAGGAGTTCAAGCAGAAGCTTGCAGACCAACAGTTCTTCCTTCGACTCGCCGGCGTCGAACGAACGCCTGATTCTCTCGGAAACGGTCTCAGCGGGGAGTCGATCGATGTAATCGGCCAGCCACTCGTAGTCGTCGCCGCGCCCCGACGGCGAAAGCTCGATCATGTCCAACACGAGGGGGCGCCTTTTGCGGGAAGTACGGCCGCGCGTGCGCCGGCGTTTGGCGGTCGGAGCACCACCGGCGTTGTTGTATCCGGACATAACTTCTTCGATACGCATAATTGCCGGATCCTCCTTTCACTCATAGCTATCGGTTTTCGGCAGGATCGGCTTGAGGCAACCCCTGCGCGAACAGGATCCCGCGACACGGTGCCGGCGCGAGAACGTTCAGCTTTGCTCAACCAAAGCTCACCTCCGGGGTGAACCGTTGAATATCACGTCAAGCCCGACGTATTTTCAAAGGAAAGGGTTGACCTGTTCTCTACATATACTCGAAAGGATTCTCGATGCCTGTACGACTCGCTGCGTTAATGGTTCCGTGTATCTCCGCTGCCGCTTCGGCCCAGGGGAAGGGTTCGGGCGGCAGTTTCGTGGGAAGCGTTGTCCCCATGATGCTTGTCATGTTCGCTATCATCTATTTCCTCATGATTCGCCCCGAGCAGAAGAAGCAGAAAGAGCGTCAGCGGATGATCAGCGAGGTGAAGAAAGGAGATCGTATCCTGACAATAGGCGGCGTCTACGGCACGGTGGGCAATGTGAAGTCGGACAGCATCATGGTCAAAGTGGCGGAAAACACCGTCGTCGAAATACGCAAGACGGCCGTTTCCGAGGTGCTCAACGCCGACAAATCCGACAAGCCGGCACGAACCGACAATCGAGGCAAAAAGTGAAAGAGATCCGCGTATACGGCGATCCCGTGCTGCGAAAGAAAGCGGAGGCTGTCCGGGATTTCGACCGGCATGTGGCGGCATTCGTCGCGGAACTGACCGAACGGATGCGGACCAGTGACGGCGTGGGGCTCGCGGCGCCGCAAGTGGGTGAGTCGGTGCGAATTGCCGTTGTCGATCCGACGGGAGGGGAGCAAAATCCCATAGTCCTCGTGAATCCTCGCATCACGATGCGTTCCGATGAAACGGAGAACGCGGAGGAAGGGTGCCTGAGCGTTCCGGATATCCGGCTCAAGGTAACGCGTCCGGCACGGGTATCCGTAGCCGCCCAAAACGAGAAGGGGGAGGAGTTCACCATCAGTGAGGCCGGGGATCTGCTCGCCCGCGTCCTCCAACATGAGATAGATCACCTTGACGGCATCCTTTTTGTCGACCGGGTTTCGCCTCTGCAGCGGCAGATGGTCAACGGAAAGCTGAAGAAGCTCGCCAAATCGCAAAAGCGCCGTTCCGCCGTGGCATGAGGGGAGAAGTCGGGCCGCTGAGGGAACGCAATGCCTCGTTTCCGCCACGTCATGTTTTTCCCGCATACTCCGTGAAACATCTTCTCTCCCTCCGGCCGATACTCTCTTGCGCCGTACTCCTCATCCTCCAGTGCGGCGGGAGACCGCTTCTCACCCCCGTACCCCACCGCGGTGAACCTCCTCCCGCGGATACCGCTTCGGAGAAGCGCACCGGCGAAGACCCTCTTGATTTTTCGGCGGCCTTCCGTGATACCGTGCCCGCGGACGGGGATGAAACCCTCGCCGCCGCGCATCCACCACAACGGTCCCGGCGACCTCGCGCACCCCTTGAGGTGCCTTCTCACAGCGTACGTGTGCTGCTGCAACGGGACATCAGGGAAGTCACGGTCTATTTCGTGGAAACCTACCGGCTCACGGCATCGGGCAAGGCCGTCGGTCAGGTGCGGGGCAGAGTGAAAATCACGGCGCGGGAGGGCGGCGCCGACGTAACCATCCAACCGGCAAGCGGGCCTCCGATCGCGGTCTCTCTTCCGTGCATGTTTGAAGCTCCGGAGGGGTACGGATTCGTCGAGATCGAAGACAACAGCTACCGCGGCGGTCTTCAGCTCGTCTTCCGGCGACGAGCAACGTTCTCACTGGTCAACATACTTCCCGTAGAGGAATACCTTCGGGGTGTGGTGCCGCTTGAAATCGGGCCGAGAGAATCTTCGGAAATAGAGGCGGTCAAGGCCCAGGCCGTGGCCGCACGAACCTACACCTACCGGCGTATGCGCGAGCGGGAAACCGGGGACTGGGACCTGGTGGCAACGGTACAGGATCAGGTCTACGGCGGGATAACTGCCGAAGAGGCTGTCTCCGATCGGGCCGTGCGCGCTACCGCGTCGATCGCGATTACGTACGGCGACAGCCTGATCGAAGCGTACTATCACTCAACGTGCGGGGGCAGAACGGCGGCAATCCAGGATGTGTGGGACAAGCCTCCGGCCCCCTACCTTCAGGGGATCGCCGATGTCGACCGGCGGGGGGATGCCTACTGCGCCATATCACGGTACTTTGTCTGGAAAGAATCCTGGCCGACCGACCGTCTCTCCCGCATCGCGGCCCGCTACTCCAGGCGAACCTTCCCTCATCATCCGTGCAGCGGGACGATCCGCGGGATGAAGGTCACCCGGCGCTTTACCTGCGGCCGGGTCCGCTCGTGCAGGATACAAACGAGTACCGGCTCCTTCGAGTACGGAGACGACAGGATCCGCTTCATGCTCCGTAGAAACGCTTCGAAATTGCCGATACTTCGTTCATCCAGTTTTGAAGTGCAGTCGATCGATTCACGGCATGTAGTGCTCAGCGGCAAAGGGTACGGTCACGGTGTGGGAATGTGCCAGATGGGAGCTGTAGGACGGGCCCGGGCCGGACAAAGCTTCGAACAGATTCTGTCGGCGTACTACCCCGGCACGGTTCTGCGGCCGGTAGCCCGGGACGGGGCGACACAGACAGAGTAGCAGCGAAGCGAGTACCGTGCGTGCGTTGTGTTCGCGCACCGTTAATCTCCTTGAAGATCGGAAAGCAATGTATGGACCTGTTCCAGCAACATGGTGAGCGCTTGCGGGAAAAACATGCCCCGCTGGCCGA
Organism: uncultured Fibrobacterota bacterium; assembly: GCA_964571815.1. Classification (GTDB taxonomy): domain Bacteria; phylum Fibrobacterota; class Chitinivibrionia; order Chitinivibrionales; family WJKA01; genus CAZNDN01. The sequence continues at coordinate 13,830 of CAZNDN010000080.1, read as the reverse complement.
CCGAATGCGGCCGAAGACCCTGGAGGAATTCGTCGGCCAGCAACATATTGTCGGGCCGGGGAGGCTTCTGCGCCGATCCATACAAATCGACCAGCTCTCCAGCCTCATCTTCTTCGGCCCCCCGGGCACGGGCAAAACCACGCTCGCCCGCATCATTGCCAACACGACCAGGGCCCAGTTTCTCTCAATCAATGCGGTGCTTGCCGGTGTGAAGGATATCAGGGAAGCCATCGAGAAGGCCCGGCAAGCCCTCTCGCTTCACTCACAACGAACGATTCTTTTTGTCGACGAAGTGCACCGCTTCAACAAGTCCCAGCAGGACGCCCTTCTGCCGCACGTGGAAAACGGCGTGGTCGTCCTGATCGGGGCAACCACCGAGAACCCGTACTTCGAAGTCAACAAGGCGTTGGTGTCGCGCTCGCGGATATTCCAGCTCACACCGCTTTCCGAATCCGATCTGCGGCAGACCGCTCTGGCCGCACTCAAAGACCCGGAGCGCGGCTACGGCAGACGCGATGTGCACATCGACGAGGATGCCCTGGCGCACTTGACCAACGTGGCCAACGGCGACGCCCGCGGTGTGCTCAATGCGCTCGAGCTGGCGGTAGAGACGACCGAAGCCGACCCCGGGGGACGGATTTCTATCACGCGCGAAGTGGCCGAAGAGTCGATCCAGCGCAGGGCCGTTCTGTACGACAAGGACGGAGACACGCACTACGATACGATCTCGGCATTCATCAAGTCGATCCGGGGTTCGGATCCCGACGCCGCGCTGTACTGGATGGCGAAGATGGTGTATGCCGGGGAGGACCCGCGGTTCATCTTCCGACGGATGCTGATTCTCGCCGGTGAAGACGTGGGCATGGCCGACCCGTTCGCCATGGGGGTCGTGATGGACGCGGCGCGGGCATTTGATTACGTCGGCATGCCCGAAGGGCGGTATCATCTTGCCCACGCCTGTCTCTACCTGGCATGCGCACCGAAAAGCAACTCGTCGATGAGTTTCTTTGACGCCCTTGGAGTTATCCAGAAGGAGTCCGAACATCAGGTACCGAACCATCTTCGGGATTCTTCACGCGATGCCGAGGGGCTGGGGCACGGAAAGGGCTACCTCTATCCCCACTCGTACCGCGACCACTGGGTGGCCCAGCAGTATCTGCCCGGCCCGCTGCAGGGGAAGCTCTTCTACCAGCCCTCGGACCAGGGATACGAACGATCGATTCGGGACCGGGTACGGGCGCTGCGTGAAGCCATGGTTGCGGCCATGCTCGAACAGGAGCCCGCGGGCATGCTGCGTGAGGGCGGCAGGAGTTCGGCGCCGGCGGAGGGGGCGGCCATGTGGGCTCGACGCGCCGGCTCGGAAGCGCATCCGGGACAAATCAGGGACCGCGTGCTGGAAGCCGCCGGGCTAAGGCCCGACAGCCTCATCCTGGACCTTCACACCCGCTCCGGACTCCTTGCTCTCGAAGCGTGCCGGCGAATCGACGGGAACGGCACGGTATGGGCCCTGGCCCATGACAATACCTCCTTTCAAACGCTGAGCGGCATTGCCGGGCGGATGGACCAATGGGAACGCCCGCAGATCGTCCCTATCGCTTCGTGGGAGAGCCTTCGTCGGGAACTCGAACAGGCCGCGGGAAAAGGTGTGCGCTTTGATGCTGTCGTAGGGCGCAATATCCTTACCGACTGCTCCGACAAGGCGAAGCGAATCAGCAGTGTCGTCTCGCTCCTTGCCCCCTCGGGAGTACTCAGCCTCGGAGAAACAGTCCCTTCACAATCCCGGCGTCTTTGCGACCTGGTCCGGTTCCCCGGGGAAATGGCCGACGTGGAACAGACGTTCCGACGGGTCGAGAAGGAGCTTTTCGAGGACCCGGACGATCCCATGGTCAACTGGAACGCGGATTCGCTGCGGGACATGATCGCTACGATGCCGGGAGTTGATGGACGCGTGCACACGGAGAGGTTCTCGAATCGACGACGGATCGGTCGCGATGAGATCAGAAGGTGGTTCAGAGAGTCCGGCCCCGCCGACCGTCCCTCGATCGGCGACAGACTCAGAACGAATCTGTCGACCGACGACACAACACATGTGGAGGAGGTTCTGCTTGCTCAGCTTGCCGACACCGAAGTCGCGTGGAGCAGCGAGGTAGCCTTCGTTCGGATCAAACCTCGGAAGAATCCGAACCGCAACGATCCATCAGCAGCGTAACCGGCCCGTCGTTGACCATCTCCACGTCCATCATGGCGCCGAATTCACCGGTTTCCACCCGGGGGATGTACTGCTTCAGGGCCCGCACGAAATACTCGTACAGTTCGCGCGCTTTTTCCGGCGCCGCGGCTGAGGTATAGCTGGGCCGTCGGCCCTTGCGGCAGTCACCGTAGAGTGTGAATTGCGAAACCACCAGCGCCGCGCCGTCAACCTCCCGCACCGATCGATTCATCTTCCCCTGCGCATCGCGGAATATCCGGAGGCGAGCGCAGCGGGCCGCCAGATGGTCGGCCTCCGCTTCGGTATCGTCGCGGTGCACTCCCAGCAGGAGAAGAATACCGCGGCCGATAGTGCCGGTGCAGCGCTCGCCGACGCTTACCCGTGCGCGCGAGACTCGTTGCAGCACAATCCTCATAGGCGGATTCGGTTGGGGAAGGAAAGAGCAGGTTCCGATATCGAAAACCGCTACAAGTGCAGGCGCAGACCCATCCGGAGGCCCAGCCCGCTCATATTGTAAACCCGGTTCCCTGTTCGCGTTTCTCCATCATCCTCGATTGTGTATTCCTTGGCGGATGTGGTCTTTGCCCACTGATACTCCAGACCCGCGTACACACCGGCGGCTTCGGTGAAATTGTACGCGGCCTCCAGCGAAGGCTTCAGGTAAAGACCGTAGTAGTATCCGTCCGGATCCACCTGGTCGGACTGCTCATCAGACAGGGAGGTGTCGATATCATAATTGTATATGAGCGAATTGTACCCCACCGCGAAGCGCAGAACCGGACGGACTACCAGGTCGGGCACGGGGTCAAGGACGATAAACCCGCTGACCGGGAACATATACGTGCCGACATCCTGGTACGGTACCTCGATGGACCCGATTGTTTCGGTCTTCTCATTACGATTCCACATGAAATCCGCCACAATGCCGAATCCAACGACCCGGTCAACGGTGACGCCGTATCCCACGGCCGCGTCCCAGGCCGTGGCTTTCTCGCTGTCCAGCAGGTCACGCGGCCATACCGGTCCGAAACGGAGGTCAACCGTTTTTGTCTGTGCAGTGGCCGACACTGCCAGGGCAACGATGCATGCCGTCGACGATACGAAAGTAAGAAGGCGCATGAGTGACATCCTTTGCCGGGGGAAGAAGAAGCGGGTCCAACGCCCGTGATTCTAGAAATTAATATCTCCCCTGCCGGCAGGAGTGACACGCGCGGGATTTGCTTGCGCCACGCGCCCCCGCGGCACCGATTCCAGCCGTAGAGGTGGTCCCAGGGAACCTCTGTCCAGCAGCCGGGGACTGCCGGTGATGCTGCCGCGGCGACCGGGTTTTACGGGTATATCCCCGATGAAAATATGGGCGGCACGGTAGCCGAGGTTGTCGAAACCGGGATCGATAGTCGAAATCGGGAACGCACGAAACCGTTCCTGGTTATCAAAGGAAATGAGCGACACCTGCTCCGGGACCGCAGTCCCTTGCTGAACCAGATGGAGGTAGTATTTCAACGCCAGGTCATCGTTCATTCCCACCAGTGCGGTAACATGGTGTTCGCGGAGAAGCTGCTCCATTCCTCCCATAGCCCGTACAAGCATGGCCCGTGACGGAAGGGCCGTAGTCCGGGGAAAAAGTGTCGACGTAAGACGTTTCAGACTTCGGTAGTGATACGATTGGGAAATGGCCGGCGAAGGGTTCGGCGCCGTGAACACCTGGACAGGCGGAGTACATCGCTTCGCCGTATCTATAATATGGCTCCGTCTGATCGGAAACCACTTGAAGTATGATCGGCTTCCGATCCAGCCGGGCACACCCACCCTCCGGTGGCCAAGGTCGTGCAGGGTCGTTATTGCCGGCTTCACCAGAACGGATTCATCGGACCTGCACCGGTAAAACAGCGTATCCCCCTCTTCCCGTCCGAGCTTTCCCAGTATATCCTGCCGGTCAAAAAGTACGACCGGCCGGTTCATTTTCCGCAACCAGGAGAGCCATTCCTCAAGGTCCGGAATATTATCCTGTTTGGAGCCCGCGATTACCAGGGTACCCAGATAGGGTGCCTCTGAAGCATCAACCAGCTTTCGGATCGCCGGCCTCCCCGCCGCGAAGATTCCTTCGCCCCGTCGCGGTGAAGCAACCGCTACCCGGTAATGGATACCGTGACGTTCGATTTCGTTGCAGAAACAGCCGGCAAAGGGGGAAAACGGGGCTTCCGTTGAGACCTTTCGCCACTCAGCAAGGTCCTTCACGAGAACCACGACCGTGGGCCGCGGGCCTTGTCCGACACGCACTTTTTCGGTACGCTCATTTTCGCCGGGCCCGACAATCCACGATCGGCCCCGGCGGTGTACCAGCCCGTGCGACACAAGCAGTCGCAGTGCCTTCAAAACCGTGGCCTGGGATACGTGCTCCGTGAGAACAAAATAGTGGGTTTTCGGCAGGGTGGAACCCGCCGCGTAGGTCCCGTCACCTATCCGGTCCCTCAGTTTCTCGAACAGTTGGCCTGCCGAGCTATCTCTCCGGTATCCAAGCGTTGTTTCTTCGTACCGCCGGACCGAGGTCACGGCCACCCGGGAACCGCGACGGCAGGTCAGAAGCCCTTCCCGCTTCAACAGGCTGACGGCTTTCCACATGGTCTTGCCCGAAACTCCGTATTGCCGTGCCATTTGCGGGATCGAAGGAAGCGACTCGTCCGGGGCGTTCATAAGCGACGAACGGAGTCTCTCGGCAATACGTTCGTGAAGCGGGCGATACGGCTCGATCATGCTCGCACCTCCGGGCTGTTTGCGCGCTCGACTCTCGGACGTCGGCAAGGCAAGAAAACACCTGCTTCACATAAATATATATAGCGCTGTATACTACTACAAAAGTATAAGCGTTAAAAGTCAGCGCATCGAATCCTCTTTTACCCTATATTTTGGTCATGCAGTTCTCTCTGTCGGGGACACGGCTGTTGTTCCGTCCGAGGACAGTTTGAGACGGCCGGCCGGGAAGGGGTTGCCCCCGACGTGACAATCTAGTATTTTGGTGAATGGCTTTGTGGTGCCGGGAGTGGAGGGTTCCTCCGGCGCGGAGGGTATGGTGATTACGTACAAGCCGTCCAAAGTCAGTTTTTATGAACCTGGAGCCGAAGGAGGTAAAGCCAAGCGAGTTGACTTCTGCGATGAAAGGTCCCGAAGGGGGGCGGAACGACGCCAGGAAGAAGGTAACGAAAAGCGTGTGAACTTTTTGCAAGGAGAGTGTGGTATGAACAGGTTGTTCGCAGGAATCGCAGTGACGATCATGGTATTGTCGCTCACGGTAGACGCGCAGAAGGAATACGACGCAGCCTATACGGTAAAGGCCTATGCGTTGTCGGAGGCGCAGGAAGCGGAGTATGACCAGAGCGATTGGAGACTCACGAAGTTCTGGCGTGCATGGGAAGCCGATGGAGCTAATCTGGACGAAGTGGTATTGACGGGGGAGAACTGTGCATGGGGTGCGTGTTCTCCGGCTCCGGGCGGCGCCGATGTGACCTACAAAATACGGATGGCATACGGCGCCAACGGCGTGTATGTCCTGCACGAGATTACCGATGACAGTTGGCAGGACATCTGTCTTCCCAACGAGTACGAGAACGATGGCGTGGAGTTTATGACCGATGCGCACAGTGCGTCCGAACTCTATGAGGATCAGGCGGCTCTGTACATCCATTCGGACTATGAAATCACGAAGAGCTTCACGCAGATCCAGATCATGTTCGGTGGGGAGAGCCCGGTCGAAGATTTCCTCCTGACCATGCCTGAGCCGGGCATTACGGTTGGCGGTTCATACGAGGGACAGGAGGAATTCCTGGAACATGAGGAAAAGCAGATCGCGGAGACCAATGAGGTGCTGATCAAGGTTCTGTATTACGAGGCAACGCCCAATGTGCGCCGGCAGGAGTGGCTCGTGCCGTGGGGTATCTGGGGTGGCAATGGTGTCGGCGAACAGAGCGAGGGCGACAAGCTGGCTGTTACGTTCGGATACAACGACCTGGACGAGTGCGCGCAGGGTGCCCAGCCCCACGCGTTGCGCTGGCGCAACAATGCAGACCCCTATTCGATCGGCGGCACGGTAGGCTCGTGGGGCGATGTCGAATTCGCCGGAGAGCTTCCGAGTACAGAGGCCGAAGAGAAATTCGCGAAAGCGGACAATCCGGTGATTGAGCAGCCTGAGCCCAATAGTGTCATGCCGCGTTCCGTGCGAGGCTTCAACGCCACGCAGGCACAAGCCGTGAATACCCAGTACTTCACGCTGAAAGGGCAGCGAATCCCGTCGAGGCAGCTCTCGCGTATGCCGGCCACGTCGGTTCTGATTCGTCGCGCCGTTACCACCGACATGAAGCAGAAAGTGGTTCGTGAAGTGACATACTGAGTGGGATCGTCACGATCGACCGAATGAATATCTCGAAAGGGAGGCAATTTTCGCCTCCCTTTTTTTATTACCCCGGGATCGCCATCGGAGAAGTACCTCTCCGATGCTCGTCTTGTGCGTTCTCCCCTTCTTGCGGCAGCGCATTCCGTGGGTTTATTTTGTAGTGTTCCGGCACCCGATCCAATCCCGAGTCGCACAACGGCATTATCTCCTATGCCTCTGAATCTTCCCAACAGGATCACTGTCGGCACTTATTCTCCTGGCCAGACCCTTCGGCATTGGCATGGGTCTGCCGGTGTGGTTCATGCTGCTGGTCATCAGCCGCGACGTCGTTCTGGTGGGCGGAGCGCTGCTTATCCATCACGTGACGGGCGATGTTGTTGTTCATCCCCGATTGAGTGGAAAGGCGGCCACATTTTTTCAGATGGGCGTTATTGCCTGGATCCTGCTGGATCTTTCGACAGCCGTATTTCCCGCGGTGTTCGGACTGGCCACCGTATTCACGTCGGTATCCGCCGTTCAGTATGCTCTTGACGGAGCGGCGCAGCTTGAAAAATCAACCACGGGGGTGCAACGATGAGGACGGTTCTGACGCATGCTGCGGCAATCCTGGCGGGCGCGGCAATGATGTTTGCGATTTCGAAAGGCAGGGTAACGCAACTCCACCGGAAGCATGGAGCAGTCCGGCTCGTGGATGCACGGCAGACCACGGGGAAGTGTCTTCAGGATTATCAAGCCCGGTTGAGCCGGCGTCTTCGTGCCTTTGCGGCGCAAGTGGCCGCCGACAGGGGCTTTTCCATGAAACTGCTGGTCGAACAGCAGCGGTCCGCTTCCGAAATCTCGGAAATCGCCTCCCGCTTCATGGGTCCCATGGGCTTCTCGCTGCTGGAGGTGACCGACTCCTCGTTCAGACTGCTTTCTTCCGGCCATTTCCCGGCAAGCGTGGGCAAAAGTGCGGCACGCAAGGCCGAAATGCTTGAGGAACAACCGGTGTTTGTGATGGACAATATCCGGGGGCGCAAGGTACTCACCCTCCAGTCGAGAATAGACTTCACGATTGCCGAGCGCACCTTTTGGTGCCTGGGGGGCGTCGAGGTGGACGAGTCGTTCCTGAACTCACTCACCCCCGCTTCGGTTTCGAACCTTCTTCTGCAAAAAGACGGCGGGCTTATCGGCGGCGACGGGATCGAGACCATGTCTCCGTTGTCCGACAATGAAGTAATTATCAATGATACACCCTTTCAGGCGGATACTCTGAGGCTTTCGTACAGGGGTGAGGACGGGGATGCGCCGGTCCTCTACCTTCTCCTTGATCGGCCCACCAGCCTTTCCCCTCTTGCTCCTTTGCTGTGAGGGTCCTCGGCGTTTCCCATCACACGTTCGTGGTCCGGCTACAGAAAAGGGGTGCACGTTCCGTAAGTGCGGCAGCGGAGAAAGGGAGTGGGCAGGCTCCGGCGGTCTCAGGCGGAAACGAAAGCTCCTCGTTGGTGCGCATGGCCACGCTGCGGGCGGAGGCTGCGCGGATTGGTTGCGGACAAGACCGGTATGCGAGCGGAAGCAGGGCAAAGGCAACGACATGAAAAGTATTCTGGGTGCCGATAATATCCTTCACAGAGCTTCGGACGTTCTGCACGACGAATCACGGTTCCGCGGCGGAGTCCCGTCGGCGGTATACTATCCGTCATCGATTGATGATATCCGGGAAATCGTCTCGCGTGCACACCGGGAGCAATGGAGCGGTCTGGTGCCGGTAGGCGCGCAGACCGGCATTACCGGAGCAGCGGTGCCACTGGAAGGAGAGGGTGTGATCTCGCTTGCCGAGATGAACAAAATACGGCGTGTTCACGCAAGTCCCGGTGATTCGGCGAGCATGCTGTGCGAAGCAGGCATTTCGCTTGCCGAAATCGAGCGTTTTCTCAACGATCCGTCGGCATGGGAATACCCGGTCGAGGGGGCCGGTCAGTTGGGGGCCGGAGAGTGGTTCTATCCGCCTGACCCCACCGAGGACACCGCTCAATTGGGCGGCACTGTTGCCACGAATGCTTCGGGCGCACGCAGTTTCCGCTACGGTCCGACACGGAAGTATGTGCGGAGCGCAACCGTGGTGATGGCCGACGGCGACATTCTTCGGCTTCGTCGGGGGGAGCATCCGATTGACGAGGCAGGGGTCATAGAGGTGGAAACCGAATCGGGTCGCCAACTGCGTACGGAACCGTTGCGGTATCGCACGCCGCCTCTGAAAAACGCTGCGGGATACTATTTCCGCCAGGACATGGACGCACTTGATTTGTTTATCGGAGCAGAAGGAACTCTTGGAATATTCGCCGAACTTGAAGTCAGTCTTGTTCGGCGGCCGAAGCTGGTTTCAGGTCTAAGCTTCCTGCCGGACCGCCCTCGCGCCTTTGCCTTCGCATCGTTTCTCCGTTCACAAGAGGGTGTGACGGCCATCGAATACTTCGATACGACCGCACTGGAGCTGCTGCGTCGGCACGCCGACCAGTCCACGCTTCGGGTCCCGGACCTTCCTTCCGACTCCGGCGCCGCCGTATACTGGGAATACGACGAGGGGTACGGATCGCTGGAGGAGCGGCTTGAAACGTGGGAAGAGGCCCTGGACGCTTCGGGCTCTTCGCTCGATACTACCTGGAGTGGATTTGACCAATGCGAGCGCCGGCGTCTTCGAGCCTTTCGCCACGCGATCCCGGAGCTTGTCAACCTTATCGTCGCCGGCCGCGCATCACGACATCCTTCTATCAGGAAGATCGGCACCGACGCCGTCGTGCCGCACGAGGCTTTTGAGGAGTCCCTGTCCGGATGGATACGGCTTATCGAGCAGCACGGCCTCGAGTACGTGATATTCGGCCATCTGGGGGATTACCACCTCCACTGCAACCTGCTTCCCGCCACTCCGGATGAGATGGATAAGGCCGCGGAGGTGTACCGGCGGATCATGAAGGATGTCATCGGGAGCGGAGGAAGTGTTTCGGGCGAGCACGGCATCGGCAAACTCAAACGCGACTACCTTGCCGCAATGGTCGGTCCCGGGCCCCTTGCGGAAATGGCGGCCGTCAAATCGGTCTTCGACCCCGAGTGGATTCTTGCCGGAGGAAACCTGTTCACCGGACCCGGCGGTCAATCGAAGACCGGCCCTCTTCCTGACGGCGCCGCCTGACGGCGCCGAGCCGAAGAGGCGGGTTCGAGCGGTCCACCACACGGAAGGCATCGAAGGTGTTCCTCGCGCAGCTCCAGCTCACCGATTTCAGAAACTACGAAACGCTTTCGCTTTCGTTTCCGCCGGAGGGCGTGCTTCTGCGAGGCAGCAACGGTTCGGGAAAGACCAACCTCCTGGAGGCCATTCACGTTCTCTGCACGGGGCGTTCTCAACGAGGGGCCCGGCGCGGCACAATGATACGCATCGGCCGCCGGTACGCTCACGTAGCCGGGACGTTCCGCGAGAGTGGTTCCGAACGTTCGAGCACGGCTTCGATCGGGATGGGACGCGACGGATCGTTGGCTATGCAGCGGGACGGCCGGCGGATTGACGTGCTTTCCAGGTGGTTTGGTGCAGCCGGGGTCGTCGCGGTCGGGCCCGACGACATGCGCCTGGTCCAGGGAGGCCCGTCCGACAGACGAGGATTCATGGACATGCTCCTGAGTCAGGCATCGCCTGACTATCTCGACCATCTCGTAGCGTACCGCGGAAACCTGCTCAACAGGAATCGACTGCTCGCCCGTCACGGCGATGACCTGCACATCGGGATCTACGAAGAAGGCATGGCGGAACACGGCGCGGCGATCATGGAATCCCGCCGTAGCCTGGGGATACGTCTCGGTCTGTTTTTTGCCGATTTTTGCGAAAAAATGAGCATCGGGGCCGAGACGGGCGCCCTGGAATACCGGCCCTCGATCAGTGAGGAAAACGGAGGTGAAAACGGTAGTGAGAAGTCGTGGAAAGATGTATTTTTACAGGGATTGAGAGAAACGCGAAAACGTGATCGGGACCTCGGATTTTCCTCAATCGGTCCTCACAGGGACGACTTGACAATACGCATCAATGATCAGCCCGCAAAAGTGTTTGCTTCCCAGGGTCAGTCCCGCTCGCTCGCGCTGTCTTTGCGTCTCGGCTCGGTGGCATATCTGGAAGAGCTGGGCGTGGGAAACACGTTGTTTCTGGTGGACGATGTATTTGCGGAGTTGGACGATGCCCGCGTGAAGAGGATATGGCCCGTGCTTCAGGGGAGGGGGCAACTTTTCGCCACTACACCTTCGGGCAGGGAAGAGCTTGATCGACAACTGCCGATTATGGAAGTGAAAACGGGAAAGGTCTCCGTTTCGTGAAAAAGTATCGCAAACCGGAGCGGATTGGAAACGTAGTCGATTCCCTGCTGGCCGACAAGGGGTATCTGGCTGTCTGCCGGGAATACGACGTAGTGCGTAGCTGGCCCTCCATTGCCGGACCACGGCTGGCGGAGGTCACGGAGTGCACGCGTGCGGAAGACGGGGTGCTTTTTGTACGTGTCCCGTCGGCGTCGTGGCGACAGGAGATCAGTTTCCTCAAATCACGGCTTATCCGGCAGATACGAACGAGTACATCATGTTCGACAATTCGCGACATTGTCTTCTATTGAATCCCGGAAAGGGGCAGCAATGAGCGCAGAGTACCGAGCGGAAAACATCAAAGCCCTCAAAGGCCTCGAAGCGGTGCGGAAACGTCCCGCGATGTATATCGGCAGCACGGGGCCCGAGGGCCTGCATCACCTTGTCTATGAGGTAGTGGACAACTCCATTGATGAGGCGGTTGCGGGGTACTGCACGAACATTGAAGTTGTCATACACGAAAATGGATCGGTAACCGTAACCGATGACGGCCGGGGCATACCGGTCGATCATCACAAGGAAGCCGGCATGTCGGCACTGGAGCTGGTATTGACCACGTTGCATGCCGGCGGCAAATTCGACAACGCCACCTACAAAGTCTCCGGCGGACTCCACGGCGTCGGAATATCCTGCGTCAACGCACTCTCCGAATCACTGGAGGCAGAAATACACCGGCAGAACACCATTTACTTTCTGCGTTTTGAAGACGGCGAAGCTGTCGGGCAGCTCAAGGAGACAGGCTCAACCGACAAACGCGGTACCCGTATCACGTTCATGCCCGATCCAAAGGTGTTCGAATCCACGGAGTTCAGCTTCGACATTCTCTCCAAGCGGCTCCGTGAGCTGGCCTTTCTGAACAAGGGCATACGGATCACAATCACCGATGAGCGTACCGAAGACAAACAGCACGATTTCTGTTACCCCGGCGGACTCGTCACATTCGTTGAGTTTCTCGACGAAAACAAGACGCCGCTTCATGCCGAGCCCATTTACCTGCATCAGACCGTAGACCAGGTGGAAATCGAGGTCGCGATGCAGTACAACGATTCGTACGCGGAGAACCTTTTTTCCTTCGCCAACAATATCAATACGGTTGACGGGGGAGCGCACCTCTCCGGGTTCAAACGGGCCCTTACCAGAACAATCAACGGCTACATCGCCCGAAACAACATGCTCAAGAACAACAAGGTCGAGCTGCGCGGCGAAGATCTTCGGGAAGGTCTGACCGCCGTGGTAAGTATCAAGCTTCCCAATCCTCAGTTCGAGGGACAGACGAAGCACCGGCTCGGTAATTCCGAAGTGATGGGCGTCGTGGAGTCGTCGGTCAACGAGGCGTTGAGTACGTTTTTCGAAGAGAACCCCGCGGTAGCGAAAAATATCGTCGAAAAATGCGTCAGCTCAGCCATCGCGCGCGAAGCCGCACGAAAGGCACGCCAGTTGGCGCGTCGGAAGACGGTCATGGACGGCGGGGGGCTCCCGGGAAAGCTTGCCGACTGCACCGAAACGGATCCGGCCAAGTGCGAAATTTTCCTCGTGGAGGGAGACAGTGCGGGAGGAAGCGCGAAGATGGGGCGCGAGAGGGAATTTCAGTCGATACTTCCGCTCAAGGGAAAGATACTCAATGTGGAAAAGGCCAGAATCGACAAGGTGATTTCGCACGATGAAATCCAGGCCATGGTCCAGGCTTTGGGCACCGGTTTCGGCAGGCCGGACGATGAAGACGGGTTTGTGCTTTCGAAACTGCGCTACCACAAAATCATTATCATGACCGATGCGGATGTTGACGGCTCGCACATACGCACGCTCCTGCTGACCTTCCTGTTCAGGCACATGCAGGGGCTCATTGAACACGGCCACGTCTACATCGCACAGCCCCCCCTTTACAAGGTCAAGTGCGGGAAAGAAGAACACTACGCTTTCAACGATCATGAACGGGACGAAATCCTCCGTGGGTGGGAGGGACGCAAGGGCATTTCGGTCCAGCGATACAAAGGGCTGGGAGAGATGAATCCCGATCAACTGGCCGAAACCACGATGAACCCGCGGTGGCGTCACTTACTGAAAGTGAAACTGGAGGATGTGGTTGAAGCGGACCGCATTTTCACCATCCTGATGGGCGAGGAGGTGGAGCCCAGACGAAGGTTCATCGAAGAAAACGCCGCGAAGGTGCAGAACCTCGATGTCTGAGAGAGGGCAAAGCCCGGCTCCCGGGAAAACGGTCCTGCTGACCAATGACGACGGGTTCGGGGCCCCGGGCTTGAACGCGGTGCACCGGGCGTTGCACGCAACCGGTTACACTACGTCGATTGTTGCTCCACGGGATGAAAGAAGCGGTATCGGGCATGCATTCACCTTCAATGCACCGCTTCGTTGCCGCAAACACTCCGGCAACGGCGAAGCGCCCGGATACGCTGTTGACGGAACACCGTCGGACTGCGTGAAACTGGCGGTGTGTGAACTGCTTGCGTTCAAACCGGATGTCGTGGTTGCCGGAATGAATGTCGGAGAAAACAGCGGAACATCGGGATTCTACTCAGGCACGGTGGCGGCCGCGCGTGAGGGCGCGTTGTGGGGAATACCCTCATTTGCGTTTTCCGTGTGCGAAGAAGCCGGGGAGCATGTCGAGGATTATGCTCAACGAGCGGTGGAGATCATGCAAAGAGTTCTTGCACTGGAAAGCGATCCGAAGCGTGGCGGCACTTACTACAACATCAATTTCCCCGGCTGCGATCCTCTCAGGTGCCGCGGTGTCAGAGTAACCCGTCAAAGCCTGGCGTTTTTCGACGATCGCTACCGGCGGGTGGTGGACGATTACGGCCGGGAAGGATTCGTGATTTACGGTGAGAAGAAAGACGTCGAA
>CAZNDN010000079.1:5414-19149 GCA_964571815.1 uncultured Fibrobacterota bacterium | reverse complement strand
GCTCAGGATGAGCGGGGGAGATGCGATCTCGGAGGTAGATCCCGACATAGGTAAGGCTCGACCATGGCCCTGAAATTTCAATACAACAAGACCTTCCTGCAGCAGCTTCGCAAGGAGCTGGCTGTTCGGCTCAATGCTCTGCCCACGCTGCAGGCGAAGGAATCGGCTCTGCGGGTTGAGGTGAAGAAGGCGCATAATCTGGTTGAGGATGTCCGGAAGCGGCTTGAAGAGATGGAGCGGAATCTGCAGCGCACGAATCGCCTGTGGGTTGAGTTTCCCGACGGGCTCGTGCGAATCAAAGACGTACGTATTGGTATCAAGAAGATAGCGGGGGTCAAGACGCCGGTCTTCGAAGGTGTGAGCGTCGAAGTCACCCCGTTTTCGCTGTTCTCGGAACCATCGTGGGTGCCCGACGGAGTTGAGCTGTTGAAGCAGGCGGCATCCCTGCGCATCGAGCGTGACGTGGCCCTGAAAAAGGTCGAAATCCTGGAGTATGCGCGGAAGAAAACAACACAGAAGGTGAACTTGTACGAGAAGGTGCAGATACCGGCGTACGAGGAAGGCATTCGAAAAATCAAGCGGTATCTTGAAGACAAGGACAACCTGGCGAAATCGTCGCAGAAGATCCTGAAAGGCAGACTGACGGGGGCGGCAGCATGATCACCCGGATGAAAAAACTCTCACTTCTGCTGTATCACCGGCAGCGAAACCGATTTCTTGACAAGCTTCAGGACCTCGGCGTTGTCCACGTGGTCACCGACCCCGAAGTTTCCTCGGATCATCTCCGCGAAGTGCGGGAAAAGCTCCAGAGTGCGCAGCGGACCCTTGCCGGCCTGAAAGCACGTCGCGCCACGGGTTCCCCGCCCGCTGAGCAGCAGCCCCAACCCGGTGCCGAAGAGCTGGTTGAACGTTTTCGTGAGCTTGAGCAGCGCGCCGATCGTCTCGATGCCAATTTGCAGGCCGTAAGCAAGGATATCGCATCACTGAGTCCGTGGGGAGATTTTGAACCCTCCTCGATCGAAGCGCTGCGGAAGGCCGGGATCACGGTCCGATTTGTCGAGACCACGCGCAAGAAGCTACAAGCATCGAAACCGGGCGAGGCGACCATTGAAATTATCAACGAGGTCGGCGCCAGGGTCTACCTGCTTGTTCTTGAGCGCGGAGAAAAGGCGGCCGTTGAGGGCGATGACGTAAGTCTTCCCGCGAGATCCCTGAGCAGTGCCGAGGAGGAACGCAGGCGGCTGCAGGCCGAACGTCGGGACGTGGACACGCGCCGGGAAGAGCTGGCGGCGCATATCGATGTGCTCGAAGCCTACCTGGCACAGCAGGAAGGTTCGCGGGCTCTCGAATCGGCTCGTCTGAGTATGGAAGAGGCCGCGGCGGGGAAGGTGCTCTCGGTGAGCGGATGGGTCCCGGCGGAAAAGCAGCAGCAGGTGGCGGAGTTTCTCGACGGGTTCCCGTCGTGGTACGCGTTTGAGGAGGCGACCAGAGAGGACGATGTACCGGTGCTGCTGCGCAACAATCGTTTCAACAAACTCTTTGAACCCATCACGAAGATATTCCAGCTCCCGCACTATTTCGAGATCGATCCCACGTTCGCGATAGCCCCGTTCTTTGCGATGTTTTTCGGCAACTGCCTCGGCGACGCCGGTTACGGGCTTGTACTGCTGGTCGCGGCTACGATCATTCGGATGAAGCTGCGGGGCACGGCAAAACTGTTCGCCGCATTGGTACAGATCCTGGGCGGCGCAACACTCATCATGGGGTTGATCAACACGGGCGTGGGTTTCGGCGTGACGTTTGCCGATCACCCCGACTCTCCCCTGTTGTCCACGTTGTCGTCGTTGGTGCTGATTAAAGAGGGTCAGATGGTCAGCCCGTTCAATTTCGCCCTGCTTGTCGGTATCGTGCAAATGACCTTCGGCATGATCCTGAACATCTACAAAAACGCACGGTACTACTCTTTCCGACACGCACTTCCCGGCTTGGGACGCATCCTTCTGGTCGAGGGATGTATCCTGCTCTTCCTCATTTTGTATCAGAAAATGGAAGGCCTTCGTCCCCTGCTTGGCGCTGCTTTCGCCGCGGTCGGCCTGGGTTTTGCCGTCCTGGTATATGTGGCGTTCTTCACCGAGCTGGAGCAGTACCTGGGCAGTCCGATCCCCGATCTGATTCTCAAGCTCTACTTCGTACTCTCCGGCGCCGTGGGTGATATTCTCTCGTATATCCGGCTGTTTGCGCTGGGGCTGTCCTCGGGCGTGCTCGGCTACGTGGTGAACGTCATCGGGCTGCAAATGCGGGACGCTGTTCCGGTGATCGGGTGGGTAATTTTCTTTGTGTTTCTCGTGGTGGGCCACGGAGCCAACCTCGTGCTTGCCTGTCTGGGCTCTTTCGTGCATCCGCTTCGTCTGACGTTCGTAGAATTTTACAACAACTTTGGTTTCAAGGGCGGCGGCAGCGCCTACCGTCCCTTGAGTAAAACTTCTTGAAGGGAGTAACTGTATGCCACTACCTCTGATTCTTGCGTATATCGGCGTGGGACTGATGATCGGACTGGCCGGCAGCGGCAGCGCCATCGGGGTGTCCATTGCGGGGAGCGCATCGCTCGGGGCCCTGAAGAAAAAACCCGAAGCCTTCGGCAGCTTCATGGTACTGAGCGCCATGCCCGGCACGCAGGGGTTGTACGGATTCGGTGCTTTTTTCATCATGATGGCGAACCTGAGTCCGGAGATGACCCTGTTCCAGGGCACGGCGATCATGGGGGCGGGCATTGCCATGGGGCTGGCGGGTCTCATTTCGGGGATCATGCAGGGGAAAGTATGCGCCAACGGTATAGCCGGAATCGGCTCCGGTTACGATCTGTTCGGCCGGGCGGTCATCCTCGGCGTATACCCCGAGCTGTACGCAATCGTGGCGTTTGCCGGCGTCTTCCTGATCAACGGCTTGCTGTAGCGGGAGCCGTACTCCAACGCCGGGTGCATGGCCGGCCATGCACCCGGCCCGGCATTGTCTCCCGCCCGAATCGGTCCCTCCTTTGCCCGGCGGGGCTCCATCCATGTATTTTTGCACACTCTCCGGCCCGCGTCGAGAGAACTCACGTGCGTTCCAGTACTTGACAATAGATTAATTCGCGAACTGCCGGTTCGACCGACTGTGACCCGGTTTCGTTATCTCAAAGGAGGATTCATGTACAAACTTCGTTTCAGACAGGTCCATCTGGATTTCCATACCTCGTCTCATATCCCCGATATCGGTGTTGCCTTCGATAAGAAAAAATTCCAGGATGCGCTCAAGACGGGACACGTGAATTCCATCACCTGTTTTGCGGCGGGACACCACGGATGGCACTACAACGACACGTCGGTCGGCAAACGGCACCCCAACCTCACCTTCGACCTCCTTCGCGCGCAGTACGATGCGTGCAAGGAGATCGATGTGAACGTGCCCGTGTACCTTACCGCCGGTGTCAACAACCGGCTCGCCCACGAGCACCCCGAGTGGCGGGAGATCGGTCCCGACGGACGGTACACGGGGTGGGCAAGCAACATCATCGATCCCGGTTTTCATCTCATGTGCTTCAACACCCCTTATATGGACTACATGGAAGAGGTGATCGCGGAAACCGTGAATCAGTTTCCCGAGGCCGACGGCATATTTCTTGACATTATCTCGCAGGGCGAGTGTTGCTGCAAGTGGTGTCTGGCCCGCATGGAAGAGCGGGGGCTTGATGCGCGGCGCCGGGAGGATCGGCAGCTTAACGCCGAGCAGGTGCTCGATGAATACTATCGCCGCTCCACGGAGGCGGTGTGGAATATCAAGCCCGATATGCCCGTGTTTCACAACAGCGGCCATATCGCGCGCGGCAAACGCGATATCCTCAAGTACTTCAGCCACCTCGAACTTGAATCGCTTCCCACGGGAGGATGGGGCTACGATCACTTCCCGATATCGGCCAAGTACGTGCACTTGCTCGGCAAGGACTATCTGGGAATGACCGGCAAGTTCCATACGACCTGGGGCGAATTCGGGGGCTACAAGCATCCCAATGCGCTCCGCTACGAATGCGCCGCCATGCTGGCGTTCAACGCCAAGTGCAGCATCGGCGACCAGCTTCACCCGGGCGGCATGATGGATCCTTCGACCTACGCTTTGATCGGCGAGGCTTACGCCGAAGTCGAGCGCAAGGAACCCTGGTGTGTGGATGCGGAGCCGGTCGCCGATATCGGCATTCTCTCCAATCAGTCGATCAACGGTATTCACGGCAAGGACGACGCCGCCGATACGGGGGTGGGAAGGGCGTTGCTGGAAGGCCACTACCTGTTTGACCTTCTTGACCGGCACATGGATTTCGCGCCCTACCGTCTTCTGATTCTGCCCGATGCGATCAAGGTGGACGGGGAACTGGCGGAGAAGATCGATGCGTACCTGAGGCAGGGAGGAAAGCTGCTGCTGACCGGCGAAAGCGGGCTGCGTGCCGACGGTTCCGGGTTTGCCTTCGACATCGGGGCCGAGCACGAAGGACCAAGCGAGTTTTCTCCCGACTTCGTTCTGCCCGGCAAGGGCTTTCGGCCCGAGTTCCTGGATTCGCCCTTTGTCATGTACGTCAGAAGCCAACGGATCAAGCTCACCGACGGGGAGTCGCTGGGAGATGTCTACGATCCGTACTTCAACCGGACCTACCGGCACTTCTGCAGTCACCAGCATACGCCCCCGATGCCTGAGCCTTCCGGCTACGCCTGTGGTGTGAGGAAAGGGTCAATCATGTACCTTGCCCATCCCGTCTTCTCGCTCTATCGCGGAATCGGCGCCGTGGCCACCCGCGACTATGCCCTCAAGTGTATCGAGAGTATGCTGGAGAAGAGCACGGTCACCTGCAACCTTCCGACCACGGGCAGGGTGACGCTGACTCATCAGCCGGCTCACAAGCGGTACGTCGTGCACGTGCTCTATGCAAACACGGTGGCCCGGGGAGGGCAATTCACGACGATCGGCGATGAAAAGGAATCGCAGGGATACACCATCGAGGTGGTCGAAGACCTTGTTCCGCTCGACAACGTGTCGGTAGGGGTGGAACTTGACGCAAAAGTAAAGCGGGCAACGCTGGAGCCGCAGGGTACGGAGATCGCATACGAGGAAAGCGCGGGGAGGGTAACGGTGACCCTGGAGAAGCTCCTGTGCCACCAGATGATTGCGCTGCACTACTGAGATTCGGCGACAATCGAGCGAAACACAAGAATATCGATAATTCTTTCACATGATAATGGAGGAGGAACACGATGGCGAAGAAGCCGAAGATAATCGGGTTGGTGCCGGCGCGGAACGAAAGCCGGGTAATCAAGCAGTGTCTGGAGTGTCTGAGCAGGTTCACCGACGGGATCGTGTATCTTGACGATTGCTCAACCGACAATTCGGTGAAGCTTGTCCAGGGAATCGCCAAAAAGCACAACATCAAGATCCTGCGCAAGAAAACGTGGCACCGCGACGAGCCCGGCGACAGGAACCTCCTGCTCGAAAACGGAAGAAAAATGGGTGGAACGCATTTTATCGTGGTGGATGCCGACGAAGTATTCACGGCTAATATGGCCGACGGCGACTTTCTGCGCACGAAAATCCTCGAGCTGGAGCCGGGCGACCAGATGGCGATCAACTGGGTGCAGTTGTGGCGCACGCACAAGCAGTATCGTTTTGACAACTCCATCTGGACCTACTGCTACAAGAACGTGATCTTCTGTGACGATCAGAAGTGTGGATATCGCTCCGATTTTATCCACACCGCCCGTGTTCCCGCGGGACTCAACGGCAAGGTGGTCACAATCGAGGGCTACGAGCGCGGATTGTTGCATTTTCAGTTCGTGTACTGGCGCAACCTCCTGGTGAAGCAGTCCTGGTATCGGTGCCTGGAGCGCACGCGTATGCCGTCGAAGCTGGTGCACGCGATCAATACGCGCTACGCTCTGAGCAAAAACGAGGAGGGGCTCGGAACGAAGCCCTCCCCGCGGAAGTGGTTTTCGGGCTACAAGACGTTTGACCCCGGCGCCTACGCACAGCCCAATACATGGTACGAAGAACACGTGCTGGAGATGTTCGATCAATACAGCCTCAGCTATTTCAAGAACCTCGATATATGGGACGTCAACTGGGGCTCCAGGATAGCCGAGGACGACGTGAAGAGCAAGCTGGGCAGGCGATTCGTCGAGCTTCGCGAGGCACGGCTCCAGCTCAACTACGACCTGGAGCGGGCGATCAAACGGTATCGTGCGATCAACAGGAAGTACGGGGGCAACGAGGCCGCGTACGGGCTTGCGCTGTGCGAGCGGCGTATGAGCAAGGAAGATAAGGCCATGGAACGATGTGAAGAAATACTTGAGCGCAGCCCCGATTACACCGACGCCCTCAATCTGGCGGGACAGATCGCGTGGGCAAGGCGCGACGCCAAGGCCGCGGAAAAGTACTACTCCAGGGCCTTGAAAGTGGATCCGCTCTTTCTCGATGCCCAGTTGAACTCGGACGCGATGATCTGGGGATAAATCCTTCCGAACCGAACCGGTGGGAGTCTCCGCCCGGGAACTCATCCCGGTCTCCCACCGGGGCGCGTTCGAGCCCGTGCCCCCGGCAAAGCGGCCGGGTACCTGCCCGGGTTCCCGGAAGGTTACGAGGCTCGCCGGCGGAGAAAATGATCCCTGCCGGCGCAGAGGAGTCCACAATAGTATAATTGTGGTGAGTGAGCCGGGGGCCGGTTCAGCCTGCCGGCGCCGCGGTCGAAACGGGCAACCTCTTCAAGCCGGGGTCATCCGATGACATCAGGGCACGCAGGTGGACTGAAGATCGAGCGTGAGGGGGACACCCTCCGGGTAACGCTCCCCGATTCCATTACCATGGACAACCACGAACAGATCGAAACCGCGATCGACAGGGAAATGGACGAGGGAGTCAGGCGTGTTGTAGTCGATCTTGACAACACCAGGAATATTTACAGCTCCGGTTTCGGGCTTATCGTCCGGTTCCGCAAGCGTGTTGCCGAAATCGGCGCCGAGCTTACTCTTGTCAACGCAACCGAGAAAGTCGTTGAAGGGCTCGAGGGTGTTGGTCTCAACAAGCTGATACCCACATTCGGCAAGGACGAGACGTCGCCGCTCACGTGATTGTCCCTGAGCGGTCGCGGCGGGCCGGCTGCTCCTCACTTTTCCCAACAGCTTCTTCGACCGCGGCGACAAACTTCTCCAGCCTCTTTTCCGATATTTTTATCCGTGCTCCAACCTGCTGCTGAGCGAACACCGAAATCCTGAATTCTTCGAACGCATACAGAAACTCCTCGGCGCGACCGCGCGCCGCACCGGTGAGCCGCGGGAGGTCGTGCCGGAATCGTTGCACCGATGAGAGAAAGGGCTCGAGACGCCGGCGCTTCTCCCGGTACCCGGCCACATCGACAGTGCCGCGCTCCAGCGCCGTCTCCAGGGTCCGCAGGTATCGGGGGTATTCCAGGAAGAGCCTGAAACTCATGGGGGGAGCCCCCAGGCGTCCGAGGTAATCCGACAGTTCGCCTTCCAGCTCATCCACCACAACCGTCGCGACCCCGGTCCGAACGGTTCGCCGTCGGGAATCTATCAACGATACACACCGTTCCCGGCAATCCAGAAGGCGGCCCAGGGTGTTTCGCGCGGCGGCAACCGTTTCGCGGAGCCGGACTCGCGCGGCGTTGACCGACTCCTCGAACTGTTCCCCGGTACGACACGACGTATCCGCGACATCGAGGACATGCCCCGTAATCAGGCGACACAGCACTGCTTCCACGGTGTCCGGAGCCTCCCATGCCGCGCAGCGCAGACGCTCCTCTCCCCTCAGACGCACCTCGGCGGGCAGCCGCGACAGCTCCTTGCTCAAGCACTTCTCGACCAGTGCCCGAACCCCCGCGGGATGAACGCGCTCCCGCTCACGCCGGCTTCTGCACAGGACCAGGTCCACCCGCTCACCTCTGCGTTGCAGGGCGGGGTATGCCCACAGTGCTTTCCCCTCCCCTTCGGCGCCGATCGGTACCCGTTCCGGCACCTCGCCGAACGACCACTCCCGGACATCTTTCACCGTACGGGCACGAAACTCCTCCCGCCAGTCGACTGAAGCCGGGGGCGAACCGGGAGATGGTCGTGTCACCTCCAGATGCACCTGGAGGTGCGGAGGCAGGTGAACCGCATCGAGCGTTTCGCGGGGGATGTCGACGCCTTTGAGCGCGGCAATGCTTTTCCGCACGGCTTCGGCAAATCCTTCGTCGTCCCGCTCCAGGTTCCGCGCGACCGCCTCGGCCGTATCGCGAATCGGCGCCAGTGACCGGCGGTAGCCGCGGGGAAGCCCCCGAAGAAGCTGATAGATCTTCTCGTTCCACACTCCCGGGAGTTCCCAGTCGATTTCGTCGGGGCTGAGAAACGAAGCGTCGGGCTCCGCAACCTTGAGCGTGACCCCGTCCCGGGCATCGCCGGGAGCAAACCGGTACTCCAGGGGGAAACGCTTGCCGCCGATGGTCAGATGGTCGGGATACTGCTTCACTTCACCGGGAATCTCGGTGCGCAGCAGATCTTCCCGCCGCATTCGCAGCCCGCGGCCCGCCCCACGCTTCACCTCCCGATTCAGCTCCTGCACCGAAGTAATGTCACCCAGCCCGGCGTCGTAGAATCGGTAGATCCGGTCCTCGTCGGCCAGTACGTCCCGTCGCCGCAGTTTCGCCTCCGTGCGCCGAACCTCTTCCCTGAGCCGGCGGTTGTGCACATAGAACCCGTGGGTCGACTGTAGTTGTTCCCGAACAAGGGCCTGTTCGATGAACACCTCGCGGGCACGACGTCTATTGACTCTGGCATAATTGACACGTCGCCCGGCAACAAGGGGCAGATCGAAAATCGATACCGTCTCGGTTGTCGAGACATTGCCGAATGACGGGTCGAATACCGGCTCGCCCCGGGAGTACCTGCAGAGCAGGGGCGCCCGTTTCTCCACCCAAAGGGGGTCGATCTTCGCCAGGGTCCGCGCGTAGAGCCGGGTTGTCTCGACCACCTCGTGAAAGACGATCCATTGCGGTCTCTCGCCGAAAAGCACCGAGCCGGGGAACACCTCCAGCTCTCGTCCCCGCGCGGCCCGATACATGCCCTGGTCGGTCTTGCGTGCGACGTTGGAGACCAGTCCGGCGAGTATGGCCCGATGGAGCGGGTCGAACGGCACCTCACGGGCACGGCGGGCGCCGCCTCCCCCCATTCCCGGAATCCGGCACAGTTGACGGTGAACATCGAGCCATTCACGCATTCTGCCGTAGGAAAGGTAGTGACGTCGACAGAAGGCTCTCTCCCCCCGACTCGCGGTTTTCCGTTTGCCGCTGTCGAGCAGCGAATGCCAGAGTGTCAGAAGGGTGAGGAAGTCCGAATTCGGCTCGGCAAATGCACGATGGGCAGAGTCGGCGTCGGCCTGTTTCTCGGGCGGACGCCGCCTCGGGTCGGGCACCGACAGGGCTGCCACGATCACGCGCATTTCGGGAAGAACGCGCTCCTTTTTCGCCTCCAGCAGCATCGCGGCCAGGTGAGGATCGAGAGGCATGCGCGCCATTTTCGCTCCGGCGCGGGTGAGTCGATGTCGCGCGGTGAGCGCTCCCAGCTCCCGCAGGTGCGCGTAGCCGTCGCGCACGGCACGGCGGGGCGGTGGTGTAACAAAAGGAAATTTCTCCACCGGCCCCATACGTGACGCTTCGAGCCGCAACAACACGTCGGAGAGATTCGATCGCAGGATCTCAGGCGATGAGAACGCCTCGCGGTTCAGATAGTCTTCTTCGGCGTACAATCTGATGCACACGCCCTCGCGCACGCGCCCGCAACGGCCCTTACGCTGATCGGCGCTTGCCCGCGAGACCGGCTCGACAGGCAGCCGCGTCACCCGGGCATGGGGAACAAACCGCTTGATCCTGGCCAGGCCGGTATCGACAACGAAGCGGATGCCGGGAATGGTCAGGGAGGTCTCGGCGATGTTTGTCGCCACCACGACCTTGCGTCTGTCGCCGGTACGGAAGACGGCGTCCTGGCGGGCACCCGAAAGCCGTGCGTAGAGGGGATGGATATCGGCGTGTACACGAGCTTTTCGAAGCAGCCCGACGGTACGAAGGATATCCTTTTGGGTCGGCATGAACACCAGGACATCACCGGAAGCGTAGTTGCCCAGGCAATCCTGCACGGCCGCGGCGGCCGCCTCGACGTATCCCTCCTCCTGTTCCGAGGCTTCAACGGGCGAGTACAACACTTCGACGGGGTACAGCCTGCCGGGCACCTCGATCACGGGGGCCTTTCCGAACGCCTGCGACAAGAGGGTGGCGTCGAGGGTTGCCGACGAAATAATCACGTTCAGCTCCGGCCGCTTGCGCAGCAGGCGCCTGAGGTGTCCCAGGAGGAAATCGATAGTGAGCGTTCGCTCGTGAACTTCATCGACAATAATCGTATCGTACCCTTTCAGCAGGTTGTCGCGGGCGCTCTCGGTAAGAAGTATACCGTCAGTCATGAACTTCACGACCGTCTTCCGCCGGTCGACAGCCAATTGAAATCGCGTCTGATAGCCGACGATCCCACCGACGGGCGCGTTGAATTGCCGGGCGACGCGCCGTGCAAGGGACGTTGCGGCAATTCTGCGCGGCTGTGTCACCCCCACCATGCCGCGGCGGCCCCGCCCCGCCTCCAGACACATGAGCGGCAGTTGCGTGCTTTTGCCGCACCCGGGAGCCCCCGTAACCACCAGCACCCGATGCTTGCGCAAAGCCCCCACTATCCGGCCGCGCAGACCGAGAATCGGCAGTTGGTGAGTGTAGGGAATGGTGTCCACGGCTCGTTTCGAACCGACCCGCACACGCACCGGCGGCGGGACGGACGTACTCCTTGATCGGGATGACGTGTCCCGGAGGACACGGATTGGGTAACCCGAAAAAATAGCAAAACCATTGACGGGTCGTGGCCGTAATGATAAAATAGGGGGACAATGGAAGCGACACTCACTCAGAGGACAGTACGAACAATGGACGAACGAGCGCTTGAGATCGTTACGGTCGATGATGAAGTGCAGATCACCGAGCTGATTGAACTGTTTATCAAATCTGTTGACAGAAAGAGCAATATACACTCATTCAACGACCCGGTGGCCGCACGGGAGTATCTCATGGACAACCCCGTGGACGTTCTGATCACCGACTATAAGATGCCGATGGTCAATGGGATCGATTTGCTCGAATCGGTACCTTCCCATGTGAAAAAGGTCCTCATCTCGGGCTACGTCTCCGAAATAGCCCAGGACAGACTCGAGCGGCTCAATGCGGTATTTTTCGAGAAGCCGGTTCCCATGAAAGAGCTGCGAAGAGCCGTGTTCGGCTGAGCCCCTTCATCAAGAAAATCGTTGTGACGACCGGCACGGCCGCACCGCTTCGCGGCCCTGTCAGTCATGCACGGCCAAGGCTCCGCACGGGAACCGCGGTTGCCGGAACAGCAAAAGGGTCGACACAAGGGAGAGGAGAGGAGCAATGGAGCCCAGCAAATGCTACATGGTCTACCTGACCGCCCCCGAGGGAGACACGGCGCGTGGTATCGCCCGTGCACTGGTCAAGCGCCGCCTCGCGGCGTGCGCCAACGTCTTCGACGGCATTGACGCCTGCTACTGGTGGGACGGCGCACTTCAGGAGGACCGTGAAACGGCCTTCGTCGTGAAAACAACCGGGGACCTGCTCGAGGAACTCGTGGTCGCCGTCAAGGACCTTCACCCCGACTCCTGCCCCTGTATCGTTGGGCTGCCGATCGACGGCGGCAACGAAGACTTCTTGTCGTGGATACGGCAAGAGACACATCGGGACCGGGCCGCGGAGGAGCAAGGGGGAGCGCGAAGCGACACGTAAGCCTGAGGCAAATGGGTTTCCGAGGGAGAGAGAACGGTTGCGCGGCCGTTGACACATAGTTATATTAGTTGCCGTCGGCAGCCGCGCGGCACAACGTTCGTTCCCTCCCCGGGAAGGAGTTTCCTCAATGGCCAGAATAAGCAAGTCCGAGCTGATCAGGCTTCAACGCAAGCATACAACCGACGCGGCAATCGGGGCCGTGTTCGGTATCAGCCGCCAGGCGGTTCATCAGCTTCGTGTCAAGTACGGCATCCAATCGGTCGGTGCGAAAAACGATGAACGAAACGCGAAGATCCTCGCCATGCATGAGGCGGGCAAGACCGGGCCCGCCATAGCCCGACGGTTCAAGCTTTCGCTGTCGCAGATTTTCCGTATCGTCAAAGCAGGTGAAAGCAGAGGGCGAAGAGCGAAGAAAAAGGGCAATGCGGAAACCGGCCGCAAGAAAAGGTGATCCACCTTCGGCGGGAAGCGACTCGATGGGGTTCATGAGTTACGCTCATGAGCCCCTCTTTCTTTGGCGACACACACACCTTTCCCAACGACAGCAACGATGACTGCTTCGGCAGATGCTCACGACAGAGGCGGGAAATCGATCACCGGTGCCGCGGCGGTCATGGGTACGTCGATCCTGCTCAGCAGGGTCCTTGGCCTGGTGCGGACACGGGTACTTGCCGGTTACGGCGGGACCGGGTTCGAAGTCGACGCCTACGTGGCGGCATTTTTGATTCCCGACTATCTCAATCATTTCATGGCAAGCGGCTTCCTTTCAATCACGTTCATCCCCATTATTCAGCGATATCTCAGCACCGGCAACCGGGACGAAGCGTGGCGGTGTTTCTCGAACCTTTTCACCGTGGGAACCGTCGTGCTTGCCGTTCTGCTGGCCCTCGGGGTAGTATACGCCGATGAGCTTCTGTTTGCGATTGAGCGGCTGAAAGGACTTTTCGGCGCCGCACCCGGGCTGCGGCGGGACCCGCAATGGGTCGCGCTGACGGTGCGGCTGACACGGATTGTGATGCCGGCGCAGCTCTTCCTCTACTGGGGGAGTTTCCTGATGGCCGTGCAGTTTGCTCACCGGCGGTTTCTGTTTCCCGCACTGCAACCGCTCTTCTACAACGCGGGAATCATTGCGGGAGGAGTGCTGGGAAGCCGCATCCCTTCGCTGGGAATCGAGGGGTTCGCCTGGGGCGTGCTCGGTGGAGCATTCGTGGGAGCCGTCGTCGTGCAGGTGCCGGGCGCCCGCGCGGCGGGGTTGCGTTTCCGGCCCCGATTCCACCTCAACGACACAGACCTGCGGAGCTTCGTGGTTCTCTCACTGCCGTTTGTGGTGGGAATCGGCATGACCTACTCGATCGAGCTGTTCCGTTTATTCGGGCTGTTTCTCTCCGAGGGCGCCATGTCGAGCCTCAACTATTCGGTCAGGACCATGATGATCCTGGTGGCGGTACTCGGCCAGGGTGTTGCGACCGCCTCCTACCCCTTCATGTCCCGGCTTTCGGCTGAAGGCAAGCTTCAAGAGATGAACCGCCTGGCCGTAACGATTATCAAACGAATCAGTATTCTGGTAATTCCGGTATCGTGTGTACTGTTTGTGCTGGCCCCGGATATTCTCGGGGTGTTGTTCCAGCACGGGAAGTTCGGTCACGAGGCGACATCGTTCACGGCGCCGCTGCTTTCCATCTATCTTGTGGGCGCGTTTGCTTTCACCGCCAACACCGTGGTGATGAGGTGCTTCTATGCCGTCCAGAACACCTTCGAGCCGATGGTTATCAGCACGGTGAGCGTTGCCGCCTCGGTCCCGCTCTACTTCGTGGCCATGCGCTCACTGGGAGCCACGGG
>CAZNDN010000079.1:0-5314 GCA_964571815.1 uncultured Fibrobacterota bacterium | reverse complement strand
TTGCGGGTCTGCGCGAAATCGGTGAGACCCTCGGGCAGGCGGCACGACGCCTGAGCCCCGGCCGGTAGATACGCTCCCGCCCCGATCAACCATACCCCGACTCCCTCGCGTGAGCGTGACCGGCGGGCAACCGTAATGCCGGGATCACCGGAGACGGCTGAGGAGACCGCCGAAACATGCCCGTTTCCGCATGAGGCCTTGACCGCCGATAGCCGTCTCTGTACAATTAGGGGCAGTAGTTTCAAACCGGGAAACTCAACCTTCATTTCCGCAAAGGAGGGGCTATGCGTAAAACTGTGGCATGTCTGGCGGTACTGGCCGTGTGTGTGGGCCCGCGGGCGCAGGACGGGATCTACGGGACGTTTCTGGTGGGGCAGAAATTCATCGATCTGCAACCGCTCAACGACGAGTTGAAGACGTTGAGTTATGTCAACGAAGACCTGTTCCCGTCCAACAAGTGGACCTTCGGTGGTGAGGGCCACCTCGTGCTGGGCGACCACCTGGTGCTGGGTGGAAAGGGCTTCGGCATCTTTCAAGAGAAAGCCATCACCGCGGCGGGTGTTGACGGCGGCGCCGATCCCACATTGGCCGGGAGAGATCGCCGATTCCGTATTACCGGCGGCATGGGGGTTGCCCAGGTCGGCATCTCGCCGTTCAAACCGAACAACTTCGGACTCCGCATCTACCCCCAGATCGGTCTCGGTGTCTCTTCGTTCCTGTTCCAGACCAAGCGGACCATGCCCGACGACGACCCGGACAAGACGTTCGAAGCGGTGCTGATCAACGAGACCGACGATCAGACCACGCTGGGCAAAGTAGGCTTGATTATCGACTTCGCCGCTTCGCTGGACTGGTACAAGCCGTTCAAGCATTTCTTCACAATCGTTCCCAATCTCGATTTCGGTCCGATGCTGCATCTGGAGGCCGGGTATTCGATCCTGCCGGCCGAGTTGAAGTGGCGGCGGGACGTGGACCTGGGAGGCAAGGACCAGGTGGAAGGCGGGCCGGACTTGAAGTTCAACGGGTTTTATTTCAACCTGGGGCTTGGCTTCGGTCTCAGCGCTCAGTAGTCTCCTGGCGAGACAGACACGATACGCACACACAGGCTTCCCCGGCACCGTCGCTACCACGGTATCCGGCGGAAGCCTGCTTACTTCGGCTTGAGACTGACTATCACCGGGTAGGTAGTCGAGCAGGCAATGAGACGCCGGAAGCGGCCTACTCCTCCAGTATCACATTCCAGTAGATGTAGTCTTCCCAGGATTCGTGGGGAATCTCCGCGGCCACCCTGCTGACCAGGTTGGCCGGGGCCGCCTTGTCCAGCCGCGGCGCGAACGGCCTTCGCAACAGCCTCAGCCCGCTGCGCTCCAGGGTCTTGCCGCCCTTGCGGGAGTTGCACCGCATGCAGCTTACCACCACGTTGGTCCATTCGCTTTTCCCACCACGCCACCGGGGACACACGTGGTCGAACGTGAAGCTTGAGAGGCCCACTTTTCTGCCGCAGTACAGGCAGCGGCCCTTGTCGCGGATATAGACGTTGCGGCGGCTGAACGGCAGCACGCGCACGAAGCGCCGGGGCATGTAGTGACTCCGCATGCACTGGATCACCGCCGGAGTCGGCATGGTCAGGCTCACGGACCTGATAACCGAATCCTCGTAGGTAGAAAGGATGAGAGCCTTCTCGGCAAAGTACAGGGTCACCGCACGCTGCCACGAGACCACCCCCACCGGGATCCCCGCTGCGTTCAATACCAGTGACTCATGCATGACTTCCACCCTCTTCCGCCGCCCGCTCATCCGGTCGGCACCCTCTTCACACTCCCCGGAACCCGAATAATGAAAATACGTATATGACTCGTCCACCCACCCACCGCGGCCGCGGTAAGCGGGTACGAGGTCCCCCGGACTCCGCCGGGGGCCGTCTCTCACCATCGTGATGGAGAAGCCTCACTCATTGCCGTACCGCTGGTTCCCGTCCTGCGTTGTACGCATTCACGGCCCTCGGCACGATCCCCTTGCTCGCGATGCGGGGTATCCAGGCAAGGAGGGCAATTCCCACGCCGATACCGACCCCGGTAAGCTCAGGAGGGGGCAGATTCCCTTCTTCGTCCCTTCGGTCGTCACTCATCTGATCGGAAAGCGAAACGATTGCCCAGGATATTCCCCCAATCATCAACACCGGTGTGAGCCCGCGGAGAACCGCGTACGTGGTCATCTTCCGTTTCGCGCGGGGTACCTCCCGAACATCATGGCGCAGTTTCAGCCCCAGGAATCCGATTGACCCTCGGTTGCCGACACCCTGGATCGCGTACCGGTACGTCTTCCACGAGGCATCGGGATGGTGATACATCATTCCATCGGCACCCATGGAGCTTCCGCCGCCGGGCACCGTGAACTCACGTTCGATCAGTTCAATGGCGGGCAAGCTGTCGCTCGCAACCGCGGTGTCGGACTGTTCCGCATGAAGCCGGCGGCCGGTAGTCGCGGCGACCAACAGCAGAACGAAACCGTAGCGGTGCATCGTCATGGTCGGCCCTCCTTTCGCCTTCGACACTCGATCCAAAGCCCGGCCGGCTTACTCCCGGCCTTTCACAATTGAAATCACGTGACTCATCTTCTTCGGGTTCTTCACTCCCGGCCTGATTTCCACACCGCTGTTGACGTCGATCCCGTACGGCAA
Source organism: uncultured Fibrobacterota bacterium (assembly GCA_964571815.1). Taxonomy (GTDB): domain Bacteria; phylum Fibrobacterota; class Chitinivibrionia; order Chitinivibrionales; family WJKA01; genus CAZNDN01. Next base: position 2,634 of record CAZNDN010000079.1, on the reverse strand, counting down.
CACCTGCTCGATAGCTTCCTTGACATTGGTCGGGCCCAGTCCTCCGGCGAGGATGATGGTATCGTGGGTGCGGGAGGCCGGTTCGGCAACGGACCAGTCAAACGTACGTCCCGTCCCTCCCTTGAGCCGCTTGTCCCAGGTATCGAGAAGAAAACCCGACACCCGGTACTCATCCAGCAGCGACAGGTCGGTCTCCGTGTCCACCGAAAAGGCCTTGATCACGGGATAGGGGATTCTGTCGCACATGTTCGGCGTTTCGGAGCCGTGGAGCTGAATTGTATCGACCCCGGAGGCGCGTGCGATTTCGATGACATCGCGGACGTTGCGGTCCACGAACACACCCACCTTCGACACGAACGGCGGGAGCTTGCCGATTATCTCGCGGGCCGCCGATGGAGCGATATAGCGTGGACTGGCCGGATGAAAGATGAACCCCAGGGCGTCGGCGCCCAGGTTCGCCGCCGTCCGTGCGTCATCGTACAGCGTGATCCCGCAGATCTTCACTCGAATCGGCATGCAGCAACTCCTCAATCAGGGGCCCCGGGTCCTCGAGCTTCATCAGCGCCTCGCCCACCAGAACCGCACTCACTCCCGCCGCCATCAATCGTGCGGTCCCGCTCCCGTCCATGATCCCGCTCTCAGACACTATGATCTTCTCCGGCGGAAGTTCGGCCGCGATAGCGAGCGTAGTGCCTATATCAACGGAAAACGTCGCCAGATCGCGGTTGTTGATGCCCAGCAGAGGCGGATCGAGCCTCATGACACGCTCCGCCTCCCGCATCGTGTGCACTTCGACCAGCGGCACGATCTCCAATTCTTCGGCCGCGCGGTACAATTCCTCCAGTTGAGCATTGGACAGCGCCGCGGCGATCAGCAGGAGGGCATCGGCGCCCAGCCCGGCGCTTTGCTCAACCTGAAGAGGATCGATAATGAAATCTTTTCTCAGGACCGGCAGAGAAACCGCCTCCCCGACGCGAACAAGAAACTCGGGCGAGCCCTGGAAAAAACGCTCATCGGTCAGGACCGATAGTGCCTGCGCCCCGCCCGCTTCGTAGCGTTCCGCGATCTTGACGGGATCGAAGTTCTCCGCAATGATTCCTCTGGAAGGTGACGCCCTCTTGACTTCGGCAATAAGCGACAGCCGGGGACGACGCGCGAGGGCATCGATGAACGCGCGCGGCGGACGCTCACGGCCTGAGAAGCGGCGGCCCTGTCTCCGGAGAACGGCGACCTCGGCCCGCTTGTGCTCAAGAATAGTGTCCAGTATCGTGACCACGGGTGCTACCTCAGCGATGAAACAAAATTGCCCAACAGCCTCTTCCCGACTTCGGTGAGAATCGACTCCGGATGAAACTGTATTCCCTCGATCGGATACCGGCGGTGACGCATGCCCATGATGATCCCATCATCGGTCTCGGCCGTGATTTCCAGACAGGAGGGAAGGGTTTCCCGCCGGACGACAAGGCTGTGATACCGGGTTGCCGTGAAGGGGTTGGGGAGTCCCTGGTAGATTCCCGTGCCGCGGTGCGCGATTTCGGAAGTCTTGCCGTGCATCAGGTACGGCGCACGAACGACGTCTCCCCCGAACGCGGCCCCGATTGACTGGTGACCGATACAGACCCCCAGGGTGGGAATCGAGGGCCCCAGCGTTCGCGCAACCTCCACGGAAATACCCGCCTCCTTCGGCGTACAGGGACCCGGGGAGATCACAATGCCTTCCGGGGCCATCCGGCGAATCTCGTCAACCTCGATCTTGTCGTTGCGGAACACCCGGATATCCTCATGAAACTCGGCCAGGTATTGAACAAGATTGAAGGTAAAAGAATCGTAATTATCGATCATCACCAGCATACGTACGTTTCCCTCCGCAAACGCTCGAGGCCCAGCCGGATCCCTCAAGTATCGGAATCACGGTGCTTCGGGTGGTACAGGGAGCGAAGCACCTGTCTCCCTGAGTAGTCACCAAGCAAAATATTTTGTTGTACCCGTGGAATTCATCCTCCCGCTCTGTCGGTGGAGGACGGAGCACGAGGAGTCTCCCCGCAATCCCCGTTTCCGTCCGTGAGATCGGATTGTTCTCCCTCGAACGACATATATTCTGGAGTCAACCGACAGACTGCTCTTTCCGGATGCCGGGAATGGCTCACGTTCAACTTTGCGGGAGGTTCGATGTCGTTTCTCACGCTTGCCGAATCACGAAGATCGGTTCGCCGTTATCACGACCGGGAGGTGGAAGAAGAGAAGCTGCGTACCATACTGGAAGCCGGCCGCCTGGCGCCGTCGGCCTGCAACTTCCAGCCGTGGCATTTCGTAGTGATTCGTGACCGTAAGCTCAAGGCCCGGCTGCGGGAAGCCTACGATAAGGACTGGTTCATCGACGCACCCGTGATCATCGTCGCGGCCTGTGACCGGCGCACCTCGTGGAAGAGGAAGGACGGCAAAGACTACGGCGACATTGACATCGCGATTGCGGTCGACCATATAACCCTTGCCGCGGCGGAGCTGAATCTGGGTACCTGCTGGGTGGGCGCATTCGATCAGTGGAAGGCACGGGAGGCGCTGTCCCTGCCCTGCCACATCGAGCCGATCATCCTTCTGCCCCTGGGCTACCCGGCGGATGAACCGCGGGAGAAG
>CAZNDN010000078.1:0-19194 GCA_964571815.1 uncultured Fibrobacterota bacterium | reverse complement strand
CCCGGCAAATCATTGACTTATCGGCTAAGTCGTAGTAAAATTAGTATGGTGGCATGTCCCGCCCGCTGCCGGCATTGTTGTGTACCCGGGGCGACCGAACTTGCCGGAACAAAAGGCGTGTAATATTTTTGTAACAAAGGGATTTTCAATGGACTTCTCTCAGACGAGCCTCCAGTGTAGTGCGCGCCCGGTCACGGGCCGACGGGAGGCGCTCGCGTAATGCTGCACAGGGACGGCACGCAGGGTGAGAAGCGAAGGACTCGTCGCGGGAAAGCCGGCGGCTGGTGCTTCGTAATCGTCACCACGACTTCACAGTGTCCGGTCAAGCGTGTGCGGATCCCAGTTCTCCCGGCACTAGCCGTTCTCCTCTTTCTCGGGGCCGGGGCATTCGGTCTGGTACGCAGCGTCAAAATGCTGGGGACCTATACCCTTGCGAAAGTAGGAATCAGAGAAGCCCGGAGAGAGAACAAGCATCTGGTGAAGAAGTTGGAGCTTCTACGCCGGTTGACCGATCGGAGCAAGAATCGACTTCACGAGCTTATTGCGTTCGAGGATCACACGCGGCTGAAGTTCGGTATGAATCCGATCAGTGAAGAAGTGCGAATGGCGGGAGTGGGCGGACAGCCCAGTGTGGAAGAAGAGGTGCTGGCATCCCTGGTGGATCCTCAACTGAAGCGGGCAAAAGAGATCGACCATTCCCTTTCCAGGGTTCTTACGCAGGCCGATCTGCAGGCGAAAACATTCAAGCGGATGCTGGAGCATATTCGGCGCCAGAAGGACCTCTGGGCCCAGCGTCCTTCCATACGACCCGCGAACGGAAGAATCACGTCGGGATTCGGCTACCGGCTCCATCCGTTTCTTCAACACCGCGTATTCCACAAAGGCCTTGATATTGCGGCGGATGTGTGGACTCCGGTTTTTTCCACCGCCGACGGAATCGTTTCGTACGTGGGCTTCAAACACGATTTCGGCAATACGGTGGAAGTCATGCATTACGGCAGCGGCTACGAAACCGTCTATGCACACCTCCAGAAGGCCGCCGTGGTGGAGGGGCATCCGGTGAAGCGGGGGGAGTTGATCGGCTATCTGGGCAGTAGCGGACGAAGCACCGGCCCGCACGTGCACTACGAAGTACGTCGGCAGGGAACCAACATCAATCCCATCGATTTCATCCTGCCGGTGGACACGATGGTTGACTGATGAGAGGGGCGTGTCATGGCAACAATCCGCCATCAGGAGCTGTCCCTGCGAACGGGGCGGAGAACCGAATGGGTTGATATTACTTCACGGATCCGGGATATCCTCTCCGACACCCCTGTCGGAGACGGGGTTTGTACCGTCGCAAGTCTCCATACCACTGCCGGTCTGACAATCAACGAAAACGCCGACCCGAGCGTCGGCAGGGATTTCCTTCACGTTCTTGACCGCCTCGTGCCGCGTAGCGACAGTGCCTACCGGCACGCGGAGGGAAACTCCGACAGCCACGTCAAGGCCTCGCTGGTCGGCTTCAGTGCCCATGTGCCCTTCAGAGACCGGCAATTGGTCCTGGGTACGTGGCAATCCGTTTACTTCTGCGAGTTTGACGGTCCCCGCAGCCGGCGGGTGATGGTTACCGTAGTGGGGGAATAGGAGCTTTGCGGTGAATGCCCGACGCAGGATCGCGTGGGTAGTTGCGGCGGGCCTCCCGCTGTTGATCTCTCCGGCTCAGGCCTCCGATACCCTCCTGTACGCTCTGGAGTTCAGTCGTCTTCCCGTAGGCGCCCGTACGGCGGCGCTGGGCGACGCGGGCACGGCATTGCCGCTTTCGGCGCTCAGTACCTGGTGGAACCCGGCCTCGGCATCCGTGATGCCTTCACCCGAGGCCTGGATGGAAGGGGCTTCGCTCTACGACGATCTCTCCAGGCAGGCCTGCGGCGCGGTCGGCATTCCTCTGGAGCAACAGATCGGCGTGGCTGCTCTCTACACGCCCTTTTTCTCGGGGGGCATACCCCGTTTCGACAGCCTGCCCGGGACCTATGCGGATCGCCTGGAAAATCCGGCGAGGCGGGCCGACGGTACGTCGCGGGGGTATTTCACGAATAACCACCACCTGCTGATACTTGCCCTGGCCAAGCGATTCACCTTTCCCATCCCGAGGCTCTCGGCGATAGGGAGCTATCCCCTGCCCTTTGAGATTTCGATCGGATGCGGATTCAAGGGGTACTGGCAGACCATGAATCCCGACGACAGGCTCAGGCTGGGAGCTAATGTCAATGCCGATGTAGGGTTGCTGCTGAGTATCGGTGCCGATTATGATCTGGAGCGCAAAGAAGTGAGCCGAAGAATGAATCTCGGGTTCAGTCTTCGCAACGCCCTTCCCACCCACGTGGTCTGGGTCAACTCACCTTACCAGTACGAAGAGCCGGTGCACAATATCCAGCATGTCGGATTCTCAATCGAGGATGATACCGGTCTGTTGCGAACCAAATGGATCCTGTCGGTCGAGATGAGGCGCGCATTAGTCGACCCCGTAGAAGCACCGGGAGGAGGCGGAACAAAGAGAGCCGGCTACGAAGAAACATTTCACGCCGGCCTGGAGGCAATGATTCTGCGCGTGGTCTCGGTACGCGCCGGCGTGAGCGATCGGGTGCCCACACTGGGGGCCGGAATTGCCTGGCGGCGCTTCTTTCTTGATTACTGCTTTCGCTTTGATCCCGTTGCGTACTCTCCCGTACGCCTGAGCCTGGGCGTGTCTCTGTAGCTGCAGGGGTCCCGCCGGGAGAAGGACTGAACGGGGACCGTTCAGAGGTGCTTGAATCGTTCCTTTTCGCCGTAGAGCGTCCCGATCCGCACCGACAGGCGATCGTCCACCACCGTGATTTCCCCTTTTGCAAGCAGTTTCCCTCCGATGAAGACATCGACCGATTCTCCGGCCATGCGGCTCAGTTGGACGAGATTGCCCTTCTTCAGATTCAGCAGCTCCCTGACCGTCATCCGGGTCTGCCCGAGTTGCACGGAAACGGGCAAGTCTACGTCCAGCACCATCTTTACACTCTGTCCCATAGGAGTATTGCTCCACGAGGAGGAAGAATCAAACGTAACCTGTTACAAGTATCGGCATTGGGACAAAACCCCTTTAAGCTGCTCCTCCCGCGGCGAACCGCCGACGAAGGTCTCCGCGGGCTTCGCCCGGCGATTCGGTCGACAGCTCCGGAAAGGCTTTGACGAGTGACCCCGGAGTATCGATCCCGCCCGTGAGTTCGCCGGGTACCGGCCTCGAAACACACCGAACAATATACAATCCTTCCCCCTGACGGCTCTCCACGGCGTGGTCCAATGGCGCGTGCCGACGACGGGGGGGGCTGCGGCCGCGTGAACAGGCGCCGGTGGGCTCCGCGCTTGTCGCTCGTGTTGTAATATGGTAGTATTGTTGTACATAGGAGGGTAGTCGCGCTTCGTGTGCGGTGTTTCCGGTGGATGCGAGAGAGCCGTGCCGCGGGGGCGGGCAAACCGTGCCGTGACCGTTATGGACCAGGAAAGGGGATATTGTTGTCCAGTGTAGCGGTGCATCTTTCGTCCGACGAACTGAAGGCGTTTGTTGAAGTCTCCGATGTCGGCGATGGGGACTATCCCGAGCGGGAAGAAATTGAAGAAGCGCTGCGTCGTGGCGGAGTGGTTTTCGGCGTTCGTGAAGAGCTTCTGGAAAGCATTATCACGCGACGGGTATGCGGCCGGTCCGTGGAGATCGCACGGGGGCGCGAGCCGACTGCGGGGAGTCCGGGAAGGTTGGAGTATCTGATCGACACATCGAGATGCGGCACGCCCAGGCGCCTCGAGAACGGAAGCGTTGACCTCCGCGATCTCCAAACGATTATCAACGTTGCCGCGGGAACTCCTCTGGTGCGCCATATTCCTCCCGAACCGGGGCGTCCGGGACGCACCGTGACGGGCCGAGTCATAAACCCGCCGCAACCCGGGGACACGCCACTTGCCGTCGGTCCCGGCACCGCGGTTTCCGATGAGGACGAAAACCTGCTGGTGGCCGTGCCCGCGGGAGCCGTGACGATTGACCACAGGGGTGGAGTGGAGGTTCGAAGTCAAAAGGATATCCGGGGAGACGTCGACTACTCGACCGGCAACATCGATTTCAGAGGAGACCTTCGTATCCTCGGGACGGTGAGGGGCGGCTTTTGCGTGAAGGCCAAAGGCGATATCCTCATAGAGAAAGGGGTCGAGGATGCCGTCATTGCGGCCGAAGGAGCACTCGACATACGCGGGGGAGCATCGGGCTCCGACAAGAGGAAACTGAGTGCCGGCGGTACTCTTACCATTCGCTACATCGAGCGCATGCGGGCCGAGGCCGGCGGAGATGTTGTCGTGGCCGAAGATGCCATCCATGCCGGGCTTCATGCCGGCGGAGCGATACGGGCCAAGTCGATTGTGGGCGGGACGGCGTATGCCGGAGTGAAAATAGAGCTGACCAGTGTCGGCTCGTCGGTTGAGACACGGACCGTGCTGGAGGTGGGCGGTGCGTTCGCGATGCAGAAGCGGAAGTACGGTTTGTTGAAGAATCTGGCTGCCTTGACCAACACGCGGGGCGGGTGCAAGGAGATGATGTTCGCGCTGGTCAGAGACGGGATGAACGACCGGGGGAAACTGTCCCCGCGGCAGTTGGCTCAGCTTGAGGGATTGCGCCGGGACTACGCGGAGAGGACTGAAGAGCTGGAGGCGCTGGAGTCGGAAATCAGCTCGATCACCGAACGTATCGACGCCTTCCCGCCGTCGTTTATCGGTGTCGGTACGGTGTTTCCCGGAACGCTGATTCGAATGGGTACTTTCGAGCGAGTAATCCGCAAGAAGTACAGCGACGTTGTTTTCTCTCACGGAGACAATGGGATCAAGGTTTCGTTTGCCGCCGAGCGGCGGGGCGGCGGCACAGTCGACGGCGACAACTGACACTGCTGTATTTTTGGGGATGCGGTATGAGGGCATCATGCGGCAGGACAAGGAGATACGAGCAGTGGGGGCAACAATGAAGCGGAGCGCCGGCGGGTTATTCGGTGGAGGGCGGTACATCATTCCGGCGGCTGTTGTCGTTGCGGCGACGGGGCTGTTCGGGGAAGAAGCCGGGGACTACATACACTACCGTCTCGGGATCAAGTACATGCGCGAGAACAGGCTCGAGCAGGCGGTGGAAGAGTTTCGAAAGGTTCTCGCCGCCTATCCCGACAACTACAACGCCTACATGAATCTGGCTCGAATACGCAAGCGGCAAGGAAGGCCGCGACTGGTGATATACAACCTGAAGAAGGCGCTGACGTACAATCCCGGATGGAGCAAGGCGCACAAGCTGCTTGCCGAGGCATACGAGGAGGATCGCCAGTATCAGAAGGCAATCATGGAGCTGCAGCTTTACCAGCAGGCATGTGATCCGGCCGAGCGTGACAGCATTCAGGCTCGAATAGACGGGTTGATCGCGAAGGTGACCGGCAAGGAGGCTCCGACCCGTCAAGAGGCCGCGGCCGAAAAGCCGGCGGGGCGTGCCGAGTCGAGTGCGTCGACTTCGAAGGGGACCACGACGGGACGCCGGGCGGCGGGGCGATCGAATGCGGCGGCAGAGAAGGAATTCAGGAAGGGGGTAGAGCTTTACGGCGAGGGAGAGTACGATGCTGCGATACAACATCTGCGCAAATGCCTCTCCCTCCAGCCGGGACACCCCGGGGCCTACTACTACGCCGGATTGATCAGACGTCGCAAGGGGCAGAACGACATGGCGAAGATCAACTTCTCCAGGGCGCTGGACTATCCGGAACTGGGATACAACGCTCACTTCTATCTGGGCAAGATTCACGGGGAGGACGGCGAATATGGTAAGGCTGTCGAGCACCTTCGGGCGTATATCGCGGCGACCGACTATGAAGCGGGCAGGGAAGAGGCGCGCAGTCTCATCGAGAAATACCGCTCGGCCCAACCGTCACCGACGGCCGAAAAGCCGCTGGACATTGAGAGTATCGGCCGGGACGCGCTGCGGAAGGAAGTGGAGAAGGTGGGACCTCGGACCGAGTACGCGCCCATTGAAGTACGTATCGATTCACTTCTTACCATGGTTCTTGTCGACACCCTGACCGATCCCGGGCAGGCGATGCTGGAGGGGCTGAAACGGTTTCGGACCGGCAACTACGATGGGGCGATCAAGGAATTCAAGAAGGTCCAGGTTGCTCATCCGGCCGGCGACGTGGCGGCTCACTGCGTATACAACATCGGGACCTGCTACATGAAATTACGGCTGTACGCCGACGCGGAAAACCAGTACCGCCAACTACTCGACCGGTATCCTTCGCACAGCCTGGCTCCGAGAAGCTTGTTTTTTCTTGCGCTTTCCCTGCTTGAACGCGGCGAGAGCGGTTCCGCCGAACGGCTTTTCAGGCGTTTTATACGATCCCATGCCTCGCACCCCTGGAGAGGACGGGCTTACGAAAAGCTGGGTGATGCTTTCATGGACATGGAGAACCCGAAGAAGGCGGTTGATGCCTACCTGCAGGCCGCTTCACTGGCCGCCGCACCGACCGATCGCGTGCATGCGGAATACAAGTTGGGAAACGGTTACCTGGAGATCTCGAACCCGGGCAGGGCGTTGAAGCATTTCCGGGAGGCCCTCAGCGAAGGGGAAGCCCACGGGCTGTTCGTTCGTGTTCCCGACAGCTACTACAAGATAGCCGATCATCTCTATCGAGAGAAGAAGTACGACGAGGCGTTCGATTACTACCGTAAGGCAACGAGGAAATACCCTTCATTCCAGGAGACCCCATGGGGGATCTTCCAGATTGCCAACATCCACAAGAACGCCGGTCGTTATCGCAAGGCGATCGATACCTACCGGGAACTTATCGATCAACATCCCGAGGACTACTGGGCCCGGCAGGCTCAGTGGAAGCTTGAGGACACGATTTGGGAGCACGAATACCAGGCCATCCTGCGATGATCTTCTTCGCATACCGATGTGCGGAAGCGGGAGATGCGCGATGACCGAGGGTGCGCGCATTGACGACCAATCCCTGGTCCATCGTCTTCTCGCCTCCTACCGGACTCAGCTCTCGTGGTACACCGAGCTTGAGGAGACGGCGCGGAAGGCATTGAGCATTGTCGTGCTCTCCCGTGGGGACCTTTCGGGGGCCATGGAGTTGCTGGAGCGCAAGCAGGGGCTTCTTGACAGGATCGTTGACGAACGGGGACGTATGGAAGGGTTGATCGAGCAGTGGCAGCGGCGCAAGAGTCAGATCGGGCCGAGCCCGGCACGCGCCGAGCTGGATGATGTGCTGGGGCGGACCGAGCAGGCGATACGCGGGTTCCTCGACGGAGAAGAACAGCTCAAGCGATACGTGCAGCGCGCGGTTTCCGAAAACGAGGCGGAGTCCTGATGGCCGATCGGGGACGGACAGGCGGAGGCGCCGAGTCGGCAGAGGCCGTCGAAACGCTTCGAGCGGCGTTCGAGCAGTTCCAGCGACGAGCCGAGAAACTGAGCAACGCCTATGAATCCATGCGGGAGGATTTCCGCAAAGTAAACCTTGAGCTTGACAGAAAGAACGAGGCGCTCGCCGAGAGTCTCAGGAAAGAGGAAGAAACTCAGACATTTCTGGGCAGTATCCTCCAGAGCATGAACAACGGCGTGATCGGCATTGACGTGATGGGTACCATGACGTTGTTCAACAAGGCGGCTGAGGAGACGACCGGTTTTGCCGAAGATGAGGTGAAAGGCAAGTCGTATGCCGAGTTGTTTCAGCGGGGCGTGCAGCCTCACATGAGCCTGCTTCACACGTTGCGGACGGGGCGGGAGTTGAAGCGGGAGGAGAAGGTGATCTGGCACAAGCAGCAGCATCCGATACCCGTGTCGTTTCAGACGGCCCTGCTGCGGGACCCCTCGGGACGGCTCCTGGGGGCGGTGGAAATATTCAGTGACATCTCACGACTGAAAGAGCTCGAAGAAGAGATGCAACAGACGAGGGCCATGGCCGCACTGGGAGAGATGTCGGCAACGGTGGCGCACGAGATCCGCAATCCGCTCGGAGCGATGGGTATATGGGCGGGGGTCTTGCAGCGGGACCTTGATGCCGACGACCCCCGGAAGAAAACACTCGATCGGATTGTGGAGGGGCTGTCCCGGCTCAATCGAATCGTCTCCAGCCTCCTGGTATACTGTCGGCCGGTCAAGGCGCAGGTTCGCGACGTCAATCTTCACGAGGTCCTGACCGAGATTGTCAATTTTGTCGAGATTGAGATTGAGCGACTCGGCCGCGATGTGATCGTGCAAAGAAGGTGGGACGGCGACAGGTCGATTCTTGTGCGGGCCGATCCCGAGAAACTGCATCAGGTAGTGATGAATCTCTGTTTCAACGCACTGCAGGCCATGGCCGAGGGGGGGAGCCTCAGCGTGAGCATCGATCCGCCGCGCGAAACGACCGGGGGATACGTGAGCTTCTCCATCGAAGACAACGGCGAGGGGATTCCCGAAGAAGTTCTTGCAAAGATCTTCGACCCCTTTTTCACGACCAGGACCAACGGAACGGGGCTGGGGTTGGCTATTGTCAAGAAGCTGCTCGAGTACCAGTCGGCTCATATCGACATCAACAGTACCCCGGGGCGGGGGACCATCGCGCGGGTGTTCATGCCGGGTGCGCGGTAGCGGGCCGGAGACGCCGGCGCCGGCGAACTCGGCGGCACGGAAGGAAGTGGTATGGAGAAACCGAAGATTCTTGTTGTAGACGACGACGAGTTGTTTCGGGATTCGGTCGTGGAGGTGCTTCGACGGAAAGGCTGTGAGCTTGACGCCGCCTCGCGGGGTACGGAAGCGCTGGCGGCGTTGGAGCGCGGCGGGTACGACCTGATCGTGGCGGACATGAAAATGCCGGGGATGTCGGGGCTTGAGCTGGTACAGAAAATCCGTGAAAGCGACAACGATATCCCTTTCCTGATGATAACGGCTTTTGGCGACGTCACTACGGCGGTTGAGGCGATGAAGAAGGGGGCAACCGACTACATACAGAAAGCGCCCAATGTCACCGAGGAACTGGAGATTATTGTCGAGCACCTGCTGAGCTACCGCAGTCTCATGACCGAAAACGAGCAGCTTCGTTCGCAACTGCACAAGCAGTGGACCTGTGTGGGGTCGTGCCGCGCGATCCGCGAAATCAGGGACCTGCTGGACAAGGTTGCGGTCAGCCGTTCCACCTGTCTGGTCTCCGGGGAATCGGGCACCGGCAAGGAGTTGATCGCCAGGGCAATTCACTACATGAGCCGGCGTCGCAACGGTCCGTTTGTCAAGATTAACTGCGCGGCGCTGCCTGAGGGGCTGATCGAATCGGAGCTTTTCGGGCACGAAAAGGGTGCATTCACCGGAGCGCTGAAACAGAAGCGGGGGAAGTTCGAGTTGGCCTCGGGCGGTACCCTTCTGCTCGACGAAATAGCCGAGATGCCCGTTTCGGTGCAGGCAAAACTCCTGAGGGTGCTTCAGGAGCGGGAGGTGGCGAAAGTAGGGGGGGAGGAGCCGGTGGGGGTCGATGTGCGCGTGGTGGCAACTACCAATCGAGATCTGGATGCCGAAGTTTCCGAGGGGAGGTTCAGGGAGGACCTCTACTATCGTCTGAACGTCTTTCACATCAATCTTCCTCCGCTCCGCGAGCGCACGGAAGATATTCAACAGCTTGCCGAGCATTTCGTTTCCAAGTACAACGATGAGAACGGCTTCAGCGTCGAGGGGCTCGATGAGGGCGGCATGCGGGCTCTTCTGGATCGTCGCTGGCCGGGCAATATCCGGGAGTTGGAGAATACGATCGAGCGCGCGGTAGTGCTTACGCGCAGCGGTCGCATTCCGGTTGATTTGCTGCGGGGCGGTCAGGGGCCCGGGGAGAAGAAGGCCGATGCGGTTTTCAGGCCCGGCATGACCGTGTCGGAAGCCGAGAAGGAGCTGATTCTCCGTACCCTTGCTCATTGCGGCGACAATCGTACCAGAGCGGCCCGGATGCTGGGTATCTCGATACGCACGCTCCGCAACAAACTCAATGAATACGACCTCTCCGCTCCCGCCCGCGTCGTCTCTCCAGGCCGCGAAGAAGTGCCTTGACACCCGCAGAGAGGAACTGTATCATAAACGTAACCCGCCGGTGAGGCCGGTTAGGCGGTATGCTCCGCTTTTCCGGGACACCGGGTATCTCCGGAAGCGGGAGTATGTGTCTCCGTGCGGCGATCTGTGTTGTACGGAGGTTTCTCCGTATACCTGCTTTCAGCTCGGTGCGGCGGCCCGGAGAACAACGCGCTGACCGGCGCCCTCCCGCGAGTGTGCGGGGGGGAGGAATTTCGTCTCATGAAGAAGCTGAACGCGAAATCCATCACGTTTAAAACGGTGACCGTGTACGTGTTCGTCACGATCATCAATATTACGATTTTCAACATGATGGTCTACGAGAATCAGACCGATTTGATTCGTGACAATGCCATTCTCAGCAGCCAGCACAAGGGATCCAGTCTCAAGTACCGTATCGACAACGTGCTCGATGGCGGGAAGGGCGGCCTTTCAAGCACCACTGTCAACAAGATTCTCAAGGAGGCCGTGTCGCTGGGAATCAACGACATGACGATTTTCAGTGAAGGCGGGGAAGTGTTCGTGGACGTGCAAGGGAATGAGACTACCGACAAAGAAGAGGCGACAACGCACGACCTCAAGATGATAAATATGGCTATCACCAAACGCGGGTTTGAAGACAAGCTCTTCTACCACAGCCTCAACAAGAAGAGCAAGACAATCGACCTGTATATACCCTTTACCTTCGGGGTCGACAAGATAGGCGTGGTCTTCGCGAAGGTGCGAATGAAGGATATCGACGAGGCAATGCGGCATCTGTTCCGCCAGTGCCTGCTGATTGCCGTTCTGGTTATTGTGGTACACGTCGGATTTGCATGGCTCTTATCCAAGATGGTTTTGTTGCCGCTGCGCAAGCTCAACGACGCCACCAACTCGATTGCGCAGGGCGAGCTGGACATTCGCGTACCCATTGTGCGCGACGATGAGATCGGCAGGCTGGCATCTTCTTTCAACGAAATGAGTGTGGCGCTGCAGAGGATGCGCGACGAAGCAAAGGGGGCGAATCCGCTCACGGGACTGCCCGGCAATCTCAGTATCGCCAAGTATATCGACGATCGCCTGGCCCAGAACGAGATAATCTGTGTGCTGTACTGCGACCTGGACAACTTCAAGGCATACAACGACAAGTACGGGTTCACGAAGGGGGATGAAGCTATCCTGTATACGCGCGACTGCCTCCTTGCCGTGGCAAAACGCAACGACATGAAGGGTGTCTTCCTGGGGCACGAGGGCGGCGACGATTTCGTCGTTGTGTGCGACTACGAGTACTGGGAAGCTTTCGCCAAGGCCTTCATAACCACGTTTGACCGGGGAATCTATCAGTTTTACAACAGTGTGGACGCGCGGAACGGATTTATCGAGTCGATCAATCGGCGTGGTGAGCGACAGCGCTTCCCGTTGATGAGCATTTCGATTGCAATCGTAACCAATAAGGTACGCCCGTTCCGCCGTCATGCCGAGATGATTCAGATCGCTACGGAGGTCAAGAAGCACGTGAAGAGTATGGACGGGTCGTGCTATGCAATCGATCGTCGGCGCGGTCCGGTGAGCCCGGCGCAACGCCCCGCACCGAACCAGGCACGGCAGAGCTGAGCCCGCAACGAGGTTTCCGCGGCCCATGAGACCAACACTGCGCATCTTTCTGGTTATCCTGCTGGTCGCCTTCTCCGCATTGTTCAATTACGGCTTGATCGACATCAGGCTTGAGGAAATCGACTACCTGCTGGACAAGATCACCGTGGACAGGGAGGCCGCGGCGACGTTCGGTATCGTGGCCAAGTACGAATTGATCCGGCGAAGGATGCTTCACGGCGAAAAGGACATGAAGAACTTCGAGATGGAGGCCAGGGTGGCGGCGCTGACCTCGGGTGACCCGTTGAAGGACAGCGCGCGGAAGTCAATGGCCGCCGCGGTCTACCGGATTCCGGTCCGCGGCCTGCTCAATGGTATTCGCTTCTGCCTTGGAAAGGAGCTTATCAACCCCGAAGAGGAGAACAAGATCCTGGAGGTGCTTGAGATCGGCTACTTCTGGGAGCGGAACCGCAAGTACGCTGAGGCAATCAAAATCTACGGGGATGTCCTCGCCATGCCGGGAGTAAGCCCGGAGATTCGCTCCGCCGTGATGGCCCACAAGGCGTTCTGCCATTCCATGATGAGCGAATACGATGTTGCGACGCAGATATATGAGCACGTGATCAATACCTATCCCCGGACGCAGGCGGGAATAGTCTCCTGGAAACTGCTCGATTTCATAGAGTCCATGCAAAAGGAGCGAATGTCTCTGGAGGGGAAGCGACTTTCGGAATTCGACAAGGCAAAGCAGTTTTATACGTATATGGACTACCGCGGCGCGATCAAGTTTTTTTCCCTTTATCTGGAACGCAATCCCCGGGGAAGACGAAAGTGGGAGGCACGGTACTACAAGGGACGGTGTCACGAGGAACTGGGAGAGACGGAGACGGCGATCGGCGAGTATAACGAAGCTATCCGCAACGACGCGAGCAGGGAGTGGGCCCGGCAGGCCAATCGACGCATGATCATGCTGGGTGAGTTTTACGAACAACGCCGACAGATGGCCCGGGAAGCCCGAAAGCAGTTGGAGGAGTTCCAGGATGTCGGGTTTATGAACACGGTGGAGAAGTACTCCGCGCTCATGGAGGAAACCTCACTTCGGGAGGAGTTGCTCGGCGAGGAATCCGGGACAAGCCCCACCGCCGGCCGGGTGCCCGACGACAGCCTGATGAGCCTGATCAACAAGATCGGCGATCTTGACCTCACGGGTGAGTCGGAGAAGAAGCGGCGGAGGGAACTGGATCGCATGCGTCGTGAGCTGATCGACAAGGGGGAACTCTCGCGGGCCGAAATGCGGGAATTGGAGCGGCTGCAGACGCTGAAGAATAACCCGCGGCGTCGACCGCTGGCTATCAAGAAGGTGATCGACGAACAAAGCTCCCAGCTTCGCTATATCTACAACAAACGTCTTCGTAAGGGCGAAACCCTCTCGGGCAGGATGGAAGTGCAGATCAGGATCAGGGCCGACGGTACCGTGGATGAGGCGCGGGTGCAGCGGTCGGATCTGGGCGACAGCCGCTTCGAAAACGCGATCGCGAAACGGGTCATGACCTGGCGTTTTAACCCCGTCCCCGATTCCCTGGGCGACCTCACGGTCAATTACCCCTTCGAATTCACCAGGAAGGAATAAGGCCCTCACGCGGGGCCCGTGACGCTACCGGGATTGATCTCTCTCGACGAGCCGAAGGAGCTGCTCGACCCGGTTGTCGTACGTGTCACGCGAAAGAACCCGTGCCCGATCGGCACCTGCCGCGTCCTGGAGCGACCCGGTGCGGCCGAGTATGTCCCGTACCCGCCGCGGGGCGTGATCGGGGTCGCGAAACGTGTAATAGTGGTATCCCCGCAAAACCTCTTCCGCAAGAGGAACATCCTCGGTGAGCAGCACCCTTCCCGCCGCAAGTACTTCAAATACGCGGGGGCTGATGTGGATGTCGCACGGGTCGACCTCCGCGGGGGACTTGACCGAGAGGTTGATCCCCACGCGTGCGGATTCAAGGACCGCGCTTGCGTCGGCACCCTCCACCCAGCGGTCGGTTGCGATACAGGGTCGGAGTTGACCGCGATAGGAAGACCAGCCGTGTCCGGCGATTCTGATTGTCATGCCGGCGGACGCCAGCTTCTCCAGCACACGCACGCGATAGGAGCTGGGAATACCCACAAACCCGACATCGTATTCGGCTGAGCCGGGGGGCGGTGGAGCGGCTTCGGTGTTGCCGCGTGCCGCGGCGGTGGGAAGGAAAGCGAACGCGACTCCCTGCCGTCGGCACGCTTCCTCGATTGCTCCGCGTTGAATGGCCGCCACGCAGTCGCAGCCCGGCAGCAGGTCACGCCAGCAGGAGGCCCTGCGGTAGTCTTCGTAGAACCAGTGAACGGTGGTGATCGCTTGTCGGCGAAGGAGGTTCAGGGTGAAGAGCGTCAGCGGGCTCAGCGCGGTTATCAGCACGTGGGTGCTTCCGAAATCGAGGCACTGCACGGTCAACGACTGGTTCATGAGGTCTACGACCATGGAGTCGTCGGGACTGCGCAACAAATTTCGGAACGCCGTGAGATACCGGGCCGTGTCGAAAGTCTTGACGCGGGCCTCTCCCAGCCGGTCTTGCAGGGAGTTACAAACGTGTTGAGCGGTCAGCCGCGCGGCCCCTTCGGGCGGCAGGGTCGCAAACCACCTGCTCATTGCGCCGACAACCGGTCGGGATCCGGGAGTGAGTTCAGTCCGCCGTCGCCCGCGGCTTTGTGCGAAGCGACCAGGTTGGCAAAACCGGCGGCCGTGAATGGATCCTGTCCGCGCGCGATACTGTGGAGAAACGCCCCGTTGAATACACTGCCCACCAACGTAAGGTCCGCAACCGCCGGAGCTTCGTCGGGGAGGCGGTACTCCTCAATCCTGCCGTCGTAGCCGACCATGCAACCCAGCGCGCCGTTCTTCACAACCACAATCGACACACCACGGTCCCAGAGAAAACCGATCACATCGACCGGCCGCTCGTAGCCGAAGAGCGCCTTTGATTCGTCGGGGCACGACGGCAGAATCACGTCGACCAGGGGCAGAACACCCCAGAGACTCTCCTTGGCGTCGTCAAGCGACCACCGACGGAGCCTGAGGTTGGGATCGTAAGCAACCATGATGTCGTTGCGGTGCGCGTAGTGGAATGCCTTGAAAACGGTGTGACGGGCCGCCTTGGATACGGACTGCAGCTCGCTGGATGCGTATACGACCTTGGTGTTGTCGATCAGATCGTCGTAGATCATGGCCGGTGACAGGCTCTCGGCCGCTGTTCCCGGACGATGGTACAGGTACTCGCGTTCCTGAGAGTTTTTTGAGGCCGCAATGTAGATCCCGTTGTAGCCCTGGACGGTTACCACGTGGTCGATATTGAGTCCTTTGCCCAGAAGGCGGTCACGAAGAAACTGGTGAAACGGATCGCGGGCGACGGCTGATACAAAGGACACCGAAGAGCCCAGATGGGATGCGCACGCGGCAACGTAGACATCGCCTCCTCCCATGTCCTTGTGAAACTCTTCGCATACCGCCGGCTCCCGCGAGGCACGGAACTCCACATACGTTTCCCCGATCACGAGCAAGTCGTTGTCGCGGAAATAAGTCGGCTTCATTGCACCACCTTGCTGTCCCGGGCCGGCGGCTCGATGCACGGGTTGGTCATTGAGTCACCCCGCGGACAAAGGAATCGACCAGCTCGTCAATTTCTTCCTTGCGTGCAAGCGATGCCGGCCACTCCCCGGGGATTCCGTCGAGACCGTGACATGCCCCCGCCAGCCCGCCGGCTACCATTCCCGTGGTATCCGTATCGAGCCCCAGGTTCACCGCGCTCAGGAGGACCTCCCTGGTGGACGTGTGCCTGAGGAAGCACCAGAGGGAGGCCTCGAGCGTGTCCACGACGTATCCGGACGAAGAGATGTGCGAGCGATCGAGACCTGCTGATTCGCCTGATAGTATGCGCCTGAAATGCGGCAGTTCGTTCACGAAGCGATCGCCTTTGTAGTATGCCCGTGCGGTTTCAACGGCGCCGCCGAGCGCTTGCTCCTTCGGGACACCGCGGCAGAGTTCCGCGATGATGAGACTGTAGAGCCCGCACGCGATAAGGTTTCTCGGATGTGCATGGGTGATTGCGGCAACGTCGTGAACCTTTTCCAGCAGTTTTTCGGCGGGCTCATTGCGGAAGTATACGGCGGCCGGGAGCATACGCATGAGCGCACCGTTGCCGCAATCGTCCTCCGTCGCGCCCCCGCATTCACGCGCACTCATCGTGCCCGAACGGAATCGTTCAAGTGCCAGAAACGTCGTAACCCCCGCGTCGAACACAAATCCCGTAGCGGTCCAGTACGACTCAAACATCCAGCGGCAGAAGGTCCGGGCCATATCGTCGGGGTCGTACCCTCGCAGCAGGCTTTCCATGGTGCAGAGCATTAGCGAAGTATCGTCGGACCACGTACCTGCGGGCTGATCGTAGCGGCCGAATCCCAGCATGTTTTTTACGGAGACGAGGGAGAGTTCGTGTCGTGTGGAATGCTCGACAGGCACACCCAGCGCATCACCGAGAATACCGGCGTAGATTGCCGAAGAAATCCGGCGCTGGAGGTCGTCTCGATGGTTCATCGACGAGGCTTTCCCACGGGACGGTAACGGAGCGAAGTGCACATCCGACCATAAAATATATGCTCTCATGGCCGGTGTAGTATTTTGGTGTTGGTCGAACCGTGGAAGCCCGTTTCAAACCTGAGGGCGTACCAATAGAAAACCGGGATGAAAGGGTTTGTATGAAAGTAGTCGCCGACGGCAATATTCCACTCGTATCACGGGCTTTCGCGGCCCTTGGTGAGGTTGAGGAGAGACCCGGCCGGGAGATTGATCGCCGGAGCGTGGAAAGCGCGCAGATTCTGCTGGTGCGGTCCGTGACCAGAGTAGACCGGGAACTCGTTGAGGGAACGAAGCTCAAATTCGTGGCTTCGGCAACTACCGGCACGGACCATGTCGATGAAGACGTCCTGCGGGAGTTGTGTATTGGATTTGCCCATGCTCCCGGGTCGAATGCGCGCTCCGTTGCCGAATACGTGCTCACGGCTCTGATTACCATGGTCCGGAAACACGGTCGGGAGCCCGCGGACCTTACCCTGGGGATTGTCGGTGCCGGCAACATCGGCTCCCGTGTGTTCGATCTGGCATCGAAAGTGGGTTTCCGTTGCCTGGCCAACGATCCGCCGAAGCAGCGGTTGACCGGGAGCGAACGCTACCGGCCGTTGGCCGAAGTGCTTTCCGAGTCGGACATCGTAACGCTTCACGTTCCGTTGATCGACGAGGGTGAAGACAGGACCGGAAACATGGTCGACCGAAGGTTTCTGGAGAAGATGAAAAGCGGGGCGATTCTCATCAATACCAGTCGCGGGGCGGTTGTGGACGAGTCGGTGGTGCTTTCGGGCAAGGATCGAATCGGCGGGCTGGTGATGGACGTCTGGGGAGGGGAGCCGCGGATCTCCGTCGACATGGTCAAGGCGGCCGATATCGCAACACCTCACATTGCCGGATACGCCCGTGAAGGGAAGGTGCGCGGTACGGAGATGATCTGTGAGGCTGCCTCCGCTTTCTTCTACAAAGAGCCCGATCTGAGCTGGAGACCACAAGGGATCCGCGAAGAGGTGCTCGATGCCGCCGGTATGAAGGACCCCTTGCACGAGATGGTCCTCAGGTGCTGTCCGGTGGTCGAGGATGATCGAAGCTTGCGTAAGATTGTTGATATCGTGCAGCCGGATAAGCGCGCGGAGCATTTCGATGCGTTGCGTGCGAACTATGGGCCGCGACATGAGTTTGCCTACTACGATGTCGTTCCGGACGCTTCGTGGCCGCCCGAGACAACAGCTCTTCTGCGGTCCCTCGGCTTTTCCGTTCGGGACGCGGCGGGGAAGGCGGGAAAAGGAGAGGATGCATGAGCGGGCTGCTGTATGCCGCGGGCTCTCCGGAGAGCGTCCTTGATGACTCAAGACTCCGTGACGGTTTCTTAGCGGCATTGGGCAGGCTGGGTCCCCGGAGCAGGGTGCTTGCCGTACCGCCGGATATCACCCGGGTTCACTCGAAGGCGGGGTTGCTCACCCGGGTTGCCTGGGAGCACTACGGTGAAAGCCTCACCGGTGTCCTGCCCGCGATCGGAACGCACACGCCCATGTCCGACGTGGAGTTCTCTTCGATGTTCGGACCGGTGCCGCGAGGGTTGTGCCGCGTACATGATTGGCGCGAGGGCACGACAACGCTGGGGAGCGTTTCGGACGAGTTCGTGGAGCGCATCTCGGGTGGCCGTGTGCGCTTCCCGTGGCCTGTTCAGGTTGACAAGCTCATTGCCGGGGGCGGGTTTGATCTCATTCTTTCATTCGGGCAGATTGTGCCGCACGAAGTGGCCGGCATGTCGGGGTACACGAAGAATATTCTGGTGGGGACCGGGGGGCGGGAGGCCATCCACAAGAGCCACTTCCTCGGCGCCGTGCACGGAATCGAGAGGACAATGGGCCGCCTGGACAATCCGGTACGGGTTCTTCTTGACCATGCGATGGAACACTACGCTGCTCATTTGCCGATTGTCCACGTACTTACCGTCGCCGAGACCGGCCCTGAGGGGCAACCGGTGATGAGGGGGCTGTTTGTCGGAAGCGGCAGGGAGTGTTTCGCGAAGGCCGCCGAACTCAGCCGCCGGGTCAATATCACGCTCTACGACAAGCCTTTCCAGAAGGTTGTCGTGTATCTGGATCCCGTGGAATACCGCAGCACGTGGCTGGGCAACAAGAGCATCTATCGAACCCGTATGGCCCTTGCCGAGGAGGGAGAGCTGGTTGTCCTCGCGCCCGGAGTGGAAGTGTTCGGAGAGGATGCCGAGATCGACGGCCTGATACGGCGATACGGGTACGGAGGAAGGAAACGGGTGCTGGTGCAGGCCGAAACCGAACCATCGCTTCAAGCCAATCCGGGAGCGGCAGCCCACCTTATACATGGTTCCGCGGAAGGGCGGTTTACGGTCACGTATTGCCCGGGAAAGCTCACCAGGGAAGAAATTGAGGGAGTCGGCTACGAATTCGGTGATCTCGATGAAATGCGCGAGCGATACGACCCACTGACCTTGCGCGACGGGGTCAGTCGCCTGGACACCGGTGAAGAGATCCTCTATGTTTCAAACCCCGGCCTCGGCCTGTGGGCCACCAGGGAAATGTTCGAGAGCGGAGGGAAGGACGCCGACGGGTGAGGGCCTGGTGAGGTCCCCGGGCGTGGGCTCAGGCCCGGCACTACTTGTAACGATAGACGATTCTGCCGCGGGAAAGATCGTAGGGGGAGAGTTCGACCAGCACTCTGTCGCCCGGAAGGATACGGATATAGTGCTTGCGCATCTTGCCGGAAATGTGTGCCAGCACCGGGTGATCGTTGTCCAGCTTGATCTTGAATGATGCGTTGGGGAGGGTTTCCTCAACGGTTGCCTCTACCTGAATCGATTCCTGCTTTGCCATTGCCCCGA
>CAZNDN010000077.1:5050-19356 GCA_964571815.1 uncultured Fibrobacterota bacterium | reverse complement strand
TGGTCAGTCACGGCAATGGATGCGCGGAGTATTACCTTTCCAGCGGCGAGAAGGCGGGATTTGAGATCACGGGTTAACGCAACCCCGGTTCAGAAAGCCGATGCCCCCGCCCTTCCACCAGTAGACAGACACGGGGACGCCCTGTGCAGGATGAGCAATAGATTCAGGATGGCCTTTACAGTTGCTCCGGGCCTTTATTCCATCGGCAATCCCGTTGAATCATCACCCGTACTGGTCACTGCAAATTACCGGCTCACGTGCGACCACCTTCGCCGCGCAATGGGTGGAAGCAATGTCTGGGTGCTGTTGATGGATAAGGTGAAGGCACCTTTCCTTTGTACCGGCAAATCATGCCGAACTCAGACGGCCGAAGTGTGAGTTCGAAATCTCAAGGCGGATACCATGGAGGCCTGTTCTGCAGGTATTGAGGTGCACGGACTAAACCAGCGGGCTGCCACGGCCTGATTCGACGCACGTCCGACTCATTGTCAACCCACAGGAAGGGATCATTCCCTTCCAGGTTGATATAGGCTTGGGCCACACTGCAGAGCAATTGACATATATGACCTTCACCACATCAGACTGATAGAGCATTTAGCCGTTACCACCAGTGAGAGGAGACGCCATGGCGGATTTTGAACCGGACTACAACCATATTGTCAATGCTGCAAGGAATATCAAACCGCAAAGGCTTCCGCAGTATGACCATATTGTCGATGCAGGTGTCATGGAGCAGCTGTTGGACAGGAAGTTCGCGCATCTCGGACAAGGTGAACTCCTTGAGGACAGGCGCACATTCTGGCAAGAATATGCACTGGGGCTTAGATCCCTGGGTTATGACGTGGTGATCTTTGAAGGCTGTGTTACTGAAATCATCAACGGTGGAAAGTCATTGATTGGAAAAGAGCCCGGGCCGATCCAGTCTGAAACGGATTATGCAGCGTTCCCCTGGGACGCGTTGCATGACAGGTATTTCTCGGTGTTCGATGAGCAGTTTACGCTGCTTCGCGAAACAATGCCTGACGGCATGCGGGCGGTTGGTGGTGTTGGCAACGGCGTTTTCGAGATTCTACAGGATTTCGTTCGCTATTCGGAATTGTGTATGATGATGCTTGAGAAGCCGGATCTTTTTGAAAAGCTCATCAAGAGCGTTGGCGATATGCCGGCAGCTATATGGCAGACATTCATGCGAAAATACGGGGACTCATTTTGTCTGTTGAGATTTGGCGATGATCTGGGTTTTAAGAACAACACACTGATAAGTGACACGCACATAAGGGAGTATATCATTCCGCAGTACAGGCGAATACTTGACATTGTCCATTCATACGAGAAACCCTTTCTGCTTCATTCCTGCGGGAAGATAAGCAGTGTCATGGACGATTTGATACGTGCGGGCATTGATGCGAAGCATTCCAATGAAGATGAGATTGCGCGGTTCTCATTCTGGACCGGTGAGTACGGGGACAGCATAGGCAACTTCGGCGGTGTTGACATGAACGTACTGGTTACCGGAACAGAAGAATCGGTTCGTGAGTATACACTGGCAGTCATTGAAGATGCCATAGATTCGAATGGATTCGCTTGCGGTTCCGGCAACTCGATACCGGATTATGTGCCGCCCCGCAATTATGGGGCAATGCTCAAGGCAATTCAGGAATACCGTGAGTCTGCACGCTAGGATCGAAGAGATGAATTGCCCGTAGTGATTGCAGGCAGGAGGCGGGAGGAGGCCGTTGGATACGGGAGTAACCTCATCCATGGAAAGTATCAGCAGAGATACTCATGCATCAACAGCGGCAGGGATGCCATGGCTTGTTGGAACTGTGGGACTGTGCTTGTGAAGAGTACTGAACAGCATCGGTACGGCGTGTTGATACAGAGGCAAGGTAGATCCAGACTCTTTGACAAAGAAAGCGTAGTCAAATGAAACGCACTATGTGGACTCTGTACCGACGCAACAAGGAATGCTTTCGGTGTTTTCTGAAGAAGGGATACTACATGAAGAATCTGCTGCACGGGATAGCTCAACCTGCTGTTTCTTTTCTGACCGGCAGTGCTATTGTCTGTTGCATCTACGGCGCCGATTCTTCACCCAATCCTCCAGATGCCGTTTCACTTCGTATCTTGAGTCCGAATTGTATTGCCGGAATGCCAATCATCGCGGAAGTGCGTATAAGCAGTCCCAGCGGCCTGCTGCCTGGCACATATCGCACCAATTCAGCCTACCGTGATTCAGCGCCATTGGGCGAGAAACGCCCTCATGCGCATGTGTCAATTGATGGGGTAAGACACTTGCTGAACCATAAACCAGACAGCGCCACAGGGGTGCGGCAATGTTTCCATGATGAAACAGACACACTGGAGTCTGTGTTATTCAACGCACTGCCTCAGGTACACCACGCGTGGATATCCTCGTACACCGCCGCCTGCTCTTCGGGCGTTTCGCAGTAAGTCACCACGATCAATTTCATGCCCGGGGCCCAGAGCTGCTTGACATGTTCCATGACCGTCTCGCGGGAGCCGACAATCCGTGCATTGACAACAACCCCCGTGCCGGCAAAGCCTTTCCGGAACGGCTCGCCGGTGTTGGGGGAAGGGTCGGTCCGGTGAGAAAAGGCCGCATCGACCATGCGAAGCCCGGGCACACGCGCGACCGCATCGATCAGATGCTCCCAGTTGCCGCAGGAGTGAAACACCGGTCCACCCCACCGCTTGGCCGCCGCGCAATCCGCCGGTGCGACACACGACTCGTAGCTTTCGGGGGAGATCATCGCCGCGGTGTCGTTACTCATGCCCAGGCCGGCAAACTCCCTGCTCGATGCAAACCCGTGGCCTGGCCACACGACCGTGTCGCCGAGCATGTCCCGCTGCACCGCATTGAAATCATCCAGCAGGCCCGCAAGCCTCATCAGAAAGGACCGCACCGCCTCCTCGTTGAGCATCAGTTCGGTCAACAGGCTATTCAGGCCGACCACGTGCCCCGCCATGTTCAGCGGTGCCTGGGTATCGGTCAGACTGAGCGGAAGCAGGCCCCTGGTTTCATCGAGGAAATACCGAATCATCTTCAGCGTGTGCCGGCCGATCGGCGTCTCGGCCGCGGGTACCGGCTCGCGGGCCAGGGCCTCCCCAACCGAGCCCAGCGCCGGTTGCACCGCCGGCGCCCGACAACCTTCCCAGCGGTATTCCGCCCCGTAGCATGACGCGATCGTGCCGATTCCATACCACGGTTCCAGGAAATTGAGCACATCGGCCTTGTACGCCATGCTCGTGCGCAGTGCCCCTATTTGCCGTGCCAGCGACTGCTCCGGAGACCGGCACCCCCCGGCAAAGACTTCGGCAACCCGCATGCGCCGGTGAACCAGCACCCCGGAATCGGACTCCCAAAACCCCCGACACCGCTCCCGACAGGACGCTTCGTACTTCCCCCACGCCGAAAAATCAAACGCGCGCGGTGAAAGAGGCTCAACCGGGGTTGCCTGGGAATCGGAGAGCGTGTAGTCGAATGAAGAATCGCTCATGGGTGATTGATCCCTCTTCGCGTTTTCCGTGACGGATCAGTTCGGATTCGCACAATCAGGTATAAGAACCCAGCCGACACTCCCCGCGATGGGACCGCGAAGAAAATACTGCCCGGCGGCGCTGAATCCCTCTCCGAAAACTGCCGGAGGGATACGCCGCCCCTTGAGATCATATCCGGACTGATCCCCTGCCGTTGAGCCAACGGGCCCCGGCTGTGCGCCGAATTCCAAGGGTGCGCGCAGATCGGTTGACGTGATCCCGTAGATCTTGACATTGTCGATAGCCCCCCCGGCCACGGCCCCGCACTTGTTTGCGTGCATGCCGATCCAGACCTCGGTATAGTCGACGGTTTCCGGATCCGCAATTCCGAACGCGGCTTCCGCAATTGAATCAACCGCCAGGGTCATGGTTCGTGGTACGCCGTCCCAGGCGCCTTCAATCAGGATATCGACGGCACTGTCGGGCTGCTCCTCTCCCCAGCCGTACGTATCGTCGCCATAGTACGATCGTATGACCTGGAGATAGTAGCTGTCTTTCAGGTGGAAGAACACCGATACCCCGATCCCCACCTCTTCCTGTTCGGCATACTCGGGGACATAGTCGAACGTAATGCGTGTGACCGTGGACTCGAATTCCTTCACCAGACGCATGGTCCCATTGGCGTTTTCGTTTCGTCCCACGAAAGCGCTGTCCTCAATTGCCGGCACGGGCCAGGGTGTCTGGCAGGCGGTTATGGCGCGGTAAAAGACCTGCCACTGAGGCCCGAAGTCGGGGCCGTCGGCCTGGTTGAAATCATCTTCGAACAAAAGGCTCTCCTGCGCAAGAATCAGCGCTGATGTCGAAATCAGCATAATCGCCGTCAGTGGTTTCATGTAACGTGCCCCCTGTTTATGATGTCAAGGCTGTGTGTGCGACATGCCGGCCGGCACACGGTCCACCGCTTTTTCCCGCCCGCGGAACCACCACGTTCTCTATCGCAGCACCATGATATTCCTGACCGCTGCTCGGTGTCGGGTAGAAATCCGTACCAGATACAACCCGTTGGGCCCGGAGCCTGTCGGTATCAGCCGCGACCCGCCCCCGTTGAGAGTCACACGGGTAACCGTTCGACCGTCGGGAAGAAGCAACTCAACCGTCGCGGGAGCATTCTCTCCAGAATCAACCCTCAGCCCTCTTCCCGGAACGCTCACCACGTTCCATGCGGCCGGCCACCCCGCGTGCGGAGCATGCACCGCCGCTTGAGGCGTTAACCCTCCTTCGGCAACGGCAATGGCCGAGATCACGGCCTGGTTCACCTTGCCGTCGGGGAACGTGACGTCCAGCACACCGTCGGAGACCGCTACCGAGGGAATGACCTTCTTGAGGGCCCGGTCGTGCCCGGCTTCCGACCAGATGTCAAGATCATCCACGACCCGTTTCCCTTCCACGGCCACATCGAACATGCGCCAGCCGGCGCTTCCCGCGGCATTCGGCCCGTCGCCGGTCCCGTACCACGGCTCCACGAAATACAGCTCCAGGCCGTAGGTGCCGTTGGGCACGGTAAACCGATAGCGCATCAGGTGCCTGCCGAACCGGAACGTCTGAAACAGGGCATCGTGGTCCGTACCCCTTATCGGGTCGTTGGTCCACTCCTTCCCGCCGGCCTGAGAATAATTGTGGGTGTCACCCCAGTTGAGAAAGCCCCATTGACCGCCTGCAAACCGGCGGTCGGCCCGCCAGAGCACACCCCGGGGATCGGTAAGCTCCGGCCCGCCGCAGTTGACCCGTGCCACGTAGGTCTTCCCCTCCTCGCCCGCGGTAAGAGCCGCGGGATTGTCGTCGATTGCTGCCGTGTTGGGCGCTTTCGGGAGATTGTCCAGCACAATGACGTCGGTCGCCACCGTCTTCCCGTTCACCCGCCCCTCCGCATAGAGAATATCGTAGCGAATGTCCACTTCATTCCACGTGAAATGCGTCCCCGGGCCGCCCCGCGACTTCACGCCGAGAGAGAGGCTCTTGTAGTCGTTGAACAATTCGACTTCATCGCAGTTGCTGAAAACACGGATATTGTTTTTCACCCCCGGGCCGCTCCATCGGTCGGGCCACGTGTGCGAGACGATATAGACCATGGGATCGGTTGTCGCCGAAGCGTAGTTGGAACGATACATGTAGAAAGCATCGTATGGTTGGCGCCAGCAGCTCATGATTCCCTTGGCATTGACCGGCGAGAGGACCATGCCGGGGTGCCCCTCCTGCTGCGGCAGCCCCGTAGGCCGGCCCGGGTTGGGGTAGCTCGCAAACGCCCACTGAAAGTGCCCGCAGAACAGGCTTTTCCTCTGCTCGCCCAGACGGAGCTTCGTCTCCAGCAGTTGCGTCTGGTACGTCTCGTTCTGGATCACTTCCGAACCGCCGTAATTCACGTCGGCATGCGCCCCGAGTTTGATCCAGGCACCGTACTCTCCGATAAGCGTACCGTGTCCGTACCGTCCCGGCGGGTCGTAGCTGTTGTAGTTGCCGGCATACGTGCCGATCCAGTCCTGGGGGATATTCCAGTCGCTGCCCCGGCCGCCGTGACAGGTGACGGCGAGACGTTGGCCCGATGTGGTCGGGTCCATCTCGCGGATAATACCGGTCAACTCGGCGTGGAAGGAATTGGGCAGAGACGATTCATTCTGAATGCCCCAGAGCACTACACAGGGGTGGTTGCGGCGTTCCTTGACCCACTCGCGAAGCAGCGTGCGATAGTTGCGCTTGAACGCTTCGTTGTCGAAATAGATCACACTGGCCATCTGGGTCCAGTTGACGATTCCGTAACGATCGAAAAGATCGAGATAGCGAAGGTTGTGAGGATTGGTGCCGTCACGGAGTGCGTTGAATCCCGCGGCCCGTATCATGCGCACCTGCGCCGAAATCTGCTCTTCGGTGAAGGCGTAATCGTTGCCGAGCAGGTTTTCCCGCTCGCACGTTCCGTTGAGAAACACGGGCTTTCCATTGAGAAGAAAGGTCGAGGTGTTTTCCGTGCTGTTTTCAGGCCATGAGATCCACCGCATGCCGAAGCTGGTCGTGACTTCGTCGCGAGCCTCCCCGTCAACAAGCAGTGTGGATTTCAGGTGGTGAAGATACGGATCCGCGACCCCGTTCCAGAGGTGCGGATTCGCAATGGGGTCGAAGGTTTGATCGAAGGTATCAATGACCCCGGCCGGCAGGCTCAGGACCTGCGTTGCGGCCGCCGTCTCCGTACCGGCATCATCGAGCACCGCGCTGCGCAGGCTCACCTCACGAGTGGCGGCGCCGTAATTGCGCACTTCGGTTCGCACCCGCACAGCCGCGCGTGAAGCCGAAATCTCGGGGGTCCAGACATGGACCCCGAACGGCTCGATCCGCACGTCGTCGGTAATGATAATGGACACCGGGCGATGTATGCCGAACGGCTGGCTTCCCTCCGAAAAGGGGGCGCCGAAACTCCCGCCGCCGACCCACGGCAGGTCCTCTATCTTGTCGGGATGATGAGCACGGACCGCCAGGGTATTCTCACCGTTGAATACCACTTGCTCCGTCATGTCAAGAGTAAAACACGTGCGGCCGCCTTTGTGTTCGCCGATTGGGGCGCCGTTGACATAGACCGCGGCATAGCTGCTCACACCCTCGAAGAACAGAAAGATCCGCTTCCCCTCATAGCGGGGATCCAGCGTGAACCGCCTGCGGTACCATGCCGTGCCGTACAGGGTTCCCTTTTCTACATTCCGGTATTCGTGGTAGTCCATCCAGTTATGCGGAATCGTGACAACCCGCCAGGAGCCGTCGTTGAACCCCGGCGTCTCCACTCCCGGGGGATCGTCGATCGGATCCCCGAACATTGCGCCTTC
This sequence comes from uncultured Fibrobacterota bacterium, assembly GCA_964571815.1. Taxonomy (GTDB): domain Bacteria; phylum Fibrobacterota; class Chitinivibrionia; order Chitinivibrionales; family WJKA01; genus CAZNDN01. The sequence goes on along the minus strand of CAZNDN010000077.1, from coordinate 11,989 downwards.
GGCGGTGATTTTCGCCCGCCACCGGTCGTTGAGGTCGATGGTCGCCCGCGCAAAGGGCTCCGCGTGAAGCGGGCGGTGGACAAGACAGGCAGCCGCGGTCATACCGATCAGAACGAACCGGTGCACGGTCCCGCCTGTTTTGGCCGAAGAATTGACGGTTGCTGCTTTCATAGCCGGAACTCCGCTTTCATCATCCAGTACCAGTGTTTGGGTTTTGTCAAGGCTTCCTCCCGGTCCTTTTGCTGCTCAAACTCGGTGACCGTGCGGTAATGGTCCCGGGCCGCCTGCATGGTCAGGCTGAATCCGTCGGCCAGGGTCTTCTTCGCATACAAGGACCATTTCCAGTCGTCTTCGGAGTAATCGTAGGTCACGTAGTCGGCTTCCGGCTGGGCGGGAATCGGGTATCCATGGGTCACGACCCGTGATGTGCTGTTGGGAAATCGTGACCCGTACCACTCCACTTCAAAGGCGAGCTCATCAAGCCGCAGCGGCATGTCGCTGAGTTTCTCCAGCCACCACAGGCCCCCGGCAAGCACGACTCCTCCCGCGGCCGCGCCGGGGTGCGCGGGGATACCCAGGGTTTCCTTGAAGAACCCGTCGAGCAGCGATGCGCCCTGAAGCCCGGCAAAGGTCAGCCAGCAGGCAAGAGGGTGCGTTGGAAAGGTAAGGCCGAACATCACCGGAATCCGCTGCCATAGTGTGTCGTAGTGCACGGCCGTACGACCGAACAAGGTGTCGTTGTTGGACGGGTAATTCTTCACTCCCAGAACCGTCGCTTCACTGTACAGTCTCAAATCGCCGGGCCCCAGTACGGCGCTTTCCCCATCGGGATCAAACATCCGCTTGGGATCCACGGCGAGCCGGGCCATGAGTTTGGTCCCCCGGAAGGTGTAAAACGCAGTATCGCCCTTCGGTGTCACGTAGGAATTCTCCATGGCCGGATCACCGTCGCGCGTGGTGGTCGGATGCGTGTAGTTCTCGAACACCGACACGAGACGGGACAGAGAGACTCCGCCGCCGACCTCCACCATATCGGCGAAATCCCAGGAGGCCAGGTACGAGAGCGTGAGATCGTGGAACGGACGGTAGTCGGTTTCCATGGTAAGCAGCAGATGGTGTGTGAAACGTTCAAACAGGGTACTGCTGAGTCGAAGGCCGGTAAGACGACCGTAGGGAACGTCGAAATGCGTGATAAGATACCCCGGATAGGTCCCCGATCTGAACAGGTACTCCCCCAGGTTTCGCACGTCGGGATTGTACTTGAAAGGGAAGACTCCCACACCGATATCAAGCCATGGACGTCGGGGGTTTCCGAAGCGGTATGCGCCTTCACCGTGGGTGATGTAGAACTCGAAGTATTTCTCCGGCACTTCCATGGCCGAGTTGTACACCACTTTCCTGCGATACCACGGAAAGTCGTTGTACCAGGTCTTCCCCGCGATACCGACGGTAGCTCTCAGGTTTTCATTGAGCGCTGCATGGCCCAGAAGCTCGACTTTGGCGTTCATGAGCCACCCGCGACGGTAGTTTTCACCCCGGTACTTGCCTTCGACAACCTGACCCGACTGCAGTGAAGGTATGAGTGTGAGGTCTTTCGCTTTTCCCATTGCCCCGTCGCCGGCGCCCTCCGCTGCCGAAAGAAGCAGGAGCAGCGATGGTATCATCAGGTATGTTTGCATAGCCGGTTTCCCTTTCACCTATTGCGTTATGAGATAGAAGAACCCGATAAGAGCACCCACAACGGCCCAGCACACCACGAATCCCGCGATCGAAACCGGGCCGGGTTTCTGGATTTCAAGTCCCCCTGCCCGAATCAGATTGTCTGGAGAAGCGGGCCGGACGCCCTCGGGAAGACGGCAGGCTGCCTCAGGAGGAGGCTCTCCGGTACGGACCGGCGTTCGGGCCAGTTCGAAGAACCGATCGAGTTTCTCCGGGGACTCCGGTCGGGTGAGAAGGCTGACCACAATGCCGAGAAGAGACCCCGCACTCAAGTACAGTATCATCTGCCACGGCAGGTATATCTCCGCCCCGGCGCCCTTGTCAATGGTCAGTCGAAGGGCGTCGGCGCCGGGAAGCGCGCCGAGGAAGCGGACAACGAAGCCCAGGCTCGTCAGCCACCATACGCCGAACCCCGTCAGTGTTGCCGCCCACGCACCGGCCGCGGTGGCGCGGCGCCAGAAGAACCCCAGCCAGAAAGCCATGCCGATCATGGGCGAAACTTTCCAGAAGATCTCCAGGCCCTTGACCACGCCGGGGAGGCGGAACGCGAAGAGTACACCGCCGGCAACAATTACCAGGGAGGCGATCCGGGCAACCGTCACGTAATGTCGGTCGGAGCGCTCGGGCAGCGCCTGTTTGTAAATGTTCTCGGTGAACAGGGCCGACGATGCCACCATGAAGGCGTCACAGGAGCTCATGACCGACGCCAGCAGGGAGGCGAGAAAGAGACCGAGCAGTCCCGGCATGATACGAGGCAAAAAGTCGGCGGCTATCAGACCGAAAACCTGGTCGGGATGAATTGACCGGCCGGCAAAGTAGGTCACCCCCGCCAGTCCGGTCAGACACCAGGCCATGGTGCAGATCCGCTTGATGAAATTGCCGGCGGTGAAGCCCACTCTCCCGTCCATTTCGGTTCGACCGGCGGCGCAGTTTCCCATCGTATGCGGCTGCGTCACAATGCCGACCAGGGCGTTGAATGCGATGACAACAATGTAGAAGAAGCCGATTTCGGCCGGTGCAACCAGCGAGAACATCGAACGGTCGCCGATACTCCGGTGAAGTCCCGGAAGCCCGCCCACCGCCTCCATCACGAAGGGGAGCAGAAGAAAGGAGAAGAGCACCGTCAGAATGCCCTGGATGAAGTCGGTAATGACCGCGGCCGAGAGACCACCGGCAATTCCATACACCACGAAGATGACGGTCATGGCAAGAATGACGGCGTCGGCGGAGAGGGCGCCCCCGAAACAGCTTGCCACCACCGCACCGGAGCCTTTGAGCATCACCCCGATGTTGACCATGAGCTGCAGCATGCCGACCAGCGCGAAGAGGAAGGCGATGCTTCTGTTGTACCGCAGAGAGAGCACGTCGGCCATGGTAATGGCCCGGAACCGCCGCATCATCGGGGCAATCAGCCAGTAGAAAGGCGTGCAAAAAAGCCAGAGCCACTGATACCAAATACCCGACAAGCCGTTGGTATAGGTTTTTGACGCAACGCTGACCGCCTGGTCGGAATGCGTTCCCGTGCCGAACGCGAAGAAACTGAGCATAACCTTGCCGAACCGGCGCGGCATGAAAAAGTCGCCGAGGTTGGTGACCAGCCGGCCGGCACGGACACCAACAACGGTAATGACACCAAGGTAAAGAAGCAAGACCGCGGCGTCGGCGAAATGCAAGCCCAACAGCGTTACTCCCGGTTCATTTGTGGCGATATTTCTCCGGGTGCGACGGCACGGCGCGACACGGTTGCCTCTCTCCCATATCCCGAGTTCCTTTCCGCTCCCGCGGCACGATAAGAGAGGTCCGTCACCCGCGGACATTACTGTGGAGCGTGCGGCCTCATTGCGGGTCGCGCGCGCCTCCCGGATCGGGATGCTTCGGCTGCTCCGCTCGGAGAACGGGCCGACAGGGGATCATTTTCCCCGCCTACCGCAACATGGACACGGTTCTTGTCCTTGCACGGTTCGGAGTCTGGACCCGGACAACATAGATTCCTTGCGGAAGGGTGGACAGAGGTATACTCAGGGGCCGGCCCGTGAATGTGCAGGTCCGGTCGAATACCGTGCTTCCGCGTGAATCCCAGATCCGGACCGGGAACGAGCCGGCCTGAAGGTTCGTGATTACCAGCGAAGCTCCCCGGCGGAACATACCGATCGGCTCGTTCGGGCTCGCGGTTTTCGAGGAAGAGTTTCGGCCGAATCCGGGAAACCGTGCCGCTGTCCCCAGCGATTCGGGCGCCGGCCGCCAGTTCTCGGTGCCGAGCACATTGGCCTGGTCGACATCGATTTCCGGCCAGACAACCTGCCCTGCCTTCTGAGCCTCGACATTGTGGTCCCATCCCAGCTCGTTACAGTTTAAATCGATCCACATCACGATACGACGGAAGTCTTCTTCACTGATCGAGCCGTTCTTGTATTTCTGAACCAGCTCGTCGCCGATCTTCGATGCATGGGCGCCCACGTAACCGGGTATCGAGCGGGAACCGCCGCCGGGGGCCCAGTAGCACTTGTACTCACCGGGATAGCCCGCGCGCTGAAGGGCCGGTTTGGCAAGAAGGTGGTAATTGAACGGAATCGCTCCCTTGGAGGGGTCCGTATGATGCCCGGGGAATTCTTCCTGTAGTGCTGAGGGCGGACGAGTGAAAGCCGTCGGTGTGGACTGAAGCGGGGGGATCGCCTTCCATTTGCTCTCATGGCACCCCACGCAGCTCAACTGCTCTCCCGTGTGGACGTAGGTCAGCGCCCGCATCGACTGAATGGCCATCCGGTTCTCGTCGAGGGCCTGGAAATAGATGGGCTTGTTAATCGGTGCGTTGCAGTAGACACTTCCGTCCTTCTCAACCGGCACGATTCCCAGCGACATGCGGCAGGTCGCCATGTTATAGCCGCCGATACGCGGACTGTCTTCACCCGGCGTGGTCTTTGGAATGAACTGCACAATTCGCATCCATTTGATCTTTTTCTCTTCCTCCACGCCCGCGGGCCAGTCCACCGGGTAGTTCTCGTAGATATTCTGTACACTGATCGTGGCACGCGGGTGCTCCTTCGGTCTGTCTTCACCGTCGTAGGTTCTCTGGGCAAGCACCGGAGGTTTCTCGCGGGGGCCCAGCGGCATGGGGTCAATTGGCCGGAAACCCAGCCTGAAATCATCCCTGTCGTCCCAATCGAGCGTGTACAGGACCTCCTTGTTGCCGAAGCGGTCGAGCAGGATGACATTCTTCCAGTAGTTACAGATATAGAAGTCTTCGTTGAGAGGCCAGGCTGTTGCGTACTTCCCGGTAGTGTAGTAGTTGAGCATGCGCCCGTGCCAGGTGTCGGGCAAACCCTCGAAAGCCCCCTCCACCTGCGCCGGCCCGGCTTCGGCTTCGGGAAACAGACAATCGGGCGTCACCCGCCTGACCTGCGACATCATGCCGTCGTCCTCGATCCGGGTATCGATGAGCACCAGGGACCCGAACGCCACCCCGTGATGTGCGGCGGCGGTAGCGATATACCGGTGTGAGCCGGGTACACCGCGGATGTTCCACTCGCCCCAGGGGTGAAGGTTGGAGCCGCCCTTGACCGGGTGGAATCCGCCGTTTTCCTTGCCCTTCACCGTAGGGTAGGTGAAATAGGGTGTGTTGCGGTCGCCATACGGGTGATCATAGTTGCCGTGAGGCGCACGCGGATCGCGTCCGTCGGGATAACAGGTCCAGATATGGTGCGCTTCATTTGAGCCGCGGTCCACATAGTCCCACTGGTTGAACACGATCATGCCGTTGTTGTCGACGCTGGGATGCCACTGGTTGGTCTCGTGATAGGCAATCGGGTACATGTCGCTGCCGTCGGGCTTCATGGAAAAGAGGGTGTAGGTGGCCGCAAGCCGGCCGTGGCATCGTCCGTTGGTCAACATGGTCCCGGTTCTGCGCTCGGAGAGGAACACGACTCGGCCGTTGGGCAACACGCAGGGGTCGAATTCATTCCAGTACGAGCCGTTTTCTCCTTCGGTCAACTGTACCAGTCCCGTTCCATCGGCGTTGACCCGAAAAATGTGCCACGTCGAGGCTTGCGTGCGCTCTTTCCCTCTCTCTCCTTCACACCAGGCGAAGTATATCGTAGTGCCGTCATACGAAACCTCCGGTGACATGAATGCCCCACCCTGCAGACTTTTTCCGGCGTAGGCGCCCGACTGTACCGGATTGGTGAGCAGGTCGCGACGTTGAGGATCGGCACCGAACGGGGCGTCGAGTACATAGAGACCCCCACCTTTGATGGCGTTGAAACCGTAGTACTGATCGCACATGTGGATGTAACAACTCCAGATCGGGTTGAATTCAACAAACAGCAGCTTATCGATACTCTCAAGGAGTGGGTTGGCAAACGCAATTCTACGTCGCACGTCACAGGCCTGGTAGTAGAGGTCTTTACGTGCGCTTGTGTTCGAAGGGTCGACGCCGGCGCTCCGGGTTTTAAGCGCATTGAATTCCTGCTCGTGCGCGCCGAGATCGGGCGCTCCGGGCATGAGCTTCAGATGGTTCAAAAGAGCTTCGGTTCTCCTGAGCACAACCGCCAGGGCATCGGCGTCGCTTTCGTGAACCAGCGCATGCTCGTCATGGCAGTAACCGTCGATGAGATAGGTATCCCAGGTGTAGACGCCATCCTGGCCGAGCATGGTCCAGCCGTTGCCTTTGACGGAAAAACTCTGATTCAGCGTGCCGCCCGCCTCACACACCTCCTGGATACGGTCGTAGGCGAGGTCGTTGAAACTGTCGTAGGTAGCCTTGGGTGCATTGACCGCGCGGCCGGCAGTTATCATACCCGTCACCGCAAGAAGCGCTGCAGGGCGGAATGATTTGAAAATGCGTGCGATCTTCTCCATTTGTAAGCTCCTTGGTGTGCCGGAGATTTCTACCATCGGTGTACTCGCCTGACCACGGATTCGGCGCCGGTTGCGGCCTGAACCAGGTAGACCCCGGAGGGTAATGTTGAAATGTCAAGGTATGCTCGAGACTGGTTCGCGGCCGCCGGCCGGTTCAGCACAACTCGTCCGCGGCTGTCAAGCAGCCGTACGACGGTTCGGCCGGGGGCGCGGCTGGTCACGGTGACCGCTTCGCTACGCAGAGATATTTCAATGCCGCGATGCCCATTGTTTTGCCGGCTTGCAAGGGCCCGGTTCCATGCGAACGTACCGTCCCGGGGGTTGGGCAGCGGCCTGTCTTTCTCGACGGCCTGGAGATCGTTCGGA
>CAZNDN010000077.1:0-4950 GCA_964571815.1 uncultured Fibrobacterota bacterium | reverse complement strand
GTCCCGGGGGTTGGGCAGCGGCCTGTCTTTCTCGACGGCCTGGAGATCGTTCGGATTGACCTCCAGCCGCGGCCAGATCAGCTCGCCGTTGCGCTGCGCAACCGTGTCGTGGTAGGCGCCCAGCTCGTTTGAGTGCGCGTCGAGCCACAAACAGACACGTTGGAATTCCTCCTCGCTTACTCTGTCGCGGTGGGAGGAAAGGAGAGCCTTACCCATTTTCGAGTAGTGCGCACCGAAATAACCCGGAATCGTGCGGGATCCACCGACGATCGCATGACCGATATTGCCGTTGCCTCCCCCGTCGAACCAGAAGACATACTCCTCGAGGTCCCGGTAGGTGCTGCTGGTCGGTCCCGCATCGCTCTTGCTCCGGTGACAGGGTATACAGGTCGATTCCAGGACCGGCTTGACCAGGCGGTGATAGTTGACCGGTTCAAGACCACCAGCGTCGGGCGTCAACGGCGAGGGGTCACGCTGCAGCGCCAGAGGTGTTCCCGACAATGGCGGAATCGCCTTCCACTTGTCTTCGTGACAGCCGAAACAGCTCAGATGCTCCCCTTCGTGCACGTATGTGCCGGAGCGCATAGACTGCACCGCCATCCGGTTTTCATCGAGGGCCTGGAAGAAAATGAGCTTGCCTACCGGTGCTTCGCAGTAGACGCTTCCATCCTCCTCCACCGGCACAATACCAAGCGACATTCTGGCAATGCCCTGGTCGGCAAAACCGATACGCGGCCGGTCGAGTTTGGGCATGGAATCCGGCTTGGGGATCACCTGCATGATACGCAGCCATTTGATTTTCGTACCCTCGGGCCACGGCATGTCCGCTTCGTAGATGTTGGACACGCTGATCACCGCACGATTGTGGCCGTCAAGGCCGGAGCGTTCTCCCTGCCAGGTCCTGGTGGCAAGGACCGGAGGCCTGGGCCGTGGTTTGACCGGGATGGGATCCATGGGCCGCAGCCTGTTTTCGGAGTATTTGTCTTCCGTAACCGGATGGTCGGGGTTTGCGCCGGTGGTGCATCGAAAGAGCAACTCCCGGTTGCCGAATCGGTCAAGGAGATAGATCCGATTGTGATAGTTGCACAGGAAAAAGTCGGCGCTCAACGGCCAGGGAGTAGCATAGTATTTGCCGAATGCCGAATTTCCTTCCGATTCGGGAAAGCAGATATACGGCGTTATTCGCCGGACCTGCGACATCACCCCGTCGTCGGGAATAGCGGTGTTGATATAGATGAGGGAGCCGATCGAGCCGCCGTGGTGCCACGTTGCCGCGGCAACGTACTCGCTGGAGGTATTCGGTATGGCCCGGAAATTGCTCTCCATCCAGGGGCGGGAGTTTCTCCGGTACCTCTCGGGATTTGAATACCACGTTACTTCGGGAATCGTGGTCAGCGGATGCGGGTAGTTGCCGTGGGGCGCCCTCGGATCGCGTCCGTCGGGGTAGCATATCCACAGATGGTGCGCGATATCCGAATCGCGGTCAACATAATCCCAGCGGGTATAGGCGATCATCCCGTTGTTGTCCACGCTCGGATGCCACTCGTTGGTCTCGTGGTAGCTCAGGTGAATGATATCGCTGCCGTCGCTGTTCATGGACATGAGAGCGAAGTTGGGATGCCACTTGATACCGCAGCGAAGATGTGACTTCTTCCGCGAAGAGATGAAGGCTATTCTTCCGCCCGGAAGCTCACAGGGGTCCCAGTCGGCGTAAGGTCCGAAGGTCAACTGGGTAAGATTGGACCCGTCACTACCCATCTTGAAGATATGAAAACCGTCTTCATCGACCACTTTGGAATGTGTCGTACCCATGCCCCATCCGAAATAGACGGTTTGCCCGTCGTAAGAAAGCTCGGGTGAGATAAAATCTTTGTTGAGCTCGTTGAGGAGTTTGCCCTGATACGGCCCGTTTTGCACGGGCGAGTTCTCCACAAGGTCGACTCGCCGTGGATTCTCCCCAAACGCGTCTTCGAGCAGGTACAACCCCGCACCCCGGGGCGTGTAGAGGTTGTACTGCGTCGTCATGTGACTTCCCTTGCCGCCGTCCCGGTCGCGGGAACTGCCCCGTTCGCAGAAGAGAATCCGGTCGAAATCCAGAAGCGGATTGGAAAAGGCAATCTGCCTGCGAATGGTGCAGATATCCAGGTAGCCCTGCTTTCCCGATGCGGATTGTGCTTTCTGATTGAACTGGGCCTCCAGACCGCTGATATCCGGGGCGCCGGGCATGGTTTTGAGCAGGTCTATCAGTGCCCGCGTGCGCCGAATGACAACGTCGAGGGGACCGCTGTCTTCGGCAAGGACCATTGCATGGCGGTCATACAACTCGTCCATGGAAAACGTACTACTACCGCCGTATTTCCGCAGTTGCCCTCCCTGAATACTCCACGTGTTCTCGTCGACTTGCTCCGTTATGCTCTTCTGGTCGCTGATCTCCTCGTACTGAAAATTCCAGTCATCGAGCACATCCTGACCGACCGCGGCCCTGGTCGTGCCGAAGAGAGCCGGGCATACGGCGGCCAGAACAAGGGCCGCGGCAAGAGGGTTCGCCAACAAGGTCAGCCGCCGCGTACCGCAAGCCGGGGACTTTCCGGAACGGACAGGGCAGGTGCACCATCCGGCCTGCTGCCGCCCATATTCATTTTTGTCCCGGGGTCGTGTTGTGATTGTTGGATGGTTCATGGACTCTCTCCCCCTGGTTGCGAAGAAGCCAATAGCTGTTTTTACCTGTCAGCAATATAATGCTGCAGGAGATAAAGTGATCGGCAAAGGAATGTCTATGGTTGCACTATTGCTATCATAGTTATAGTTATGTCCGCTTGAAGCTCCCGGTTTTGGCGTTCCGTGCGTTTTCGGGAGCTTTTCAGGCCAGGTTCCTCGGGAGGGCCCTTTCGCCGGGTCCAGTGACCCGGTCGGTTGGGATAACGGTTTACTCCGGGAAGAACCCACCCGAAAAGGATGAAAGCGCGGCAACTATACGGGTATCATTATTTCAGGTTCGCGTCACGATACGCCTTCTATTATTTTACTGCCGGCTCTGATACGGGCACCATTAATGAAGGTATCACCGCATGCAACGCAGAATCGATTCGCATCTGGTGAGATGGAAGAATGATCCACGCCGCAGAGTGCTTCTTGTGAGAGGCGCTCGCCAGGTGGGAAAGACATACTCTGTGCGCCGGCTTGGACGCTCATTTGAAAGTATCGTGGAGGTAAATTCCGAGTAACACCCCGAAGTGAGTAGTTTCTTTTCGCGGGACCTCTCTCCCGGCGGCATTATTGAGAAGCTTGCGGCCTTCTATGGGAAGCCGATCAGGCCGTCTATTTCCTCCCGGGGCAGATTTCACCGCGGTAGTGTAACTATTCCACTGTTGCCTTTCCTGAGCAACAGCATTCTGAAATCCGGTCCATGATACTGATCGGGCGTGATGAGCCGGACACCGACGGGTATAGAGGCGCCGGAAATCGAGAACAACTCACAACCACTGCGCCGAACAGCTTTCGCGTTGATTACCGTTACAGCCCGTGAGTATGAAGAACCGTTTGAACCTTCATGCGCTCGTTTCCGCGGAGCATGCGTACGCCTCCCCGTATCACCACCCCGCAGCTCGACCCGGGCCCACTGGTCGGGCCGGTTTGGATCGTCAAGTGACAGATGATTGCCCCGATAGGGGGTTCCCTCGGCGTCAAGATCGGTGAATCCGAACAACATCCCCATTTCCATGCCCTCCGAGGGCGTTACCCCAAGGCTGGTCCAGGGAACGGCAAGCTCGACAAAAGATCCTCCCTGATCCACATCTTCGTTTTCGTTGACCGTGGCAATGCGGAACAGTGCGTGAGCAACATGGCCGTCCCATTCCCAGTTGTCCCACCCGCTTCCGTCGAGGACATAGTCCAGTACGGTAATGATGATTCGAAAATCACCACTTCCCATGGCGTGGTCCCTGCTGTTGTCGGGGTCGATAAAAATCTGAAAGCAATCGTCATTGACTGCCGACGGATCGTCATCTTCATCGGCATGGGCATTCAAATACGTGTCGCCCATTTGAAAGGGAACGTACAGATTGTCGGCATCCCAGACCACCGCTACGACAATATCGACCCCGCCTTCGGGTGAGCTTTCGTCGGTAATCGTCAAGAACCGTCCACAGGAATACTCATCCAGCATCCCGTCGAGGGTAACTCCGGGACAGAACTGCGCGATGATATCGGTCTCGGTCGCGCGGGCACCGGAGAAGCTGAGTAACACTGCCGCCGTTGCCCGGACCACCGGCACCCTGAACGTCTGAATCATCCGTCGCAGGGGGATCATTTTGTCCTCCAATCTTACGACTTGCAATCAGTCCGATGCGACCGGTCTGTTGCCGGTTGAGCCTTCAACAATGACGACCCCGTGGTGAAGCTGTTCCCGCCGGTTGCCGGGTTCGCTTCGCGCCTGCAGCAATCTGCCCCGGGTGTCATAGATTCGGGCCGAAATGCCGCGAGGCAGGTCGTGGTGGACCACGGCGGCACGAAAGCGGGAGTGAGCACGGTGACCAGTGACGCCGCGGTTGCGAAGCGCTCCGGCGATCGTAGGGTTGGCCGCCCTCTTTTCGCAGACGGATTCGTTACCACTCGAGCCGGTGCAGAACGTGCTGGTGAACTCTTCGGCCGTCGCATTGCCCGCATAGTCCCTCACTCCACCTGCCGGAACCACCACCTCGTAACAGGTGTTCGCCTCGAGACAGACATCGGGCGAGAAATTGACAATACTCTTGTTCACACTGAATTTGCCGTTGATTGCCTCGCCTCCCTCGGGGCGGACAATGACGGTCTGGATGTTCAGGGAGCGGTGATCGATGTTGTCGGTGAAAGTGAATCCAACCCGGCTGGTCGTGGCCATGTCCTGTGCGCCGTCAACCGGGTTGACCATGTTGACGACCGGAGGATTCCTGTCGGGTTCGGACTGGTGAG
>CAZNDN010000076.1:5637-19388 GCA_964571815.1 uncultured Fibrobacterota bacterium | reverse complement strand
GTACGTTCATCGGAGATTCTTCCTCCATGGCAAAGCGCAGTTCATTCGTCCCTTCCGAGCAGAACAGGTGGAAGAAGAAGCGCGAGGTCGTGGCCGACATGACCAGGAAGCTGGCTTCGGGGGACGATGTGGTTGCGAAGCTGGTCAAGGACGAAAAGGCGAAGCGCAGGCAGATCTTCCTCATCGGAGCGGGGGTCTATGTCGTGCTCCTGGGAGGCGTGACCGCAACGATCTTCCTGTTTCTGAAAAACCCTCCCGCCACATCAGTCAAGCAGGAGAGCGCCTACTCGTACCCTCTCGAGTCAATGGAGCGCGATCACGCAAGCGACAGCATTACGGTGGATCAGTATGCCGTTTTTCTCACGTACATGCTCCGACATTTCGACAAAGTGCCTTCCAGGTACAAGGGGGGAGTGCCGAGGTTTTCGGCACGGGAAATTTTTACCAGGCTCAGGGATCTGTGGCCCCGACTGAGCCCTCAAACAAAGGAGCGGATCGGAGAGGAATTTCCCCAACTGGTTCCGGAGTCCGAACGCAGGGAGCGTCCCACGGAGCCGCCGCCGAGCGTTCTGTAGGCACCGCCCGGAGCCGGAACCGGCGGGGAGACGGGAGAGGAAGAAAGCAGCGCAAACGGAAAGCTCGTTTCCGGTTCACATCCGCGCGGGGTGATATAATAAGGTACAATCGACCGGGAACCGGGTGAGACACTTGAGGGACGGGGAGGACGGCACACGAGATGAAGCGAAAGTCACAAGAGGGGTTCACGCTGGCCGAAGTGATCATCGCCATGTTCATCTTCACGATTGTGGCGATCGGGCTCAACGCCTATCTCTTCTCGGCCGTCCGCTCCAACGTGTCCTCCAGGCAGCTTTCGGAGGCGACGGCGGTGGGGAACAGATTGCTTGAGCAACTGCGCATGATTCCCTACGATTCCCTCAGCGCCGACAGCGACACTGTGGAGGGCGAGTACTATTGCTACTGGGAACTGAACGAGGATGATGAGAAGACGGCTATTGATCTCAATGTCACCTGGCCCGTGGCCACTGCGGCGCACAAGATTACCCTGAGTACGATCATCGCGGACAATTAGAGCTATGCCGCCTGCACACCTGAAAAGCAACAAGGGTATCACCCTGATTGAGGTGCTGGTTGCGACGGTGGTGGCCGGCATCGTGGCAACCATCGCATTCAGGGCGTTTGCCCGCTTCTCGGCTCAGAGCGCCGAACAGCAGAGAATTGCCGTGACGCAGGACCGCCTCACCAGACTCTCCCAGCTTCTGGAAAAAGACATTCGCATGGCCGGTTACGGCCTTCCCGGCAACGGGCTTCATGTATGGGACAACACCACGGGCAGCGACTCCGTGGCGTTCTATACGGCCGAAGCTACCCATACCACGCAACTGGCCCTGGCGACCTCATCGGGGGGAGATACGATCTGTGTGGACGACGACGGCGCCGGTGCGGTCGGCGGGGGGGTCTGCCTTGAAGACGGCGACACGGTGATATATCGGGAAATTGCCGGATTCAAGCACAACCAGCCGTGCGGCGACAAGGTGTTGATTCGCCCCTCGTTGCCTTCGCACGTATTCGAGGTGGACCCGACCACCGTCTATTTCACCGACCGTGTATCCTATCGTATCAGAAGCGGCACGCTCCTGCGAAAACACAACGGTTCCGGCAGTACCGATATGGGCGGTGAGATTGACGGGCTCAATGTGTATGCCTTGAACGATTCATCCGATACGCTCACCGGCAATTTCGACTCCACGCGCGTACTTGCACTCACCGTGGAGTCCAGCCGGAGGAGCATCTCGGAGACGGTGAAGGCCATATTGCGCAATTACCTCTGACCGGCCGATTGACAAAGAAGGACTTCGGAGGTTCGTATTCCGTTTTTTGTGCACGGAATTGCCGATAATAGGGGTGGAACAACGGCATGCATCCATTCCTCAAGGAGCAGAGAAGCGTATGAAACGACCGGGTCTCAACAACGAGTCGGGCGCCGCACTTCTGACCGTACTGGTCATTGCGGTGATCGGGGCGATTGTCGGCATGGCGGCGGTGAAAAGCACCACCCGCACCGTGAAAGTAGCCGGCCACAGCAGGGCCAGGGTCAACCTGCTCAATATCGCCGAAGCGGGCAAGGAGCACGCCCTTGCCAGGTTGAGGTCCGGAGAGGTTACGCCCAGTGAAGGTGCTTCCGAGGAGATCGTGCCCCTTACCGACTTCGGGGGCGGACAATACAGGGTCGACTACACGGCAAACGGCGATGCAAGCACGCTCTGGCTTACCTCCACGGCGAGCTACCAGGACATGAGCCGGGCAATCGAGGTAACGGTCGAGGTGACCCTCTGCGATCCCAATCCGGCATTTGACTACCTGATTCTTGTTGACGGCGCCTTCGCCCATGAAAACTTCGGCGATCTCAATTTCGGCCCGGGAGGAAAGGCCCATGTAAATGGCCCCGCCAAATTCGAGGGAGAAGAAGAGAATCAATTCACGGTGACCGGTGATGTGAGTGCAGTCGGAAATCTGAAATTCGAGTACTGCACTCTGGACGGTGACGCGACGGCGCCGGATGTTGAGGATGAGGACGGGGAAGTTACGGGAGCGGTCACCGAAACCGCGGTGGAAACGGTTGACATACCGGAATTTGACTGGATGCCCTGTTTCAATATCGCCGATGCGAACAATGAAGTAGTGGAAGGCAACTACACTGAAGACGGAGCCTTCGGGACTCTGGCACCCGACGGTGGGGTGTTATGGGTCAATGGGAATGTATTGTTTGAAGGCGGCGCAACGGGGACTATTCACGGATGCATCATTGCCACCGGGTATATCAAGATAGAGAGCAATAACGATATCACCCAGCAGAAGTACGAGGACTTCCCCGCTTTTGTCAGCACCGGGAGCTATGTGAAGAAGGAAGTCCAAGGTGCAAGCCTGACCGTCGAGGGACTTATCTACGCCGAAACCGACGTGCTTCTGGAAAACAACGGAAGTCTCACGGGTTCGATCATGTGCAAGGGTGATTGCAGAATCGAAAACAATTGGACCATGAATTACGAGAACACCTCCGACGCGGATCCGAACTCCAGCGGAGGTTGCAGCGGAAGTTCGTACACGGTCTCGGAGTGGAGAGAGTTGTAGACGACTGCAGAGAGATACGAACGAATCGCGGTTTCGTGGATGAGGCCCGCACCCGGCCTCATCCTTTTCGTATTGTTCAGGGGAGGTTTCGGATGACGTGGAAAACCGGAAGTCGCAGCGAGGGTTCGGCCCTCATCACCGTGCTCATCATCGCATTCATCGGCGCCGTTCTCGGCACGGTTGTCTACCGGGCAAGCAGAAGGGCCACCACGGTTTCGGGCAACCGGCGAAGCTCCTCTTCGGCCCTGCAGATCGCCGAAGCGGGCAAGGAGCATTACCTGGGCGCTCTGGCGGAAGCCACCGACACCACGATCAGGCCGCAACCGAACACCACCATCACCCCGTATCAGGATGTGACCTTCGGCGGAGGGACCTATACCGTCCAATGCAGCGCCAACGCCGCGCTGGATTCCGTGTGGATACGCTCGCGGGGTGTGCTCAACGACAAGTCCGCGCTGCTTGAGATCATCGGCCGCATCGCGCCCGCTCATCCGCTCAACGCGGCGGGAATAAAGGGGGCAATCACCTCACGAAGCAACGTGACCATAACGGGTAACATCACGGTTGACGGCCGCGACTGGGATTCCTCCAACACCTCTATCTTCGACTCGATGGGGACCTGGGGAATAAGCTCCTGCGGGAGCGTGTCGCAGCAAGGAAACGCCAAAGTCGGAGGCAACGGCACCGAACCGATCAAGAATGCCGGCGAGACGATCATACAGGAAGGCGGAAGTGTTGCCGACTACCCTTCAACTCCCGAGGAAGTCCTTGGCCTCGAGCCCGGCGCGCTCGACGAGTACAAAACATCCTCGCTTCCTACGCCGTTTGAGGGTATATACTATCTCACCAACGACGCAGGGCCGCTGCACTTCGGAAACTCTTCCGGAATCCTGATCGTCCACAACGACACGTGGGAGGCGGAACTGCAGATAACCGACGGGACCTTCAAGGGCATCATTATCGCCGACAAAATGGACAAAATCAACGGAAACGCAACCATTATCGGCTCTGTGGTCACTCTCACCGCCTCCGAGGTCTCGACGTTCGGCAACGGTAACGCAATCATCCGCTACAGCAGCCGTGTAATCAACAACCTGGCGGCGTACTGCAAGAACCTGCGCAAAAGTATCAACGAAGCGTCCTGGCGGGAGGTGGACGAGTAACGGCGCGGAGAACTGATGGAAAAGGCTTTCGACCGCAAGCCGGAGCGGCGCGACCGCTTCCGAGGTGAATCAGGGCATGGGGTATTGCCGGTCGACGAATCAAAAAAGCGACGCAAACACCAGGTCAACCGTCCGCACGGCCGCGGCATAATAGTCAGCGGCGATGTGTGCATACTCTTCCGACGACAACCCGAAATAGTCGTGAACCCCGGCGTTGCGGGCTTCCAGGAAACCCGCCCATGCTTCTTTGTCGTCAATCCATCCGTATGCGGCGGAAACGGTTATTGCGGGACGAGGTCCGGGCGTTTCGGTACCCTGGTATTCGCATGCCGCCTTGAGAAATTTCCATACATACTCGAAGGAAACTTCAAAACGTTTCGCCACGGCATCGAGGCGGGACCACCGGTCGGGAGCTTCGGGTTGCGCGTCGAGATGATCCAGTGCCCGTTTGAGTTCCCGCAACGACTTCCGGGCCGATTCTCCGAATGAATCGAGGAGTTTCTTTCTCACGTTGTTATCTCCACCATATCGTCTTCGATTCCCCTTTTGAAAGCATCGGGAGCGCGCTGTAAATCGACAATGTCGATGTCGTCCGGCCAGGCGATGTCGCGGCATTGCCCGCGGATCGAGGCGAAGCAGTACCATGGAATCGGCTCACCCGCGTCGAGCGCAAAATCCCAGTCACTGTTTCTTGTCGTATCGTGCCGCGCACGCGAGCCGATGAGATACACACGCGTCCATGAGTCGAGACGGGTGAAGAGAAAGCCCACGGCCTTTTGTATCCGGGGCGGGAAGCATTGTGATGTGCTCGATGCGGTGCGTCTCATGATGGGTAAAATACCACATACCCGAATGGAACGCAGGAGAGAGGGTGAAGTCCGGGGGAAAACCTGCACCGCCCGGTGCAACGCCACGCTGGACTCGGTGTGGCCGGGCCCATGCGGGGTGCGCATGAGAAGGGCTCTCGACCGCAAGCCGGCCCCGAACCAGCCTTGCACACGGGGTTGGAATGAGTTATACTTGCGGTATAACCACTCGTGCGGGAGGGCCTTCCATGAAGACGATCAAGACGGCCATTTCGATCGACGGCGACGTATTCCGTCGTGTCCGGAAGCTTACGAAAAAGCTGCATATTTCACGGAGCCGCTTTTTCAGTCAAGCTGCCCGGTACATGATCGATCGCGACGAAAACTGCGAGTTACTTCGGAAAATTGACGCCGCCTGCGCGGATGATGATACCCCCGAAGAAAGAGATTTTCGGGACCGCGTGCGGAAGTACTCGCGGAGAAACGTGCGCAATACATGGTGATCAGGCAGGGCGATCTCTTTTGGGTCGAACTGGAGGAGCCCTCCGGCTCCGCACCGGGCTACCGTCACCCATGCGTGATCGTGCAGAATGACGTCTTCAACGCCGGCCGTATCAACACGACAATCGCCGTCACGCTCACCTCAAACCTTTCACGAGAAAAGATTCCCGGCAATGTACGGTTGCGCAAGGGCGAGGCCAACCTTACGAAAGCAAGTGTGGTCAATGTGACACAAGTCCTGACAGTGGACAAATCAGACCTGAAAGCGAGAATCGGCACACTGTCCACCACACGCGTGCGGGAGATACTGGACGGCCTCCGCCTGGTAAACGAACCCCGGTATTTGTAGATACCGCAAGACTATATTGTTACATTCAACAAGAAGGATTTCGCCGGAGCCGACAGCTTTGGCGTGGATACTGTAACTCCAGGAGAATTTCTCGCGAAAATGGGAGGACCAGGATGAGTACTATCAGCCTGAGGCTGCCGGACTCCCTGCACGAAGCTGCCCGAGAGGAAGCGAGGCGGGACCACATATCCGTCAATCAACTGGTGACCACGGCCCTCGCCGAGAAGCTCTCGGCCCTCGGGACGGCCGACTATCTCGCGGAACGGGCGAAGCGGGCCCCCAGCCCCGGGAAGTTCAGAGAACTGATGGAAAAGGTTCCCGACCGCAAGCCGGAGCGCCGCGACCGCTTCTGAGGTGAACCAGGGCACGGTCCGGAAGCCGGAGATTGCCCGGCGTTCGAGGAGATTACCCCAACCGCTCGAACTTCCTTCGGGTGAAATCGATCAAGAACGATTCATCCATGCGCGGAGCGTCCTGGTAGTACCCGCCGAACCCCGCGTTCTCGAACCACGCCCGCGCCCGCTCGTACTCCTCACGCGAGATGCGCCGGGCAATCTCCGGATGCTCGCAGGCACGGTACTGGGGAGCGTACTGCGCCATGACACTCACCGCGATATCGTCGGGGTCGAAATGCCCGGCGAGAAACTCCGCCACCTTCCCGCTTCCCGCGTGTCCGGCCGGCAGCACCAGATGACGAATCAGCAGTCCGCGAAGAGCCCCTGCCGATGAATCGAGTTTCAGGGGCCCCACCTGACGAAACATCTCCCGTATCGCCCCTTGATTGACTTCGACATAGTCCTCCGCCCCGGACAACCGCCCCGCCGCGCGGTTGTCGCCGTATTTCATGTCCGGAAGGTAGATATCCACGATCCCGTCAAGCAGCCGAAGCGCTTCCGCGCGCTCGTACCCGCCACAGTTGTATACCACGGGAATGCGAAGCCCCCGATTGGCGGCAGCGTGCAGTGCGCGCAGAATCCACGGCAGGTAGTGGGTCGGCGTAACGAGGTTGACATTGTGGCAGCCGCTCTCCTGAAGCCACACCATGCGCCGGGCGAGTTCCGCAACCGCATACTCCCTGCCTTCGCCCTGGTGACTGATCTGGTAATTCTGGCAGAAGACGCAGCGGAGTGTGCAATGGGAGAAGAAAACCGTGCCCGATCCGCCGGCACCCGAAATCGGGGGCTCTTCGCCGTGATGGGGAAAAATACTGGAGATGCGCGGTACGGCGCCCGCTGTGCAGAAGCCCTTCTCTCCTTTCAACCTGTCAACTCCGCATGATCGCGGGCAAAGTTCGCACTCGGAAGCGATCTGCTCCGCGAGAGATATCCGAGACTGCCACTCGGAATCGGTGAGGAAGGTATAGGATGCGTGGATCATTGCCGGTAAACGCAACCGTGGAGGACTTCTCGTATATGCCTTTTTCTGCGCGCTATCCTGTCTCTTCTCCGCGCCCTTCGCGGTGCTCACCCTTGCACTCACGACCCCGGGCGCCTCCCCAGCCCTTCCTCCTTGTCAAGGTCGATGAAATCATCCTCGGTCTCCAGCTCTTCCCGCGGAGCGTGCAGTCCGCCGAACCCGTATTCGTCCGGGTACTCGCTGATAATCATCAGGGCAATCACGCGCGGTATGTACTCGTTGGTCTCCTCGGCCAGGTAGCCCATACGGTAGATATACCAGAAGTCGCGGTCCCTCATGGGATCGTCGATCCTGCGCAGGGCGCCCATCACGCGCCCCTCCCCGGCGTTGTAGGCGGCCATGGCAAGCATCACCGAGCTGCGGCTGCCGAAAATCCCGATCAGGTCCTTGAAATACTCCGCCGCCGCGTACGTGGCCTTCTCCGGATCCAGCCGCTCATCCACGTTCCCGTCGACCCGCAGCCCGTAGCTGCGCCCCGTGGCCGGCATGAACTGCCACAATCCCCGCGCGCCCGCATGACTCAACGCACGCGGATTGAACCCGCTCTCGAGCATGGAAATGAAGGCCAGCTCCCGCGGAAGGTTCTTCTCCCTGAGCACGCGCAGGATCATCGGGAAGTACTTCTCTTTGCGCAGAAGGTACTTGGCAATGGTCCGGTGCATTCGACCCGAGTAGATCTCCAGGTGATACTTGACACGGTCGATCATGGCGGGCGGAATGTGGTAGTCGTCTTCACCGAACCGCCGAATGATCTCGTCGATCTTGCGCTCTACCGGATCGGAGTAGAACTTGCCGAAATCGGCGTCGTTGAGCCGCGACTTCACCGACGAAAGGCTGTCCTTGCGCGACTCCAGGCGGGCAAGGAGCGCCTTGAGCGTCTCACGATTCTCCTCCGGGTTCTTCCGCGCCTGGCTGATACGTTTCTCCAGCCGGTCCAGCTCCTGCTCGATAGTCAGTCCCTGGTTGAGAATCTTCCGGTACTGGTAGGTCCGGATAGAGAAGTAGGCTATGAGAATCGTGGAGAGAAAGACACCCCCTCCCAAAACCGCAAACCAGCGCTTTCGCTGCCGCCTGCCCGCCTGGTACGACATCCTCAGAAGGTGGGTTTGCGTCGTCCCGAGGTTGCCCCGGTCGATGATTCGCTCCAGACGGCCGCCGTTGTCCAGCAGACGCTGCATCTCTCTGGAACTCATGCGTTTCCCCACCAGCTTGCGCTCCATGTCGATCGTTTCGCTCGAGGCCTCCCCGAACATGTCGTCGCGCCCCAGGGCATCCATGTCGCGCTTCTTCTTCGGCTCCTCCTTGCGCGCCACTCTCGAATGGTCGGTCTCGTACGTGAAGGCGCCGGCCGGTGCGTTGCGCGAGGTCGAAGTCGTGGGCGGCTTGGCGCCTCCTCCGGAGTCGGGTGCACTGGAAAGCTCCTCCTCCGACTCGATCAACTTCAGGCGAGGACCGCTCTTGCCGAACCCGACAACATCGCCGGCGCGTAACTCCCGCTCATCCACCCTCTCCTCGTTCACGTACGTGCCGTTGGTGCTCTGAAGGTCCTGCAGAAGGATTCTCTCCGAGGTGCGGTAGATGATCAGGTGATGCCCCGACACGCTCCGTTCGCGTGAAGAGAGCGCGATTGTGCTCTCGGAGCTGCGTCCCACGCTCGTCGCCCCCTCTTCCAGGAGGTATCGTTTTCCCTGGTGTTCACCCCGGGCAACCTGCAGGTAATAGTAACTCATAGACTCCTTCCGGGTCGGCCCGCACTCAACCCGCGGGCTGCTCCCGATATCTTTCCAGCAACGCCTCCAGCGGCGGGTAGCCTGCCGTGCTGTTGCTCAGGTTGCGAAAACAGCGCTCCAGATCTTTTCCCATTGCCTGCGCCGAGGAGTATCGATCCTCAGGCTTCACCGCCATTGCCGTGCTCACGACCCTTGCCACATCACCGGGAACACGCGAATATTCTCTCAGCGGCCTGATCTTCCCCGATGCCTTCGCGCTGATCAGGGCATTCACCTGAACCTGGGGAAGCGCTCGCTCACCGGTCAGCATCTCGTAGAGCGTGACGCCGAGGGCGTAGATATCACTTTGCGCCGTGACCTTCTCCCCGTCAACCTGCTCGGGTGCCAGGTACGGAAGCGTCCCTAGAATCGAGCCGGTGTCGCCCGTGTGCAGACTGGTCTGTCGCGGGCGTGCAATGCCGAAATCGCCGATCTTCACACGAACCGCCCGGCTCAGTAGAATATTGGCCGGCTTGAGGTCCCGATGAATGATCCCCGTGTATGTTTTGCCGTAGATACTGACCGTCCGGGTATGAGCGAACTGCAGCGCGCGGCAGACCGCGATGCCCACGGCCAGGGTCTGCTCGACCGAGAGTGTTTGACATGTGCGGATCACGTCGTCCATGGCGAAGCCGTAGACATACTCCATCTCCAGGTACGGAAGCTCGTGCCACTCGCCCACGCTGTAGCACTGGACGATATTGGGGTGGGTCAGGTTCGAAAGAATCCGGCCTTCGGTCTGAAACCGCTGCCGAAGCTTCTCCGGACGGTCGGGTTTGATCACCTTCACCGCCCGGTACACGTCCTGCCGCGGCTTCCACACCAGGTAGACGTCGGCCATGCCGCCGCTGCCCACGAAATCGATAATCCTGCCCCCGCAAAGCTCCCGAAACGCTTCAAGCACGCGGGACTCCTCCGCCCCGGGTGCTCCTTCAACCCCTGCCGCAATACGCCGCCGTACGTGCCGGGCGGTGTCGGCGTCAGGAATCGCTTTCAGTCCGTCCTCATCCTCCGGCGGCTCAAGCACATCGGAAGGCGCGGTCTCGGGCGGCTCGAAATCAACCGATCCCACCTGCACCACGGTCGCGTCGTCCTTCCGAAACGCCGGCCACACCAGGGAAAGCACGCAAGCGATGAGGTGCGGGAGGGGATTCCAGAAGTACGATACCGTATGAAAGAGAACGGGAACGGCGCCGAGACTGCCGAGGGCGACCGCCGTGGACACCCCCGCCGAGAGCCTTCGACGCCGGCTCGGCACCACCAGCGCCAGGCCGGGAAACAGCAGCAGGGCGAGAAGTCCGTTTGCGGTTGATAACGGTCCGCCCCGACGCACCCACGATCGATTGAGAATATCGAGAATCGACGTGGCCCATATCTCCACGCCCGGGAAATCGGCGCCCACGGGAGTGATGAAAAAATCGGGCGCGGCCGCCGCGTCGGTCATGCCCACCAGCACCAGCTTGCCCTCCAGCACCGAACGATCGACCGAGCCTTCCAGCACCTCCGCCGCCGGCACCGTGGGGATCGTGCCCCGCCGCCCCCTGAAATTCAGCAACACCGAGCCGGAGCCCGACCGAAGAGGAATCCGCCTGGTGCTCATCTCGATTCGGGGGCCGGGTGCAACGACAAAATCCTCGGGTGAGGTTTCAAGCAGTGAAGCCGCGGCCGCGACGCCGAACGAGGGCAGATAGTGGCGGCCCGCTCCGATCACGTGAATCACTTCGGTCAACCGCTGCGTGGCCTTCCGCGTCGAGACGTTGAGAAATCCGCTGCGAAACGTATGCGCGAAAAACAACGAATCCGGGGCCTCGATATCCTCGGCCCGGTACAGCGATGCATCCTCGAGACGCTCCGGTTCACGCACCACGGGGAAACCGAACCCGCCGATTTCCTCGACGCCACGAGGAGGCGCCTTCGGCCGGTTGCGGGAAATTCCCGTAACGCGGAACGGCAATACCAGGCGCTCGATTCTGG
This sequence comes from uncultured Fibrobacterota bacterium, assembly GCA_964571815.1. Classification (GTDB taxonomy): domain Bacteria; phylum Fibrobacterota; class Chitinivibrionia; order Chitinivibrionales; family WJKA01; genus CAZNDN01. The sequence goes on along the minus strand of CAZNDN010000076.1, from coordinate 8,260 downwards.
AGAAGACCGACGCCAGGCTGTCGTTTTCTTCTCGGTCGGGCCGGGGAGGGAACAGGAAATCGAGCGCAACCGTGTGGGCGCCGCTCCGGTCGATACGCTCGAACAGCCTCGCGAGCGTACTTCGCGGCCAGGGCCATCCGCCCACCTCCTGGATACTCGATGCATCAATCCCCACAATCACCACTTCATCGCCGACATCTTCCGAAGAGAACAGGAAGTTGCAGCCGTAGATCAGATCGTCGATACCCACCAGCGACCCAAGCTGAACAAGCAGCACCAGCACGATCGAGCCACCGACAAGCAATGCGGCCTTGCGGGCAATCACAGACTATATCTCCGAAAGCACGTTTTCGAGCAACCTGTCCCGCGCCAGATTCCACTGCTCCCATTCGTCATCGGGGTCGGCGGCAAAAGATTTCGGCGATGACGGCTTGCCCTTCTTGTCGATCCAGATTCGCTGCTGCGAACGCACAATCTGTGTCCACTCGCTCATGGTCACCTCGTGCGGACCCGGGATTTCGCTCGGCCCGGGCACCTCCGATCGGCCCCTTCCTCCGCGGCCGCCGGCGGATTTCTTCTCCCTTCCTTTTACCCGCACCTCCCCGTCGTACACCTTCACTTCGGCGGAGCTGTCCTCATTCACCTTCGTCTGATACACGGTCCCGTGCACGCCGGCAATTGCCGTGGGCAATTCGAGTTGGAACCGGGACAGCCGATCCTTGAATTTCCGAACTCTGGTCCAGATCGTGCCCCGTTCCGAGCCCACCCGTGTCGTGCCCGCCTCCTTCTCCGCGTCCCGAAGCTGCTCCAGACTCACCCGGGTGAGCGGGCCGATTCGAACGACCGATTCCCGGTTGATCACCATTTCCAGGCGCGTGTCCGCCCCGGTATGAATCACATCGCCGGGCTCCACGAGACTGTTGGCCGTCAGCGTTGACGATTCTCCGTCTCGGCGCAGCTCCGCCGTCCCCTCAACCAGGGTCACCACTCCCTGGGTGACTTTCAGCTTCCGCTCGATTGCCGGCTCATTATCCACCGCCACGCCCGGCGCGGCGAAGGTCAACCTGTCCCCGGGACGGATCACATTGATGTCCTTCAGCGAAGGGTTCAGGGTGCGCACGCGCTCTCCCAGGGCGGCATTGTAGTACCCGTACAACTCTATACACAGCAGGCTTACCGTCTCTCCGGGCTGTACGGTTCGTACGATGTGTTTCCGCGAGGTCGCCGCAAGGGCTACCCCCAGTACCGCGCACAACGCGGCCGCCGCGCCGGCTCCACCGATACGTTTCCACGAATGCATAGTAACCGCCTTTGCTTCGAAGGGAAAGTGATGTGTTCCCGCCGTATTCGATGCAGGAAGGAAAATAATTACGGCGCTCCAGGCGGCCGGGCCGGCGCGGGACCGCCCGCGCGCCGCGACGACCGCAGCAATATCGTATTTTATCCGATTCGCGCCCTCGTACGATTTCGCTGGAAAAGAAACGTGCGGCGCTCCGGCAGCACTTTGATATCGGAGATGACTCTATGCAGCGAAGAAACTTCCTGACCGCGGCCTCCGCGGGCGCTCTCGCCTCCTGCGCCCGCATGGAGCAGCGCCGGCCCCGCTACGACACGAAGGAGTGCCCCTTCTGCGTGCCCGATCCGGGCGTGTGTTTCTACTGCAGCGGAAGCGGCAAGTGCAGTTTCTGCGGCGGCTCCGGCACGAGGACAACCACTACGCCCCCGATTCCCGACCAGGGAATCAGCGAAGCCTCCTACGAAGAGGAATGCCCCTACTGCAAGGGATCGGGAACATGCCGCTACTGCGACGGTGTGGGAAAGTGCTGGGCGTGCAAGGGCAGCGGACGCATCGAAGAGTGGAACTTCTACGAAAAGCACAAGAAATCGGCTGAAAGCGGGCAGCCGGAAGTAGCTGAGCCGCGGCCGAAAGAAACACCCGGCGACACCACCGGAGACAACGTCCCGGACAAGCAGCCTTCGGACAAGCAGCGTTCGGACAAGCAACCGGACGGGGACACAACATCGCCTGAAGGGACATCCGGTCAATGAAACCACGCCCCCTGGTATTGATCATTCGGGACGGATGGGGAAAAGGGAACGAAGAAAAGTCCAACGCCATTTTCTCCGGCAACACCCCGCATACCGACTCCTACGAGAAAAACTGGCCCACCACGGTCGTGAAGCCGTCCGGCACCGCCGTCGGTCTGCCCGAAGGGTATCAGGGCAACAGCGAAGTCGGGCACCTGAATATCGGTGCGGGAAGAGTCGTCTATCAGAGCCTTACCCGGATCGACAAGTCGATCGCCGATGGAGACTTTTTCACCAACGACGCTCTCCTCGAAGCTCTTCGCACGGCGAAAAGCAGGAAGAGTACGGTGCATCTCATGGGGCTGATCCAGGAGGAAGGTGTTCACGCGGTCACGCGTCACTGTCATGCCCTCCTCAAAATGTGTGCCCGCGAAAACGTTGACAAGGTCCTGATTCATGCATTGACCGACGGGCGGGACACGCCGCCCAAATCGGCGCGCGAACACCTTCGATTTCTTCAGGAAGGGATCGACCGCACGGGGATCGGACGCGTGGCGACGGTTATCGGCAGGTACTACGCCATGGACAGAGACCG
>CAZNDN010000076.1:0-5537 GCA_964571815.1 uncultured Fibrobacterota bacterium | reverse complement strand
GGATCGGACGCGTGGCGACGGTTATCGGCAGGTACTACGCCATGGACAGAGACCGTCGGTGGGACCGGACCGAGCAGGCGTACCGGGCGCTCATGAAAGGCGAGGGAATTGCCGTGCGAGACTGGAACGAGGCCATTGACAGTGCGTACGCCGCCGGCGAAAACGACGAGTTCATCAAGCCGCGAAGTATCGACTACGAGGGTGCCGGCGAAAACGATGTCATGATTTTCTTCAATTTCCGCTTCGACCGGACCCGTCAGCTCACCAAAGCCATCGTTGAGCCGGACTTCTCCGAGTTCAAAACCGTGCCGCACTCGATCCATTTCGTAGCGATGACCCACTACTATGATAACGGGCATTTCGCCGAAGCGTTCCCGGAGCTGCACAACGAGAATATCCTCGGCGAAGTCCTGGCCGTCAACGGGTTGAAACAGCTCCGAAGCGCCGAAACGGAGAAGTACGCACATGTCACGTTCTTCTTCAACAGCCTCGGCAACGAGCCCTTCGAAGGGGAAGATCGTATCCTGGTTGACAGCCCCAAAGTCGCCACCTACGACCTGCAACCGGAGATGAGCGCGTTCGAAGTACGCGACAAACTCGTGGAGGCCGTCGAGTCGGAGAAGTACGATGTGATCGTCTGCAATTTCGCCAACGGCGACATGGTCGGGCATACGGGAGTGTACGATGCGGTTGTCAAGGCGGTCGAAACGGTCGATACGTGTGTGCACGACGTGGTCGAGGCGGCCACGGCCAAAGGCGGATGCTGCATTCTGACCGCCGATCACGGCAACGCGGAACAGACCGCGCTCCCGGACGGTTCACCCATGACCGCGCATACGGTCAACTACGTACCGCTGACAATCGTGGGATGCGACAAGAACGCTCGATTGCGCGAGGGCGGCCGTTTGTGCGATATCGCGCCGACCATGCTGCATATACTCGGCATCGAGAAACCCCCGGAGATGACCGGTACTTCGCTGATACAATGAAACAAGGTCCCGCGCCATGAGAATCGCCCTGTGCCAGTGCAATCCGGTAATGGGTGACCTGGCCGGCAATCTCGAAAAACTCCGCCGGATCGTTCGCTCGACCGCCCCGGAGCACCCCGACCTGCTTGTCTTTTCCGAACTCTTTCTTCAAGGCTACCCTCCGCGCGACCTGCTGGAGAACGATTGGTTCATAAGAGACGGCATGCACAGTCTGGAGCTGCTTTGCGAGACAAGCAAAAGCTGTCCCGACACGGCTATCCTGGTCGGCACGGCGTTTGTCCCTCCCGGCGAAGCGCAGAAGCGACCGACCAACGCGGCCGTGGTGGTCCGCGACGGGAAGGTGATCTTTCGACAGGACAAGTCCCTTCTGCCTTCGTACGATGTGTTCGATGAGACCAGGTATTTCGCCGCGGCGCGAGATGTTGACGTGTGGGAGTACCGGGGAGAACGTGTCGGCATCACGATATGTGAAGACATCTGGTGCGCCTCCGATCTGGTGCCCGAGGGTATGTACGAACGCGATCCCATGAGGCACCTGGCCGGCAAGGGAGTGTCCCTTCTCATCAACATTGCGGCATCCCCCTTCCATGTCGACAAGCAGCGGCAGCGGGTCTCGTTGATGCGCGATCATGCGCTCCGGTGTTCGGCCCCGTTCGTCTTCGTCAACCAGACAGGGGGCAACGATGAGTTGATCTTCGACGGTGCGAGTGTGGCGCTCGACGCGAACGGCGGAATCATCGAGCGGCTCCCTTCCTTCGAGGAATCGGTCCGGATCGTCGATACGTCGGTGCGGGCCGGAGAAGGACGCTCGGCCGGGGAGGAGAATGAAGCGGACCCGATCGCATCGGTGTACGATGCCCTCACGCTCGGGGTGCGGGACTACGTGCGCAAATGCGGTTTCCACGGTGCGATAGTCGGACTCTCCGGCGGGATCGACTCGGCTCTCACCTGCGCGGTGGCCGTCGATGCGCTCGGGAAGCGGAATGTGATGGGCGTGACCATGCCGTCGCGGTATTCCTCGGAAGGAAGCGTGCACGATTCCGAGCTTCTGGCAGAGAACCTGGGAATCGAGCTGAAACGGATCCCCATCGAGTCCGCCTTCGCCGCGCTGCTGGAAACCATGCAACCGCATTTCGAGGGCAGGGAGGAAGATATCACCGAAGAAAACCTCCAGGCCAGGATACGCGGCACGATCCTCATGGCCCTCTCCAACAAGTTCGGATCGCTGCTTCTTTCCACGGGGAACAAGAGCGAGATGGCCGTAGGCTACTGCACGCTGTACGGAGACATGAACGGCGGGCTGAGTGTCATATCCGATATTCCGAAAACACGTGTCTACGAGTTGTCCCGGTATGTCAACCGTAACGGCGAGGTGATCCCGGAGTCGATCCTGACCAAGGCGCCGTCGGCCGAACTGCGGCCCGGTCAGAAAGACCGTGACTCCCTGCCTCCGTACGAAGTCCTCGACGAGGTGCTGCGGCTCCTGCTTGAAGACGGCGCCTCGCGGGATGAGGTGTGTGCGCGGGGCTTTGACGAAAAAACCGTCGACTGGATTGCGGCGGCCGTGTTCAGAAGCGAGTACAAGCGCCGGCAGGCGGCTCCGGGGCTCAAAGTGACGCCCAAGGCATTCGGCTCGGGGAGACGGTTCCCCATTGCAGCACGGTATCGTTACTGACCTCCTCCGGCACGCCGCACGGACCCGTGGAACGGAACATCGGCTCGGCCGAACCATTCGGGTGCACTTGACGGAGGCAAGCTTTCCATGGGTCCAATCACTCTCGTGTTGCTGCTCGCCGCCGGCTTCGTGTCGGCAGCCTACCTGGCGATAGTGCTGCGGCTTCGGCGGGGGCTGAAATCGCTGCCGGGCTCGGGCAGCCCCTCCAATCTCACCTACTCGGTGGTTATCGCGGCTCGCAACGAAGAGCGCACTATTGAGGCCTGTCTCGATACGGTGCTCGCGCAGAGCATTGCCGCCGGGCGCTTCGAGGTGATTGTCGTGGATGACCGCTCGACCGACAAGACCGCCGGGATCGTCTCGCGTATCGCCCGGGAGCATGACCGGGTCGCGCTCGTGTCGATCACCGAGACGCCCGAAGGGGTCTCGCCGAAGAAGCATGCGGTCACGGAAGGAATCAGGCGGGCCCGCAACGAGATCGTGGTGTTCACCGATGCCGATTGCCGCGTGCCTCCCACGTGGCTGGAGACGATCGATCGCAACGTCGACCAATCCACCGAGCTGCTGCAGGGGATCACGACCTACCGCTCCGTACGCGGAATGAATCCACTCTTTTTTTCGCTCCAGGCGCTCGATTTTCTTTCGCACGGCGTGGTCTCCGCAGCCGCAATCGGCGCCGGCGTTCCGCTCAACTCCAATGCCAACAACCTCGCCGTGCGCAGGGGCACGTTCGACGAAGTGGGAGGATACGGCGCGTTCGGCAGGGTGGTCTCCGGCGACGACGATCTGCTGCTGCAGAAGATCAGCGCGCGAGGCCCGCGGCGGGTTCGTTTCATGGCCGACAGGCGGGGAGCTGTCGAGACCTTTCCCACAGCCACAATGAGGGGGGTGTTTGAACAGCGGAAGCGGTGGGGGTCGAAAACCGTCTACTACGGCCGTGCCCAAGTGGTTCTGCTGAGCGTGATCCTTCTTTTCTACTGCCTTTTCACGGCAAGCCTGCTGCTCCCGCTGTTCTCCCTTGTGCATCCGGTGGTTCCGGCAGCCCTGTTCTGCATCAAGCTTGGAGGTGAGTACCTGTTGATCGGGCCGGGATGCCGCATGTTCGGCAGGGAGGAGCTGAGGAAGGTGACCGTTCTGCTCTCCCTGCTGCAGGCGCCCATGGTGATTGCGGCGGTCCTGGGAGGGGTCTTCGGCCGGTTCCGCTGGAAAGAGCAGTCGTTTCACCGAGAAACGGCCGGGTAGGTGCAACTCGGGTAAACGAATTCACTCCACCGCAGGGGCGGGGCAGTGCCGGAGCCGGCCTTTTCCGCGGGTCAACCGAAGACAGCCGCTATTCGCTGAAAGACTTCATCGATCGTCCCGATCCCGTCGATATCACGAACGACACCTTTCGGCCTGTAGAAGTCCAGGCAAGGCTCACTCTGGCTCTTGTACGTATCGATCCTGTTCTGAATCACCGCCGGGTCCGCATCGTCGGCACGTCCTTCGATCTCGGCGCGTTTCGAAAGCCTGGCGCGGATATCTTCATCCGAGACCGCGATATTGATCACGTGATCGAGTGAGCGCCCAAGGTCTCCAAGGAGCTTCTCAAGCGCTTCAGCCTGCGGCACGCTTCGCGGAAACCCGTCCAGCAGGAACCCCTCCCCGACATCATCACGCCCCAGTCGCTCCCGGACCATTTCGATCGTGACTTCATCGGGCACCAGCTTTCCCTGCGTTGAATACGATTTTGCCGTGCGACCCAGCTCCGTATCATTCTTGATATGGTACCGGAACATATCGCCGGTGGAAATGTGAGGCACCTTGAGAAGGTCAACCAGCCTGGCGGCCTGCGTTCCCTTCCCCGCACCGGGAGGCCCGAACAGAACGATATTTTTTCCGGTCATGGGTCCCTTCCTTGTTGCAGGTGTGTGGCAGTAGTGGTTGGATAATATATTATATGACAGGTGCTTGTCGGGGACGGAGGCAATTTATTAAGTTTTCTATGCCCCGGCAAAGGCACCTGGCGAAATCGGTCGGGCACAACCGAAGGAAGCACCTCATGGCCAGAAGCGTACGATTTCAAATCCCGGGCGCACTCACCCATGTCATGGCAAGGGGTATTGACGGCTTTACGATCTTCGAGCATGATTCGGAACGGCGATTCTTTATCTCGCTGCTCGGGTCGATCCTGGAGAAGACCGAATCCCGATGCCTTGCCTGGGCCCTGATGCACAACCACTACCATCTCCTGGTCCGTCCGGGCGACGCACTCGCAAAGCTCATGCGCCCCCTGAACTCTCGATACGCGCAATGGTTCAATCGACAGAGAGATCGCAAGGGCTACCTCTTTCAGGATCGCTACAGGTCGATCGTCTGTCACGATATCGGCTACGCCGAAGAGCTTGTTCGCTACATCCATCTCAACCCGATTCGAGCGGGGATTGTGTCGTCCCTTGATGAGCTCCGGGGCTACCCCTGGTGCGGCCACAAGGCCATGTTGGGAGGGAAAGGGATTCTGCCCGGGCATGATGTCACTGAAACGCTTCGCTATTTCGGCCCTGATATCGGTGAGGCTCGACGGGAATACCTGGCGTTCCTCCGAGCGGAAATTGAGGAGGGGACAATCGGGAAGACAGAGACGGTCATGGCCATGTTTGCCCCCAGTGCGGATGAGGAGGTGGAAGGAGAGAAGCGGCTTACGCTGCCTGGAGTGATCGGCGACGCCGGTTTTGTTCGACGAGCGCTGTCGGAACGCTCGGACAGAGTCAATCGCCAACGGAGGCTTCGTGCGAGGGGGTGGACCGTGGATCGCGTGGTCGAGTACGCGTCGGCGAAACTCGAGTGCCGACCCGCGGATGTCTTTTCACGGGGAAGGTCAGATTCACGCTCGG
>CAZNDN010000075.1:3902-19392 GCA_964571815.1 uncultured Fibrobacterota bacterium | reverse complement strand
CCCGGAGTGCGTTTCTACGCTATCCACCCAAGGTAGGAGCCGTATGAGGTAGTTCCTCACGTACGGATCTGTGCGGGGGGTTGACCCTGAAAGGTCAATCCCTACCGCAACTAGACCTGCTGCTGAAGCCGCCCGGCGCCGCCCCGATTGCAGTCGAGATAAAACTCTCCCTCTCACCCGTCCTTCAGAAAGGATTCCATGAGGCGTATCAGCATAGCGGATGCACCATAGGATATGTCATCTATCCCGGGGATGAACGCTACCCCGCGGCAAAAAACATTGAGACAGTACCGGTGCACCGCCTGGATGCGCTTTTCGCGTGACAGCCGTCCCCAACACAATTCAGCCGTCAAAACGGCTGAATAATCCGAAGCTTCGAACCCCGGCTTTCCCCGTTCTGCGTCTTCCGGGCGCCTGCCGATCGGCGAATCAGGACTGCTCCGGCCGGCAGGTGGGACAACTTGGTACCCCGGACCCGCCGGCCCTGCGGGGTGTAGTAATGCGCACCCGCGTGAGCGGCCGCGGGGTCGTTCAGGTTTCGAACAGGGGAAGGGCCTGTTCCCCGCTCTTGTGGCTCAGTATCCACCGACGCTTCAGGTTGGAGTAGAGTGCCCGCAAACTCGACGTCGCCCCAGGAGCCGACACTCGAACCTATAGAAAATGGGTCTGCACGGTTGCGCCAGCGAAGTACGTGAGGCTGAACGCCTTGACCGATTCCGTCCAGGTCGTCGTACCCGAAGGTAACTGCCAGCTTGTCTCCCTCACTTGGCATGCCGACACCATCCCCGCCCCAGGTCCCCCACGGCACGAGCCACTCCTGGCCGCGGACATCAGGCGTTTCGCCATAGTACAGAAACTTGAACATCACCTCGTTACTTTCCGCGATCACTTTTGCCTCATGGTCCAGGAACTCCGCCTGTCCCTCGTATGAACCGCCAACCGTAATGCCCGGCTCGGGGGTGGTCAGCAGGAAGTCTTCAGCCGGGCTGTCTCCACCCAACATGATTTGAATTCCCGTGAAGCTCTTCGTGATTTCATAGTCCGAATGGATGTAGAGTTGCACCTGATTCTCATAGAGCTCCCGTGCACTGTGGCCGTCGGTGTACAACTCCACAACGTCGTTATCGTAATTCATGCAAGGAGGATACAAATCCGCCCACGTGTCGTCGCTGACCGTATGCAGAATATACACCCCTTTTTCACCCCAGGCCAGCCTGATAGTGTACGTGACGTCGTCTTCATCAGGGACGGGCGAGCATGCTCCCCACGCGCAATTCTCACCGGTCAGGGTCACCTCGTCCAAATCCGCGCCCTCAACGTCCCAAATGGCCCAGAAGCCCGACGGCTTTGAGTCCGAGCCGCTGAATGATTGCTCCTGCTCGGCGGACAGCCGGTACGCCTTCATCGTGAAAGCGGGGTCGTACTCCCTCTTCGCGTCGGCCGTCAGCGACAGCGCCACTATCGTTACCGTGATTCCCGCGGATAACGGTCTCATAGCACAATCTCCGTGGAAAAAGTTGACATTTTTCCTTACACGTGCTCCATACGATACACGTTCGAAGTGTGGTTTCCCTCCGGGTGCCAACTCTCTGCACCTCCGTCGCTATGGAAGCACTCGTTCAACGTTCTTCCCCCACGACTGCGCTCACCCAGGTTCCGTTCCCGGCCTTTCCATTTAAAGACTCGGTGGCCAATACGAAAACAGCTCTATGATCTAAGATACATCACTACGCGAAATTCTCAAAATCGCCCTATTGCCGGGGACGGAGGCAAGTTATTACCTGAATTTTGCACGAGATTCGGCCATTTGAATGATGTGGCTCCTTAGCAGAGTCGCTGGCTTGCCTTTTTTGCCGTAATTTCGAGAGTGCGGCGCTATCCTACCCCTTCCTCTTCATCTTTTGCGGCTCGTCCAATTTGACGAAGAGTACTTCTTGTTTCGATTTTGCTCATTTGCGAGACAACTGAGAGCGTCTCGCGGTGCTTATGCGGTTTTCGCCCTGGGCTCAGGCCGCCGTGCAAAAAAAATCTTGCACCATACGCTATGCAGCCGAACGCCAGGACCCCAATGGTACGTTATCAATCCACTGAACCGGTACCTTGCGGCGTCTGTCCAGATACGACAGAAAATCGCACACCCCCTCGCTTCGAGCGTCGTGACTGGAATAGGATACCTTGACTCTCCTGCCGCTGGTCGTTATCTTCGCGGGTAGAAAAAGCATCTTCAGCCGCGCAATTCGAATCGTTTGATCCATGACCTCAACGTTGATCTCTTGTGCACCGTCAAGCACGCAGTCCTGCGCGTCGTGGTTTCCCCGACGCTCGCAGGCCGCCATTATCTTCATCCACCGCCAGATATTGTAGGCGAGCATGACGATTTGAAAAAAAGCATGGTTGCTGAGGAAGCGCTTCGAGGGGATTGCCGGAATCCCTTCTCGCTGTGCCTCACCAACGAGGTTCTCCACATCCGCTCGTTTGTCGTATTTCTTGATAACCACGTGGGGAAGCCATTTCAAATTCGTGGCAAATACGCGGTACTTGTACCGATCACTGCCAAACAAACTCAACTGCTCAGCCCCTGCGTTGTCCTCTTCTCTCGTTCGGTCCATGCGCATCGCTACGAAACGGCACGGTTGTTGCCAACCAAGCGGGTGGTGCTGTACTTCGTTGTACGCGTAGTCCTTTTTGGTATACCAGTTCGTCTCTTCGAAATCCGGTGTGCAGCGCTTGTTTGCGAAGATGAAGTTGTAGCCGTGGCGCTGGCATGCCTCGACCGTTTTCGCCCCGATGAATTCAGCATCACCCCGAATGAGGACCTGCTTGACGCTGGTGGGCAGATAGCGTCCAATCGATCCGATCAACTTCGCTACGTCCTCATCACTCATCGTGGTCCCCCGACGTTGCGTGCCGCAAATGTATTCACGAGCGCCGAATACCGGGGACGGACTATGTTTTATATCTTAAATATTGAACTTCCCGCTTGAATACGCTGGCCGGGAACAACTGCTATGTTCATATCCATTACATCAGGAATAAGAACATCGACCTGGGAGCCGAAACGGATTGCCCCAATTCGAGCACCCCGTTCTACTGTTTCCCCTGTTTTAACAAACGATATAATGCGTCGTACAAGCCGAGAAGCTATCAGAACACAACCAATACGGATAGTGGGCCCGAGAATCGAAATAAATACGCGTTCATTTTCAACCAGAGAGTCCCTGTGCTTTAAAGAATGAAAATGTCCTTCTATCCTTTGGCATTGCTGTATTGTACCTTTTATGGGCGAGTAGCCGCCTGCACTGAGCCAGCCGCCCCAGTTTCTCCGGTAGCTGGAATAGGTCAGTGCCACCTGCCGGTTGCCGGGAAGGTAATTGTAGAGCGCAAGAAGGGCATAGTTTCGAAGATACCGGCGGGGGAAGAGATCGATGTCTTTCAGCCGTTTGAGGCTGTAATAGAAGGCCATGGTGTAGACGAGCTTTGACTGCTGATACAGGCACCCCTCATGCCAGGTCCCGTCAATGATGTTATCCAGATTTGAGCTGTCCTTGCGTATCTCGGCGATAACATGCTCAAGCCACTGGCCGGCACGCTGATCTTCGCCTTCAAGCGCCAGGGCGGCCATGCCCAGCGAAGTGTTATTGATATCCCAGTGGTTCTGACCGTACGATTTGATCCACCAGTTCCGCCATTCGGAGCGGATCTCCAGCGACGCCGCCTCGTACATCTCCTGCGCATGCTGTGTCAGCGAGGTCCTGATAGTCGTGCGGTCCTGAGTGGAAAGGCTGTCGAAGAGCCAGTCGTATGCCAGGGCATTGCCGCGGATCAGATACGCCAGACCCAGATCGCGGTCACCCACTTCTCTGTCGAGTCCCCACGCCGGCCACGTCGCAAACTCCAGAAGATGCTCCCGCGCCTTCTCCCCGTAGCGTGAGTCACCGGTGGCGACATGCGCGAAGGCCAGTACCGACAGGTCGCCGCCCCAGCGGCTTGTCGACGAGGAGGGGGCATTGGGATAGACCGGCACCGGATCATCAAGCAGGGCATCGGCCTTGGAGATGATCGGCCGCATGACCGCAGCATGCGTTCCCCGGGCTTTGACGCGGATATCGGGGATGTCGGCTGGGGAGAAGAGAATGCGGGGATGCTGGGCATGGGCCGGAAGCAGAAGCCACAGGAATGCCGATAACCACATCCATGCAATACTGGTCAGGTGGAAGTTGGGTACCGTCTCGTCTCGGTGCATACAACTTTCCTTGTACATTGCCTGAGTGCCCGGCTGTTGGCTTGCGCTTCAGGCGGCCGGCCAACCTGTTCTAACGTGCAGCATATTCGGATGCTTCGCCTGCATTTTTAAGTATAGGAACTGGATGCGTCGAAAGCAAGAAGAAAGGGAAGTGTTTGTGATTCAGACAGTGGGGGGGTGTGCTTAGAGGGTTTGACGATGTGGAGAGGGATGTGGGCTGTCCCGTCGGTTCAGCTTGCGGCTTCGCACAATGCTTGGTGCCCGAGACAGCTTATGGAGTGGAATAAGGCGCCCCCCCTGGACCCCGCCATCCGGCGGGGGGTGCCGCCCGGATGCTGTCCTCCTGCCGGCGGCCGCTCGGATCCCGCTCAAGGCGCGAATGCGGTACCCGCAGGAACGGAGGCATAGCGAAAAAGCTTGCACCTTCCCTGCACGGTTTGATATGATCGATAAGGGAGTCAAGGTATGAAGCGGGGCATGAATCCAATTGCCTGAAGGTATCGCGGGACGTCAACGAGTCGATGCGGGAGGATCGGCAACTCGTCGCGTCCCATTGCGCACAAGAGCAGAAGGGCACGGTACACCATGAAATGCATGGCCATGCAGATTACGATCCCAGTGGTTCTACTGACGGCGTCTGTTTCCGCAGCCTGGGTTCCTCCCTTGGGTATTCCTGCGCCCGAATTCGGGATCGAGCAGTCGCACACCATGTATGCGGGCCGTACGTTCGAGGCAGGGGGATTCACTTACAGAGACGCCGGCAACGGCCCCTATTCGCACTACGTGGATAACAGCCGTGCCGATGCAACCGATTCCAACAATCCGCGGGGAACTTCCGAGACGCCGCGGCGCACCGTTCCGAAGAACCTTCCCGCCGGCAGCGTTGTCGAGATTCATCCGGGCGATTACGAACTATCGCTGGTTAACCTTGCCGGGACGCGCGACCATCCCATTTTCATACGCGGCGTCGACAGTGTCAGCAGGTTCAGAGTCACCGCGCTTTCGGGCGGCAGCTACAACGTGCAATACTCGCACTACGTGGTCATTGAGCACGCCGAGTTTTTCGACACCAGGATACAGATCGGCGAGGCGACTTCTCACATCTGCTTCCGCCATTGCGAAATCGACGGCAACGACCGCGTGCCGGGTGTGTACCTGTGGACGCACAAGGCTACGTACGATGACGGGGAGTGGAAGGAGCACATCGTCTTCTATGATAACGAGGTGCACGACTGCGGCGAATATCCTGCCTCGGAAGAGAGCGTGTGCGCATTCATGATCGACGACGGCACCCGCAACGTATGGATTGTCGATAACCATATCCACCATAACGGCGAGGACGGGATCCAAATCATCGATCGATACTGGATTGACGGTCTCGGCCCCAATGCCGACCGGATATTCATGGGGCGCAACCGCATGCATCATGACATCGAGAACGCCATTGATGTCAAGGGGGCGACTAACATTGTCATTTCGGAAAACGAGATGTGCGGCTACGATGTGCTGGTTCCGGCCTCGAACGGAGACGCCGTGCGGATCAACGATGAAGGATACCAGGATAATATCTGGGTGCTCGGCAACAGAATATACGACTGCAAATACGCAATCGGACCGTATAATGCCGAGTTTCCGCCGTATGTTGTCGGCAATGTAATCTACGATTGCGAAAGCGCGGTGGCGCTGGGCGGAGCCGGTGAAGTGGTAGGCAATACGGTTTACAACTGCGAAACGGGTATCGACGCGGACGGGACGGACAATGTGGCCAACAACATCCTCGCCGTCATCAGCGGCAGGCCGATAATCGGCGGCGGAAATGTGTACAACAACCTTTTCTGGAACAACGGCCGAACCGTATCATGCAGCGAGTGTGTCGATGCAGACCCGCTCTTTGCGGATACGGCGTCACGAGACTTCCGTTTGCGGGAGGGCAGTCCGGCAAGGGACGCGGCTTCGGCGACTATAATCGAGCGGTTATGCAATACCTACATGGAGTCATTCGGCGTTGATATTCGCAGAGACCTGGACGGAAACGGCCGGCCGGACGGTTCCGGGTGGGATATCGGCGCGTATGAATACTCTCAGTCGGCGACAGCAACCTGGAAACCAGAACCCGGCGGTTGTCAGAGAGGCGGACCCGAGAGGAGAATGATGGTTTTGGGTACGCGATGCGCTCTTCCCAGGGAGGTCCAGACCAGTGGCGTGCCGCGTCTGCTGTACAATTGCCTGGGCCGGGCAATGACAGCCGGGTGCGATTTCACTCACGGGAAGGTATCGCTTCATCCGGACGGGCTGTATGTTGCTCGATAGAGCGCACGCCGTGAATCAATGAAGCTCGCAGCTACTCACGGACTCACAAAGCAGCCACCGGCTTTGTCTTCAGTACGACGAGAAGATTGACGGACGCGTACGTCACTGGCACGCTAGTGCCGACCATTCACCGCTACGGGGCCATTCCCGTGAAATGGAGAGGAGCGTAGAGGAGGAGTGCCTCAGCACTCACCGGTCCCGGGCATGTCAATGATTGTTACTGTCACCCCCCTCACGGTTTCCTTTGCGGTTTTCGCGAGCGTGACTGACTGGCGTGCTTTCGAGACCTCACCTCCCGCGAGCAGGGACCGTCTGCGCGTGGCGCTGCGTGCAGGCTCGCAGACGATCTTTGCGGCGGTCTTGCATCTGGATGCACGCTATTCCGTGCCTGGCGAAACCATCCTTCTCCCCAGCCCCAGACAGCCGGCGGAAAGAACGATCACACCGGCCACGGAGGCCGTGAAACCCCACACTCACGTAGGGACGGGTGAGGTTGAGCAGATCACTCCCCTGGTGACCCCTGGTGAACATCTCTGACAAAGAGGCATTTGCCGGTGAAGTTCAAAAGCTTCCCAACGCATCTGCAAAAGCGGAAAGAGCGGCTGGAGCGGTTTCAGATTCGATTCTTCTTACCTTGCCTGTCTTTGTGATAGAGGCCATCGGAGAAGATTGCTTATGGAGAACGCGGAGCGGGATTTCAACATCAACACAATTGCCCAGACCTTCAAGGCAAACGCCGACAGAGCATACGGACTCTATGCTCCATGGGTCGAGGAAACGGTTGCCGGCGGCGTGCGTAGCGTTCGTGATATTGAGTTCCTTCTGGACCACATCCTAAATTTTTGTTTTGACCAACGGATGGTTGAGTTGTTCAGGATGCTTTGCCGGTACTACTATGATATTGGCCAACGCGCTACTACCCGGTACGTTCATGCGTACCGGGAGCTGTGGGATGAGCAATCGAGCAAGTAGAATCCCTGTGACTCGGAGAAAAGCAATGCCGGACCTGAAGGCGAAATCCGCCGCAGCTTGAGCTTTCAATGCATCTGTAGTTGTCTGAGTGTTGGACTATGTGAAGCTGCGATCCTCCTTCCCTGAATACGATAGGTTCGAGTTCGTTTTCGTTGTCGCAGGCTGGCGAGAATGTCCGAAGCGATATGGTCGTGTACGGCATCTCTCAGAATGTTGAATGATGGATGGAGGTAGATTTCGGTTGTCCTGAGGCAGGCGTGTCCGAGGACAGCTTTGATGAGGGAATTCCGGGGGTCGGAGGAACCAAAATCAGAATGCCCAAAGGATCTATCCGCGGATTACACCGATTCCCGCGGATTCGAGCTTTTCAAGAAATCTGCCATATATTGGCGTGGCCGGGACGGAGTCGCATTTATTGCATTTACGCGCGGAAGCACAATTCCGGTCGGACGAGGCCAATCAGCGCCGACACTTGGTACGTGCGGGGCGGCGGCGGTCGAACGAACGCACGAAATCCTTGCACCCCAGTGGTGTGACGCCCCGCGGCTTGATTATTTTCCTTGCAGAGAATAATCGGGTGAACCGGTCAAGATACAGTGTAATCTCAGCGAGGGACCGAGGCACAAGATTGCGTGCTTCCTCCGCTTCCAGGCAATCGCGCACGCAGGTCTCGATGGCAACCGGGCCAGTCGGCAGGCAAGCTTCCATGTATCTCCCCGGCGGGTGGAGGTGATTCAATAATGCTATAGTGGCTTGCGATACTTTTGTTACACCGTTGAGAACTGCGATCTGAGTGGCTCTTGTTGGAGATGATCTGTATCTAACCGTGGGAAAGGTACATTGGTTGCAGAGCAAGTTTGCGATAGGAATTGAAATGCGCCGTCCTGGCGCATATTTCCAATAGAAGGGGAAAAGCGAAGAAGAGCAGGGAGAACGGAATCGATGAAAAAGAGCGTCTATATCGAATCCTTAGTGGTGAGTTTCCTGACCTCGAGGCCCAGTCGTGATATTGTAGTTACAGCATATCAGCAAATTACGAGGGATTAGTGGGATGTCGAAAGGGGCAGCTACGAATGTTTCGTGTCGGATTTCGTTATAGATGAGATTTCCCGCGGAGATCCGCATGCGGCATCTCTTCGGATCGAAGCTGTGCGTGAGTTTAAGAAGCTGGCATTGAGTGAGACAGTCCTGGATTTGGCCGGAAAGTACAAGACGGTCCTGCCTATCCCGAAAAAGGCCCAGCTTGATCTCTTACATCTCGCCATTTGTGTTGGAAACGGCATAGATTACGTTCTAAGCTGGAATTTCAAGCATATCGTTAACGCGGCAATCAGAGAGAAGCTTCAGGACGTCAACACGGACCTGGGTTTGCGAACACCTGTAATATGCACGCCGGAGGAGCTGATCGGAGGCAGTTATGACTGATGGAAACAGAATTCTGGAAGAAATTTGGAAGGCAAGAAAAGAAATTGAAGAAGAGAATCAAAGTGACCTTGGGAAGATTTATGCGAAGTACTCTGAGAGGCAGCAGAAGAATCCCGCAGAATACCATTCTGGAAAACCAGTAGAAATCAAGAAAACGAAAGCCGCTTGAAGCGGCTTTTACGGGGTGCTCGGGACGGAGTCGCCTTTATTGCAACTACGCGCAGAAGCACGATTCCGCTCGGATGAGGCCTATTGGCGCCGACACGTGGTAACTGCGGGGAACGAATGCACGAAGTCCATGCACGCCACTGGTGTAACGCCCCGCGGCCTGATTATTTTCCTTGCAGAGAATAATCGGGTGAACCGGTCAAGATACAATGTAATCTCAGCGAGGGACCGAGGCACAAGATTGCGTGCTTCCTCCGCTTCCAGGCAATCGCGCACGCAGGCCTCGATGGTAACCGGGGCGGCCGGTCGACAGGCAAGCTTCCATGTATCTCCCCGGCGGGTGGACGTGATCCAATAGTACTAGACGTGATCCAATAGTACTAGTGGTTCGCGATACTTTTCTTAAGTCGTTGAGGATCGCGATCCGAGTGATTTGTGTTGGAGATAATCTGTATCTGACCGTGGGAAAGGTACGTTGTTGCGGCCTTGCGCCGCATTGTCGATATGTCACCCGGATACAGGGAGGTATCGCTGTGACCCGGTGTTCGGGCTTCGCTGAAAGCTACGCCCTGACAGGTCCGGTCTTCGCTTTTAGCTACGCCCAGGCAGGCCGTCACCGGTCAGCTTGCGGGAATGTGCGTGTCACGGTCCTGCCGTAACGGGTGCAATTCGAAGGCCCGGACGGCCGGAGAAGACGCTGGAAGCACCCGAAGGGCACGGAGCAGGACGCGGAGTGTCAACCTTCCCGTGAATAGCGTCAAAGTCTTCTCTGAAGACGGGAAGAGAATCGCAAGGAGGCCGACGTTCGCCGGGTGCCTCGCCGCGAGAGAATATGAAGAACCGTTGAGTCCGCCTACTCCCCTGCATCGGGGCGAAAGCGTGACGAGGAAGGAAAGCACATGGGAACTGTTCCATGGACAGTTTATGCACCTGCCCGCCGAAGGCAAAGGTGGGTACTTCCGGATGGACTTGCATGGAAGACAGTCGAGTCGAAGGTGAAACGGCTTCAGATGCGTATTGCGGAACCTGACGACTTTGTTGAGGAGCATGGATACTTCAATGACGCGAAGTGCTCTTGAGGGGCTTGAGCCGTATGATGGGAAACTATCATGTACGGTTCTCGGGGGGGAAAGGGCCCGAAAGGGCTCTGACCTACCCGGTTTTGACATGCAGGTGCGAACAGTATTTTACTATGAGAAGGGAAGCCCTGTATGAATGAAAGAATGGATCGGTCTCAATTCCAGGTCTCTACATACGTGGAACTGGATAAACAGGACAAGGAATATTGGGCTAAATCATCCATCACGGAAAGACTTGAGACTATCACCTTTCTGAGGGAGTGTTTTTATGGCCCGGAGGCAACTACCGGAAGACTTCAAAGACTTTATCAAGTTCTTAAACTCGAATAAGGTGAGATACCTTCTGATTGGGGGATGGGCCGTTGGTCTCCATGGATTCCCCCGTGCTACGAAAGATATCGATTTTCTCATTGCTGTCGATCCTGACAATTTGGCCAGAGTCGTAAAGGCACTATCGGATTTTGGCGGGCCTGCCGCGGAGGCCAAACACCTCAACCAAGCAGGGAGTGTCTTCCGAATGGGCTCTCCCCCTCTGCAGATTGATATCATCAACCAGGCAGCTAATCTTCAATTCGATGAGTGCTATTCAAGAAGGAGCCTTGTTGTTGTAGACGACCTGGAAATCTCGGTGATTTCGAAAAAAGACTTAGTCCGGAATAAAAAAGCAACGGGCCGAACTCAGGATAAGGCCGATGCCGAAAAGCTGGAATGACCATTATCGACATCCAATGATGCACCCGCACGATGCGCTCAGGAGCAGCTTCTCTTGGCGTTCGAATATTCCTTTTTCCGGAATGAGCGGCTCGAATCCCGCTCGATAACCATGCCGTCGACCTCTCTTCCGCGCCTGCCGCGGTGTGTGCCGGAGGGAACGGTAACGATATGGTCGAGCATGGCATGGGCGATTGCCGGAAAATTGAAATCAAAACTGGTCAGCCCAGTGGTCAGGGCCTCGCGCGTGTTGTCGAATCCGACAACGGCGATGTCGTGAGGAACATTCACCCCGTTGGTTCTCAGATAGTCAAGAGCCTGTAAGCCGATTTTGTCGTTTGCCCCCACCCAGCAGGTTACGCCACGAAGTGGCCGGGCGCGGTCGAAGAGTTTCGTTGTCTGCCGTTTGAACACTGCCGGCGTGAACAACATGTCATGGATAGTGTCGACAAAACCGTCCATTGCATCGGCAAAATCGGGCGGCATGCGTCGGCGCCACGATGCAGTGAACCTACGCAGGGGAGCGGTGTCGCACTCCTTCCGTGCAATATCGGGGAATATCCTTTCTTCCGAGACCGGATAGCAGTTGTTCATAGTCAATTCTCCGACACCATTGGGAATTCCCGCCATCTGAAACGTCTCTTTCATGCCTTCCAAGCGCATCCGGGAGAAGTGGTACTCGTGAAAAGGCGAAATATAGGCAATCGCCTTATGGCCGAGGCTGAGGAGGTAGCGGGCAACCTTTCTCCCCGCTTCATCCGATGCGGTGCCGGAGAAGCATCGAAGCAGGGAAGAACCCGACCTCGTAATGTTGCCTGTTTCGTCGAGGACACATACCGGCTTCCCCGCTCTCATGGTCCGCTTGAGCATGCTATTGGGTCGATGCTCCGGTTGAGCAGCTACCAAAATGTAACCGAGTACCGTGGTGTCATCGGCACTCACCACACGTGAGATACCGCTTGCATCGGAAATGACGATGGTGTTTCCGTCGAAATACCAGGTTTGTACCGCCAAGCGGATATTCCTTCTCCCGCATTCCCGTTCAAGAATCCTGTGGAAGTCAATGCTCGCCTCACTGAACTCAGGGGAACCCGCGGGCGAGCGATGCCCGAGCAATATGATAGACGTCCGCGAAGAAGAACCGGCCTGGACCGGGACTTGATACGTGCGATGGAAGGGCTGGAGCATGCCCGATTCGCAAAGGGCCGACAGCGCTTTTTTCAGTGTTTCGTAAGCAACTCCGTAGCGACTGCGAAGCTCCTTAATGGAGGGCAGTTCCGTACCCGGTGGATATGCACCGTTGAGTATGTCCCCCTCTATTCGGTAGCGGGTTCGATGCCATGCACTGGGAAACGGTTTCAGCTCATCCGGTCCGGGATTCGCTTCGACGACAGGCAGACCGGTACTGAATTCCTTTATCCGATAGCGGCATCGGGGTTTTGATTCAATCAATCCTTCATCTGCACACAAACGAAGCGCACGCCACATCGTAGCAAAGGCGACACCCGTCTCTGATGCGAGCTGTGTGACCGAGGGAAGGGGATCACCACTCTGCGCATTGTGGGAGCGTATACGCCTGATGATATGCTCCTTCGCACGATCAATTCCAGGGTGGCGACGCCTGCGTGGTTCCATAATATAAAAATATATTAGAATACCTGATAAGAACACCAGATTACCAGTGCACGACAATAGCAATTTCATTACATTATTGCAGGAAACAAGTAAGGATCATGTACGCTTCGTCTTTCCAAGGAGATCCGGTTATGGAAAAGGGTGTGGTATCACGAAGACATTTTTTGTCGACGAGTGCGGGAGTCACCGCCGCCCTCTACGCGGGAGCAATACGTATCTCCGCGCAGGATCGCAAAAGAAAACCTAATTTCATTCTCATCTTTGCCGATGACTTGGCCTACGGTGATCTTGGCTGCTTTGGAGCCGATGACATAGCAAGTCCCCATATCGATGCGATGGCACGGGAGGGAGCGAAATTCAATGATTTCTACACGCCCGTTACACCCTGCTTACCGTCCCGTGGAGCTCTCCTCACCGGAAGAAACCCTTATCGTAACGGCGCCGTGAGCAACAGCAGTAAATGGAACGAAGGTGAACGTACCATAGCGGATGTACTCAAACAGCAGGGATATGCCACTGCATGCATTGGGAAGTGGCACCTTGGAAAAAAGGAAAACCATCCCAACAACAAGGGATTCGATGAATACTACGGATGTATCGGGGAAAATCATAGTTGGACGGGTAAAAACTATTGCGATGCACACGAGAACACGACACGACTTCCCGACGGGCATATCGCCAAAGATGATTTCTATCGTGCCAAGGGATATATTATCAGCGATCTTTCCGTGACATACACCGATCGCATTACAGACTTCATGAACCGGCACAAAGACGAGCCGTTCTTCCTCTATTACGCCCTGCAGTCGCCTCACTGGGTCAGATACACCCAATCCCAATT
Organism: uncultured Fibrobacterota bacterium; assembly: GCA_964571815.1. Taxonomy (GTDB): domain Bacteria; phylum Fibrobacterota; class Chitinivibrionia; order Chitinivibrionales; family WJKA01; genus CAZNDN01. The sequence goes on along the minus strand of CAZNDN010000075.1, from coordinate 6,008 downwards.
TGCCGTCGATCCCGAATCGGATGAACGTACGAAATATGCGTCGGTGATTCAGGACATTGACTGGAGCGTGGGCGAAATAATGAAGGAGCTGAAGAGGTTGAATATTCACGAACAGACCTGTGTGATATTCACTTCCGACAACGGCGGCAGGATCGATCTAGGTTCAAAACCGGACCCGTTTCAGGGAGGGAAATTCACTATGAAGGAAGGTGATATTCACATGCCGTGCACCATGTGGTGGCCCGGCACTATTCCCGCCGGACTGGTCTGTACCGAAGTTGCTTCAACCATGGACTTTCTTCCGACCTTTGCCTGGTACGCCGGTGCGGATGTTCCTCAGGATCGGGTCATTGACGGGAAAGACATTCATGAACTTATGGAAGGTATTGACGGCGCTCGGTCTCCTCATGAAGGGATTGTTTTTGTCAAGGAATTCGAAAAATACCCAACCGAACATAGCGACTATGGAATCCGCGGAGGAAAATGGAAACTGAAGGATGGAAAGCTCTACAATATGGTTGACAACTTCCCCCACGACATATACAAGGACGTTTCCGCTGAGCATCCCGATGTCGTTGCTCATCTGGAGGATGTCAAGCAGCGGATATACGCCGGCCTGGACAACGATGAACCGGTGCGGGTATCCTCCTCCCGCAAAGGTGCACACCTTTCTAATCGAAACGCATACTCCGACAAAGCAGCAGGATGGTACAACACCAGAGGACAGCGCATCGAAGCCGGCTCGGAAAAGCCCGGTGTCGTAATCCGGTCGGGACAAAGCGTTAAAAAACGTGCAACTTTTCTTTGGAAGTGAAAAGGTACTACTCCATACGGAATGCAGGATTTCCGAAGATTGGGACGGTAGCGGGAAACGAGGTTTTCACACAGCCCTCCTCCTCCGCGTTTCGAATCATCTCCGACACGGAGGGAGATCTGATGATGAAAAACCGCGCGATCTCCCATACGGAGAACGCAAACTAACATTGATTCGTGCTTTCCGCGGTACGGGTACACTATGCTTTGTTTCTTCATTTCCTACCACCGTCCCCATTCGGCGCACAAACGAAGCGCACGCCACATCGTAGCAAAGGCGACACCCGTCTCTGATGCGAGCTGTGTGACCGAGGGAAGGGGATCACCACTCTGCGCATTGTGGGAGCGTATACGCCTGATGATATGCTCCTTCGCACTATCAATTCCAGGGTGGCGACGCCTGCGTGGTTCTATAATATAAAAATATATTAGAATACCTGATAAGAATACCAAATTACCAGTGCACGACAATAGCACTTTCATTACATTATTGCAGGAAACAAGCAAGGACCACGTACGCTTCGTTTTTCCAAGGAGATCCGGTTATGGAAAAGGGTGTAGTATCACGAAGACATTTTTTGTCGACGAGTGCGGGAGTCACCGCCGCCCTCTGCGCGGGAGCAATACCTATCTCCGCGCAGGATCGCAAAAGAAAACCTAATTTCATTCTCATCTATGCCGATGATTTAAGCTACGGCGACCTCGGCTGTTTTGGAGCGGAGGATATTACAAGCCCCCATATCGATGCAATGGCACGAGAGGGAGCGAAATTCAATGATTTTTACACGCCGGTTACACCGTGCCTGCCTTCCCGCGGAGCGCTGCTCACGGGAAGATACCCCGTTCGTAACGGCGCCGTGAGCAACAGCAGTAAATGGAACGAAGGTGAACGAACCATAGCGGATATACTCAAGCAGCAGGGATATGCCACGGCATGCATTGGGAAGTGGCACCTTGGAAAAAACGAAAACCATCCCAACAACAAGGGTTTCGATGAATACTACGGATGTATCGGGCCAAATCATAGTTGGCTGGGCTGGGGCAACCTGTGCGATGCACACGAGAACACGACACCGCTTCCCGACAATCACGTCGCCAAGGATGATTTTTATAAAGTTGGTCCAGATAGCGCGTATGTTATCAGCGATCTTTCCGTGAAATACACCGATCGGATTACGGACTTCATGAACCGGCACAGAGACGAGCCGTTCTTCCTCTATTACGCCCTGCAGTCGCCGCACTGGGTCAGATACACCCAATCCCAATTTGCCGTCGATCCCGAATCGGATGAAC
>CAZNDN010000075.1:0-3802 GCA_964571815.1 uncultured Fibrobacterota bacterium | reverse complement strand
CACTGGGTCAGATACACCCAATCCCAATTTGCCGTCGATCCCGAATCGGATGAACGTACGAAATATGCGTCGGTGATTCAGGACATTGACTGGAGCGTGGGCGAAATAATGAAGGAGCTGAAGAGGTTGAATATTCACGAACAGACCTGTGTGATATTCACTTCCGACAACGGCGGCAGGATCGATCTAGGTTCAAAACCGGACCCGTTTCAGGGAGGGAAATTCACTATGAAGGAAGGTGATATTCACATGCCGTGCACCATGTGGTGGCCCGGCACTATTCCCGCCGGACTGGTCTGTACCGAAGTTGCTTCAACCATGGACTTTCTTCCGACCTTTGCCTGGTACGCCGGTGCGGATGTTCCTCAGGATCGGGTCATTGACGGGAAAGACATTCATGAACTTATGGAAGGTATTGACGGCGCTCGGTCTCCTCATGAAGGGATTGTTTTTGTCAAGGAATTCGAAAAATACCCAACCGAACATAGCGACTATGGAATCCGCGGAGGAAAATGGAAACTGAAGGATGGAAAGCTCTACAATATGGTTGACAACTTCCCCCACGACATATACAAGGACGTTTCCGCTGAGCATCCCGATGTCGTTGCTCATCTGGAGGATGTCAAGCAGCGGATATACGCCGGCCTGGACAACGATGAACCGGTGCGGGTATCCTCCTCCCGCAAAGGTGCACACCTTTCTAATCGAAACGCATACTCCGACAAAGCAGCAGGATGGTACAACACCAGAGGACAGCGCATCGAAGCCGGCTCGGAAAAGCCCGGTGTCGTAATCCGGTCGGGACAAAGCGTTAAAAAACGTGCAACTTTTCTTTGGAAGTGAAAAGGTACTACTCCATACGGAATGCAGGATTTCCGAAGATTGGGACGGTAGCGGGAAACGAGGTTTTCACACAGCCCTCCTCCTCCGCGTTTCGAATCATCTCCGACACGGAGGGAGATCTGATGATGAAAAACCGCGCGATCTCCCATACGGGGAACGCAAACTAACATTGATTCGCGCCTTCCGCGGTACGGGTACACTATGCTTTGTTTCCTCATTTCCTACCACCGTCCCCATTCACTGGCTCATTGACCTTCCGCGTATTGCTCCATTCCCTCGTCTGCATGCATTTTTTTTACCATGCCTGTCATAAGCAGATTTTTTGGCATCATTATTTTCATGTTTGTTTTGGCGCGACCATGCTCCGCCCCATTTCCACGCGAAATACGGGGAGGAGGAAATCACTGTCGAAATCAAATCAGGCATTGTGAATGGAAGCATGTTCAAGCGTGCTCTTCAGATGGTTCAAGAGTGGCGCGAACGGCATATCGACGAACTCCTGGAAGACTGGGGGCTTGCCGAAAAACGCCGGTCGCTTGTTGCTATCAAAGGGTTGGAGTAATCTCATGATTCTACACGTCAAAGAAGCTCGCTATCTTCATGACTACATCATCCACGTCCGTTTCAATGATGATGTCGAAGGCGAGGTGGATCTCCGCGAAGAACTCAATGGAGAAGTCTTCGAATCACTCAAGGACATGAATAATTTCCGCCAGTTTTCGGTTGATCCCGATCTTCAGACTATCGTGTGGAAAAACGGGGCGGATCTTGCCCCTGAATTCCTTTACGACCACCTTCGGATACCTGTTTGATTTAGCCGTGCCGTTGACAATTCGGCTATGTGTCGCGACTGCATCAAGGGTGATAGCCGACTCGCTCTGCCCTGCGCGCCTGTTTGCCTGTTTGGGAACGGTGGCAGGTAATGGGGGGTATTTCACTCATGCCCGGAACGATGAGAACAGCCGTGAGTATACTAACCTGGTGAACCGGTGTGTTCTCAAGGCCGACTATCAGGTCTATGCCGGGGCACCTGCGGAATACGGTTGCATTCATTGTTCGTGAGTCTGGGTTCTCCGTATCGGAGATCACTCGTGTCGTCAGTATCAGCGCTTCCTCCGGGTCGGTAGAGGGCGGCGTGAAAACCTGATTTCCTGCCACTGTCCCCATCTGTGTCTTTAGTGTCACCTGTTCACAAACACACGGGCTCGACCGTTGCCGGGAGCACGTTTTCCTGCTTCAACCAGAAAGACCCCGCGCGGCAGGTCGCTTGCAGCGCTCCATGTTCGTCGACAGGAGACCCTCCGTGCAACCAGGCGCCCGTGAGGTGAATACAGGTTACCGGTTGGTCCATCCGCTGATTCAATGGCCATGGTCCTCCGGGGGACGGAGAATACCGGCTGGTCTTCGATATCACCCGCCAGATCATTCAGATAGACTTCCAGGTTTGTATAGTCGGGATGGAGCGTATGGCCGTTGTGGTCGGCTGCAGTAGTATCCAGCCCATTGTCCGATTCCCACACATCAGCCATACCGTCCCTGTCGGTGTCGTAATCATCGGGACGGGTCTGCTTTGCGATGTTCGGATACCGCGGAACAGTTGATTCTCCCAGTGAACTTCCTTTTCGTTCCCGCATTTCTTGAATAAAATCCTTGTCGGCTTGATCCCTGCTCCAGGGGAAGGCGCCGGCGCCCTGGCGACTCGTACCGAGAAGCAGGTCGTGAAGCTTCTCTACATCGGTTTCGATTACCGAATCGGGCGGCAGGTTGTCGGTATCGAAACGTGTCGTGCTTTGAAACTCTGCTCTGCAATCGGTAAATTTCGATCCGCCGCCATAGGTCCACATGGTCATGATGTCCCAGGGGTTCTGCGTAGTGCTTGTGCGGGTCGGGCCGATATTGCCGTTGTCAACATAGACCTGATTGTCCGAAGGGTCGGCGGGGTTTTCCGCATCATTGAAAACCGACATGGCATTAACAATATTGCCCGAACCGCTTTCCGGACCTGGTATCCAGTAGTTGCACAGCACGTTGGTTTCCATTTTGTATGTTTTCCCGTCTGTTATTCGGGACCACAATGATGTACCGTAGTATCTCCAGTTATAGACGATATTATTGATAAGCCCGAATGTTGCCGGCGTGCTTTTCGCCTCGGCATGAAGATTACGCTTGATTGCACTTCCCACCACATTGCGGTAATACGTGCCCGAGGTAGTCTTGCTCATCATGCCGGCGCGGCCATGATGGAAGGCTTCGTAGAACAGGCAGTACTGCAGCGTAATGTTTGATGTACTGTGCGTACTGCCCGAGCCTGTCCAGTAGATGTCGTCCGATGCCCACGCCATGGAGCAGTGGTCCATGATAATATCCGAAATATCGCCCTGCGCCTCTCCCCATGCCGGAATCCTGACGCACCCGAACGATTCATACGGGCAGCAGCCGTTTGGATTAACCCAGGCGTTCTCCGACTGGTTGCGAATGCGGATATGACGCACGATAACATCGCTGGTGTTAATCGCCACAATCGGCTTCTGTTGTGTCCGTTCATCGCTGCCGTCGTCGCGCTGGTTGACAATGCAGATTCCCCCGCCCGGTGCGCTCTGGCCGGCGATGGTCAGGAAGGGCTCGTTGATTCTGAGATGTTTGAGCCCGCGGTCCCCGCAGTCGAGTTCGATGGTGCCGCTTACGTTGAACACCACGGTACGGGGAACGACGTTGCCCTCGGAGAACGTGCGCTTCTCGCAGGCGTCACGCAGACTTCCCGCGCCGGCATTGTTCAGATTGGTCACCACATACACCTCACCCCCGCGGCCGCCTGTGGCGAAACGGCCGTAGCCTTCGGCCGTGGGGAATGCCTTGAGCTGGGCAAAGACATGAATGTGGAATAACGTGCCGATTGACAACGCAAAGAGTATTACACGGCTGATCCTTTTCATACGATATCTCCTATGAATCTAACGTA
>CAZNDN010000074.1:10109-19670 GCA_964571815.1 uncultured Fibrobacterota bacterium | reverse complement strand
AATGATCCTGTTGGTCGGATTGGCTGGTGTTTCGGCGGTATACGGGATGAAGGGGTTGCTTGAGAAAAAACTGTACTATCTTCACCAGGGCGCGATTGAGAGTATCAGTTACTGGGCAATTTACTTTGGAGACTACGAATTGACTCTTTCCAGGAAATTTCCCGGGGAGGAAGAAAAACCTATCGATGTGAGCGTGAATTTTTCTTTCCTGTCGACAGGTTTCATTGAGGGGCGAGGATACTCCGATAAGGGAAAAATTGACTGCTCGGCCGAGTTCATGATACGAACATCGGCGGGAGATAGTATTATCCAGAACGACGACATAGCCTACGTCTATGACTACGGCAGGAAGGTCTGCCTCAAGGATGGGGCTGTTGGTGAGTTCTTTCTGAATGTTGAAGAAACAGTGTCGGTGCAGCCCAAAAAGATGATTCTTCGACGGTACAAGTTCTACGAACAATATGGGCAGAAGATGCTCGGTGAAGACCGTGAGAGGACGGACCTGCCGCTCGGCGGATTCTCCTTTACGAAAGAGGGAATCACTCAGGCAAAGAAGATGATGGAATCACGCTGAATTTAGGTTCATGTTCCACACATTTTTCCATGATTGCCCCAGTAGCCGTAAGGCAGAGATTCACTTACGGCTCTATTTCTTGTGCAGTAATTCTGTATGCGTGGTCAGGCATGTAGAGATCGCGATTTTTCGCAACCGCTCACTATGAAGCCACGGTTCTCGTCGGTTGATCCGGAAGCTACGAAAAACTACATGGCGCTCCCAACTGCCGGTGGCGGAGGTTTCCAGGAGGGTTGCTGCTCCGTGGTTGAATCCGGTTGATCATGACCGAATATTTCGTTGGAAAGGGGTAAGGCGTTCTCCGTATCCTCAGAAAACCCTCCCGCGCAACCGCACAAGGAAATCACAGAAACTAGTTGTATTCCAGTTTTCTTGAGAAGCGCACATCTTTTCAGCGCACGGCAGGTGAACGGTAGTTTTTCCCGCGACACAGGCGAACCTCCAATCCAATGGTAACAGTATTCCAACTTGTGTACGGCGCCGGCTTGAGGGGAAGCTTCAGGGAAGCAAAAAGTAAAGGAAGGAACGACCTGCCGGCCGGAAAAGCAACGCTTCCGTGTAAGTAATGAAACCAGTGATCGTTATTGAAAACGGCACGGGTGGAACGGTTATTATTTCCCGTGATATTGCGGAGGATGATATCCTCCCACTGGTACCCCGGGGAATATATGATGTCGACTTTTCCGACTGAAAAATGCACCCCCGCAGCCGCGGATGTTGAAGTGAAGAAAACGGCGGGGATACGTCCGGACAATGAATCATACAGTATCATGAATTGTTCGTTTTCGGTATCGATACATACCGTGTCCCCGCGACGATACTCAAGACCCGAAAGCCACTGTCCGAAATCAAATGAAGCGCTCATACCCTTCCCGGAGAAGCGAATGGAATTTCCCACGCAGAAGCCGCGGTAATTATTCATAATGGGGCCGAAGTGTGAAAAAAGACCCAGAAAACGGCGAAACCGGGGGTTCAAGGGAGTTCGCGAGACGTGACCAAGAAGTCTGATGGTACAGGCAGGCAGGTCGTTTGTAATACTATCAGCGAATTCGTAGAGTTTGTCTGCAATAACGGTCTTGAGTCGGGGCCTGGGGCATCCTTCGTAAAAACCGTGTTCTTCGGGGCAGTTATCGACACTATCCGCAAACCCGTCACCATCGGCATCCCGGATTTTTTTCAGGGTAATTCGCAAGGTATCGATGCCGATGTTCCCGGTATAGACGCAGGAGGTATCGTGTGTGAGATACCCGTATTTTCGTATGGTTAGAGCAGACGTATCTCCCTTGGCCATCTTCAACTGTTGAATTCCTGTTCCAAGGATTGTATCCCCTTTGAGAATCACCGCCTCACCAGGATCCGGAATGACAACCACTGCGGAATTCGGCGCGGTACCCGTTACGTAGGCGGTGTCGCGGTTGAGAAAAAGCCGGAATGACAGAGTTGAAAGGCAGTCGGGATAGACACGCACGGGTCGTTGTACGAATTGGTGATTGCGCAGTGAGACAGAAACGGTATGTATTCCTGTCGGGATACTGTCCAGGAGCGCCGGTGTGGTGCGTTCGGTGGCGGTATTGTCGATGATTATGCGTGCGCCGGCCGGCACGGACGATATGCTGATCATCCCCGTGGATGCCACCCGGTATGCTGTTGTACTATCCGGACCCGGCGGGAATGCATCAGCGCCCTTCATGGATGAAGAGGTTATCAGCAACACGAGTAGCCTTTTCGAAAGAACCCAACGTGCGCTGGACAAGGCTCGACCGCGGCGGGGTTCGCAAGGCAGAATTCCGTTCACATACATATATTCCTCTGCAAGACATCTTCTGTGTCGTGAGAGTTTTGGCTGGGAGCGGCGAAAGCGCACGCGCCAACGGCGAGAATTCCGATTAGCTCTCTGGTCGGAATGCAAGCCTTGGTTCACTCATAATAAAATTATATTACTAAGCCGGAAAATCTGGATTGCATGACGTTGGGAAGTACCTGGACTGGGCGAATAGACCGGGTGACTGGATGCATTTGACGGGAATTCTGGACCCGCGGTGCCGGCATTTTTCTCTATCGAGGAGCTTTCATGTGCGGAATAGTAGGCTATATTGGCTGTTCGGAGGCATACCCGATACTGATCGAAGGGCTTTCCTGCCTTGAATATCGCGGGTACGACAGCGCGGGCGTTGCATTGGTCGACGGCAACGAATTGCGACTGTACAAGGACCGTGGGAAAATTGAAAATCTGCGGAAGGTGACGGAGGGCAGGCCTTGTGGAGGCACTCTTGGTATCGCTCATACCCGCTGGGCCACTCACGGTGAACCGTCACGCAAGAACGCTCATCCACACACGGATTCCGCGAATCGAATAGCTCTCGTGCACAACGGCATAATTGAAAACTACGGTACGCTGAGAGAGAAACTTCGCAGGGACGGGGTGACGTTTCGCTCAGACACGGATACCGAAGTGCTTGCTCAACTGGTGGGTAAATATTACACAAACGGAGACCTTGCCGGAGCGGTGCGCAAAGCACTTGCTGAGGTTGAGGGGACGTTCGGGATTGCGGTGGTTGCGGCGGATAACCCGGAAATGCTGGTGGGTGCTCGGCGTGGATCTCCGCTTGTCGTTGGAATCGGTGAAGGAGAGTATGTGTTGGGCTCGGATGCGTCGGCTGTCGTATCTCGAACAAAGAGGGTGATTTATCTCAAAGACAACAGTTTGGTGCAACTTACGCCCGATAATCACACAACAACGACCTTCGATAACCGGAAGCTTGCGTATGAAATCCAGGAGTTGGAGTACGATGCACAGGCGCTTGCGAAGGGGAACTTTGCTCATTTCATGCTTAAGGAGATTTTCGAACAGCCCGAGACGATACATAATGCGATGCGCGGACGTGTGCTGGTTGAGGATGGAACTGCGCGGCTTGACGGTCTGAACCTGGTTCTTCAGGAGTTGCGTCAGATCAACCGGATCATTTTCGTGGCGTGCGGAACGAGCTGGCACGCGGCGATGGTTGGGGAATACATGCTCGAGGAGATGGCCGGGATTTCCGTTGAGGTTGAGTACGCGTCGGAGTTTCGTTATCGCAATCCAATCATCGATGCTCAGACGCTCGTTTTCGTCATAAGTCAATCGGGGGAAACGGCGGATACGCTGGCCGGCCTTCGCGAGGCGGCGCGCAAGGGAGCGACCGTCCTTGGAATCTGCAATGCCGTGGGTTCTTCCATTGCCAGAGAGACCCACGGCGGGGTGTATCTCCACGCCGGTCCCGAGATCGGCGTGGCATCGACGAAGGCTTTCACTTCTCAACTCACGGTTCTTACGTTGCTGACATTGCTTCTGGGAAGGATGCGAAGAATATCCCAGGCCGAAGGAACCGCAATTGCCCGCGCCCTGGTGGGTTTACCAAGACAGATAAGAAAAATTCTTAAACAGAACGACGAGATTCGCCGGATTGCGGAAATCTACGCTCACCACAACAATTTTCTCTATCTTGGAAGGTCCTATAATTTTCCGGTTGCACTGGAGGGTGCGCTGAAGTTGAAGGAGATATCGTATATTCACTCAGAAGGATATCCGGCGGCGGAGATGAAGCACGGGCCGATAGCGCTCATTGACAAGGATATGCCTTCGGTAGTCCTGGCGCTCAAGGACAGTGTATACGATAAGATACTGGCGAATATGGAGGAAATCCGTGCCAGAGGGGGTAAGATCATCGCGATTGCAACGGAACGGGATAAGCAGATTCAGACACTTGCTCATCATGTCATCTACATTCCAAAGAGCATTCCGATTGTAAGTCCTCTCCTGGCGGTTATTCCTCTACAGTTGCTGGCATATCATGTTGCGGCCATACGCGGGTGTGAAATCGATCAGCCGCGAAATCTCGCCAAGAGCGTGACGGTAGAATAGCGCCGGGGCCGACACAACCAATGTCGCAGGAATACGAAGTTAAACTGGACCTGTTCGAAGGTCCCCTTGATTTGCTTCTCTACCTGGTCAACAAGGCGGAAGTGGAGATTGCCGAAATATGCGTTGCCGAGGTTACGGCCCAGTACCTTGAATACCTTCAGCTTATGCGAGAGCTGAACATCAACATTGCGGCTGAGTATTTGCATATGGCCGCGACATTGATTCGTCTGAAAGCTCGTGAGTTGCTTCCCGGCGAACGCCCCGAAGAATCGACCGGCGAGGAGTCCGAGATTGTAAGCAGACAACAACTTATCGAGCAGCTACTGGAGTACCGAAAATTCAAGGAAGCGGCTCGATCGCTTCGGAGTTTCGAAGGGCGGCAGTTCGGATCATTCCCGCGCGGCATGAGTGTTGAGCCGGAGTTCGAAGAGGAAGAGTCCTCTGTGGTTGAACCTGTGAGTTCCAGCGGCAACCTGACGGTTTTTGATCTTCTTACGGCGTTCAAGCGCGTGCTGGAGGAAGCATCAAAGGTGTCGTCGCGACCACACGTGGTCGATGTGGAAACGGTTAAGTTGGAGGACCGTATCGAGCACGTGATCATGAAACTTGATGATTGTGGTGAAGTGCGTTTCGCGGATCTCTTTGCCGACGACCTGCGGCGGATCACCCTGGTTGTGACATTCATGGCTGTGCTCGAACTGGTGCGGCTCCAGGAAGTGCATTTCAGGCAGGAAGAGCGATTCGGTACGATATACGTGATGCGCTCCCGGAAGGAGCACCTGCAGGGATAAGGGGTATCCTGGTACTGGAGGGGATCGCAACGAGGGCCGGGGCAGGTGCTCCGGGAAAGAGCAAATGCAGGCAATTCGATACTGCTGCGAGGCATGCTCATGACGGCTGATGTCAACAATATCAACGACCCCGATAACGGAGAAGCGGACCTGCCTGTCAAGCAACTGCCGCCGGAACCCCGGCAGATTCTTGAGGCATTGCTTTTTGCGTCGGATGAAGTGCTTCCTGCGGCACGCCTCAAGGCGATTATTCCCGGGCAGCCGGATGCGCGGCACATCAGGAAGATGATCGATGAAGTGAACAAGAGGCTGCAGCAACAGCGTCATCCGTTCGAGATCGCGGAAGTCGCCGGCGGGTACGTTTTTCGGTCGGTCCCCTATTTCGGGCCATGGGTGAAGCAGCTTTTCAAGGGTCGAACACACAAACGTCTTTCGGCACAGGCCCTGGAGTGTCTGGCAATAGTGGCGTACAAGCAGCCCATGACCAAGGCGGAAATTGAAGCCGTTCGCGGCGTAATTTCCGACGGAGCACTGAAAACGCTTCTTGAAAGAAGACTCGTCACGATTGCGGGTCGAAGCGAGAAGCCGGGCCGGCCTCTGTTGTATGCAACTACCAGGGAATTCCTCTCCTACTTCGGATTGAAGCGCCTGTCGGATATGCCGCGAATAGAGGAATTCGAGGAAATGGCCAAAGAGCGGATGGGAGAAATAGAAGACGAGGTATCGGAACGGGAGCAGCTCCTGGGCTCGATGGAAGAAAAGGGGTCTGAAGAGGAAGGGGCGGCAGACGATTCGGATACGCAACCGGAGGCATCGGCCGAGACGGAAAACGATGCCGCGAATCAAGGTTCTCCCGTGGAGCAGCAGGCGGAAGAGCGGCATGATGAGCATGCGGACGATGGAAGTACGGATACGGACATCGTCGGTGAAGAATCCGGTGATGCGGGGCAGTCTCCGACGGGCTCTGAAGAGAAAGGTGTGCAGCCGGATGTGGAAGCCGAGGTTCGGCCGGGCCCCTCCGGGAACGACAACCATGATCAAAGCGCGTCCGGGGAGAATCGTGAACCCGCCGCCGGCGTGGATCCGGAACCAGTGAAGGATCCCCCGGAAAACCCGGAGCCCGGTCAAGACGCGGCCGTAATGGATCGAGACGCGAACCCGTCCGAATATGCCTCGCCCGATACGTCCGGCGAGCAGCATGATCCCGGGGAAAGCGAAGCTCACCGTGGAGGCGAAGGGCCGGCCGGTTGAGATTGTCCCGCCGGACAGGCAACGGTTGAGGGGAAGCAACACCGCCGGGGTGTGTGCCGGATGCGACATTATGGATGGATGTGAGCAGTGGAGTGGGAACGCGTTATGAGTACGGAAACGGGGCACAAACAGACACGGCCGGAGAAGCTGACGCCAATGATGCGTCAGTACCTGACAATCAAGCGCAACAACCCGTCGACGCTCCTGCTCTACCGCATGGGTGATTTCTATGAGATGTTCAACGAAGATGCGCGCATCGCGGCACAGGTTCTGGGCCTTACACTCACCAGCAGGAACCACGGTGGAGACGAGAGCACGCCGCTGGCCGGGTTCCCCTACCATGCGCTCGATCGCTATGCAAACCGGCTGGTCAAGGCCGGCCACAAGATAGCGATATGTGAGCAGACGGAAGATCCAAAAAAGGCAAAAGGAGTCGTCAAGCGGGATGTGGTCGAGGTGATAACCGCGGGAACGGCCACAGAGAACAACTTCATCGACGAACGAAGTAACAATTTTATAGTCGGGATTGCGCAAAACGGCAATCGTGCGGGGGTAGCGATTTGTGATTTGTCCACGGGTGACTTCACGGTGGATGAGGCGGATTGTCGGGAAATCCAGGAAGAACTGGTGCGGGTGGATCCCAGCGAGGCGGTCGTGGCCGATACCGAGGGAAGTGAGGCGGCTGAGCTGGCCGGTCGGATCGGCGAACATGTTCTTGTTTCGAAGTATGATCCGTGGAAATTCGACCGGCATCATGCCGAGCAGGTCCTTTGTTCGCATTTCGATGTGGTTTCGCTGGAAGGAATGGGACTGGAGTCCTATCGGGAGGGAGTACAAGCCGCGGGTGGGCTGCTCTCCTACCTCAAGGAGCAGAAACGGAGTGACCTCAGGCACATCTCCGCGATAGTTCCACGAAGCATGTCGGAGTATGCGGAGGTTGACCCGGCTACCATCCGAAATCTGGAACTTCTCAAGCCGCTTCACGGTGAAGATACCCGGGGGACCCTGCTTTCGGTGCTTGACAAGACGTCAACGGCACTGGGCGCCCGTCTCATGAAACGATGGATTACGCACCCGCTGAAGAATATCGAACGAATAAACCGCAGGCTTGACTGCGTGCAGTGGCTGAAGAGAGACGTTTTTGCCAGGGGGGAGACGGAGTTGCTGCTGAAGGGCATTGCCGATCTGGAGCGCCTGATGGGCCGTGTGATGTGTGAGCGAGCGAATGCAAGGGATCTCATTGCTTTGAGAAATTCCCTTCGAGTTTTTCCCCGGCTGACCAAAGCGCTGTCTTCATCCACCGAGGAGCGGATCAAAGAGCTGGTCCTGCACCTGGAGGGATTCGAAGAATGCGAGCGACGTATCGGGAGTGTTCTTGCCGAAAACCCGCCGCTTTCGATACGTGAAGGCGGGCTTATCAACCCGGGTGTTTCCCCCGAGCTGGATACGATACGTGAGGCGGCAACGAATGGAAAGAAGTGGATTGCCGGCCTTCAGGAAAAGGAACGATCCCGCACGGGGATAGCATCACTGAAGGTGGGCTACAACAAGGTTTTCGGCTACTATCTCGAGGTTTCCAAATCCAATCTGTCTTCGGTACCGTCCGAGTACCTGCGCAAGCAGACGCTGGTCAACGGCGAGCGCTACATTACACCGGAACTGAAAGAGATGGAGGAGAAGCTGCTGGGGGCCGAAGAGCGACAAGCGAGTCTGGAATATGATCTTTTCGTACAACTGCGCGCCGAGATCGCTCTTCAGTGCGTTCGCGTGCAGCGTGCCGGCGCGGCTGTCGCGGAGCTTGATGTTCTCGTGTGTCTGGCCAGGGTTGCCGCCGACGGCCGATTCTGCAGGCCGGCTCTACACGAGGACACACGGATGGTCGTCAGGGACGGCAGACACCCCGTGATTGAGAATATGGGAATTGAGGAGGAGTTTGTGCCCAACGATGTCGTTCTTGATCGTTCGGAGTCCCAAATCCTGCTTATTACCGGTCCCAATATGGCCGGTAAATCAACCTACCTTCGACAGAATGCCCTGATTGCAATTATGGCCCAGATCGGGTCGTTCGTGCCGGCTACCGCCGCGGAGATAGGTGTTGTTGACAAGTTCTTCACGCGCGTAGGCGCCTCCGATCGCCTTGCCCGTGGTCAGAGCACCTTTCTGGTGGAGATGATTGAAGTTGCCAACATTCTCAACAACGCCGGCGACCGCAGCCTGGTGTTGCTGGACGAAGTCGGGCGGGGGACATCGACGTTCGACGGTATCAGCATTGCCTGGGCCGTAGCGGAGTATTTGCATGAGACCCCGAACAGACGGCCGCGGACGCTCTTCGCGACCCACTACCACGAGTTGACCGAACTGGCCCTGTTGTTTCCTCGAATCAGGAACGTGCACGTGAAAGTGAAGGAGTGGAACGACAAGATCATTTTCCTGCGGAAGATCGATGAGGGGAGCTGCGACCACTCGTACGGTATCCAGGTTGCCAGGCTTGCCGGTGTACCCAGGCCGGTTATCCTCCGGGCCAAGGAGATTCTCGCCAACCTGGAGAGCATGGAGTTAACACCGGACCGGACACCGGTCCTGGCGCGTCACAAGGAAGACACTCGAAGCGCACCGGATATACAGACCGATCTTTTTTCCTCGGCTCCCGGCGCATCGCGGGAGGATCTCCGCGCCCGGGACGTTGCCGCGGAACTCAGGCAGATCGAGCCCAACAATCTCACCCCGCTGGAGGCGCTGAGCCTTCTTTCGGAGTTGAGCGCAAAGCTTCGAGAGTAGGCCCTTTCAGAGAGCCCAACACCAAATCCGGCATTACTACAAGCGCTATTTCTGCGAGATCGAGCTTTCGTGAGCCTTTACGGAAAGAAATTGAAGGAAGCTGCCGGAAGGCTTCTGGGATTCGTAGCAGAGCTTCAGCCAGGCATCGGAGCGACGAACCCGCTCCACTCGTACTTCGTCCAGATCTGCGTAAAGGAATTCCGCGGATGCGTCATCCTGGGCGCCCAGCTTGGTCCCGTGCGACGGGTCGGGAGTGGTTGCGGATT